>NZ_DASWSJ010000366.1:0-20988 GCF_036402745.1 Actinophytocola sp. | reverse complement strand
TTGGATTGTTCGCTTCGCTCCTCCGCTACTCGCCGTCTTCCTCCGTGCGATGCTCGGCGCGGACGCGCCTGCGCTTCTCCTACGTCCAGACGGCGAACGCTCCGTCGCTCCCGCTCACGGTGCTGAATGGTTCGCTCCGCTCCTGCGCTACTCGCCGTCTTCCTCCGTGCGATGCTCGGCGCTGGCGCGCCTGCGCTTCTCCTACGTCCAGACGGCGAACGCTCCGTCACTCCCACTCACGCGTCCAGACGGCGAACGCTCCGGCGCTCTCGCTCACGGATACGCTGCTCACGTGGTGGCGGGAGACAAGGTGCGTGAGGACGTCAACGGGCGCTCACCTGCGCCCGTCAGCGACGCGACCGACGCTCTGGACGACCGCGAGCTCAGGCAGCTCGACGTCGTCCGCCGGTTCGGCACGGTCGGGTCGCTGCTGCTGGCCGTCGGGTCGCTCGGGGCGGGGGCGGCGCCGGTGTTCAACCCGGTGTGGAGCCTGCCGTTCCTCAGCCTGTTCAGCCGGATGACCACGGTCTCCATCGCGCTCGCGTTCACCGGCGTGTTCATGATCGTGCTCGCCTGGCTGGGCCTGGGCCGGCTGTCGCTGCCCGGCCGCGAGCGGATGGTGTCGCCACCGCAGATGGCGCGCACGCTCATCATGTGGACCGCGCCGCTCGTGTTCACCGTCCCGATGTTCTCCAAGGACGTCTACAGCTACCTGGCGCAGAGCGAGATCGCCGCCCGCGGCCTCGACCCGTACACGGTCGGCCCGGCCGAGGCGCTGGGCAACGCCGACCCGCTCACCCGCGCGGTGCCCACGATGTGGCGCGACACCCCGTCGCCGTACGGGCCGCTGTTCATCACCATCGGCAAGGGCATCACCTGGATCACCGGCGACCACGTGGTGATGGGCGTGGCGTTCCACCGGCTGCTCGCGCTCCTCGGCTTCGCCATGATCGTGTGGGCGCTGCCGCGGCTGGCCCGGCGGTTCGGCATCAACCCCGTCAGCGCGCTGTGGCTCGGCGCGGCCAACCCGCTCGTGCTGTTCCACCTGGTCGTGGGCGTGCACAACGAGGCGCTGGCGATCGGGCTCATGCTGGTGGGCATCGAGCTGGCGCTGCGCAGGATGCCGCGGGTCACCTCGGACGGGCCGTTCCCGCCGTGGCAGCAGGGCGAGCTGCTCTGGTACGCCGTCGGCGCCACGGTGATCACGCTCGCGGCCGCGGTCAAGATCCCGGCGGCGCTCGCACTCGGCTTCCTCGGGGTGATGATCGCCCGGCGGCGCGGGGGGCGCTGGACCCATCTGTTCAGTACCGGCGCGGTGCTGATGGTGCTGTTCCTCACCGTGCTCACCATCGCCTCGCTGGGCAGCGGGCTGGGCTACGGCTGGGCGATGACGCTCAACACGGCCAACGCCATCAAGAGCTGGATGGCACCGATGACCGCGATCGGGTTCGGCGCCGGGGGCCTGGGCATCGTGCTGGGGCTGGGCAACCACATCGACGCGGCCATCACGGTCAGCCGGATGGTCGGCACCGTGCTCGGCCCGCTCCTCGCGGCCAAGCTCCTGCTCGACAGCTTCCGCTGGCGGCTGCGGCCGATGATCGGGCTCGGCGCGGCACTCGGCGCGGTACTGGTGTTCGGTGCCACCGTGCAACCCTGGTACCTGCTGTGGGCCGCGCTGCCGCTGGCCGTCGCGGCCGGCAACATCCGGTTCCGCACGATGGCGACCGCGATCAGCGCGGCGTTCGCGGTGGCCCTGCCGCCCACCGGCACCACGTTCGAGGGCCGCACGTTCCAGCTGGCCTACACCTACCTGGCCGCCGCGATCGTGGTTCTGCTGGCGTTGTTCCTGGTCCGCAAGCACATCCCGAGCCGGCCCAAGCGCGAGGTGCCCGAAACTGTCGGTGCCCCGGCATAGCCTCCGGGCCATGGTGAGCGAGCCGGGTTTCACCCAGTCAGACATTCGATACGTCATCGCCGAGTACCGCACCCTCGGCGAGCTGTGCGACGGCCGGGCGCAGAGCGTCGCCGAGGTCCGCGCGCTGATCTCCGCGGGCCGGTTACCGCAGGCCACCTACGTGCTCCCCAGCGGCGAGGCACGCTTCCCGCCCGACTACTTCGCGCTTGTCGACGAGGCCGGTGGGGTCGACGCGCTACCCGGCCGGTTCCGGTCGCGCTACCTGGCCGCGGCGGCGGCGTCGCCCTCCGCCGAGGCCGACGCCGCCGAGGACTGGGCGGGGTACCTGTCCGGCCAGTTCGGCGTGTGCCTGCGGTCAGTCACACCGGAGTCGATGGCCGAGAAGAACCGGCTCATCCGCCGGATCGAGGCGCTGGTAGCCGTGCCCGCCGAGGCCGACCCCGGGTGGCACTCGGAGTTACGCACCGCGGTGGACACGCTCGACGCGCTCGAGCGGCCGTTCACCGACTTCGACCGGCAGCGCTGGGGCGACACCAGCCGCGGCCGGCACATCGACCGGGTGCGCCAGCAGTACCCGGTGGCGTTCGAGCAGGCCTTCGAGGGTCGTGAATCCATGGTCTGAGCTGACGTCATAGCCTTAGCGTCGTGAGCCCCAGCACCCCAGTTCCCGCCGTCGACGTGTCGGGGCTGACCAAGCGCTTCGGGGCCACCACCGCGGTCGACGGACTCAGCCTCCGCGTCGAGCGAGGCCAGGTGCTCGCGCTGCTCGGGCCCAACGGTGCCGGCAAGACCACCACCATCGAGATCTGCGAGGGCTTCCTGCGCCGTGACGCCGGTTCGGTGCGGGTGCTCGGCCTCGACCCGGCCACCCAGGGCGATCGCCTGCGCCCGCGGATCGGGGTGATGCCCCAGGGCGGCGGCGCGTACCCGGGGGTGCGGGCCGAGGAGATGCTCGCGCTCGTCGCCGCCTGCGCGGCCGACCCCATCGAGCCGGCCTGGCTCATCGACGTGCTCGGCCTGGCGTCGGCCCGGCGGACACCGTACAAGCGGCTGTCCGGCGGTCAGCAGCAGCGGCTGTCGCTGGCGTGCGCGCTGGTGGGGCGCCCGGAGCTGGTGTTCCTGGACGAGCCAACGTCGGGCCTCGACCCCCAGGCGCGCCGGCTGGTGTGGGAGCTCGTCGAGGCACTGCGCGCGGACGGGGTGAGCGTCCTGCTCACCACGCACGCGATGGAGGAGGCCGAGGAACTGGCCGACCAGGTGGTCATCATCGACCGCGGCCGGGTCGTCGCCGAGGGCAGTCCCCGGCAGCTCACGGCCGAGCAGCCGGACGCCGCGCAGCTGCGCTTCCGCGCCCGGGCGGGCCTGGACACCAGCCAGCTGTGCGCCGCGCTGCCCGACGGCCTGCGCATCAGCGAGCCCACGCCGGGCTCGTACCTGCTCTCCGGCCGGGTCGACCCGCAGGTGGTCTCGGCGGTCACCGCGTGGTGCGCGCAGCAGGGCGTCCTGGCCGAGGAGCTGTATGTCGGCCGGCGCAGCCTGGAGGACGTCTTCCTGGACCTGACGGGACGTGAGCTCCGCTGATGACAGCCACCTTTCCGGCCGGCACCTTCACCCCGGCCCCCGGCCGGGGGCGCATCGGTCGGATGCTGCTCACGCATGCCCGTACCGAGGCCCTGCTGACGCTGCGCAACAGCGAGCAGGTCCTGCTCACGCTGCTCATTCCGCTGGCGCTGCTGATCGGCCTCACGGTGCTGGACATCTTCTCGGTGCCCGAGCCCCGCATCGACTCGGTGGCGCCACGGATCTTCGCGCTCGCGGTCATGTCGTCCGCGTTCACCGGCCAGGCCATCGCCCTGGGCTTCGACAGGCGTTACGGAGTCCTCAAGCGCCTGGCGGCCACGGCCCTGCCGAGGTGGCTACTGGTCGGCGGCCGGACCATCGCGGGGTTGGTCGTCGTGGCCGTGCAGCTGGTCGCGCTGGCGGTGGTGGCGGCCCTGCTGGGCTGGTCCCCCTCGCCGGCCGGCATAGCCTGGGCCGTTCTTCTGGTGATCTTGGGCACGCTGTCGTTCGGCGCCCTGGGCGTCCTGCTGGGCGGCGCGCTCAAGGCGGAGATCGTCCTGGGGCTGGCCAACATCGTGTGGTTCGTCCTCCTGCTGGCCGGCGGCCTGGCCGTCCCCACCGACTCGATGCCCGGCACACTGGCGACCGTCGTAGGCCTGCTGCCGTCGGGCGCATTGGCGGAGGGCATGCGAACCGCCCTGGTGGACGGCGCGGTACCGAGCTGGACGGTGTTCGCGGTCCTCTTGGGCTGGGGAGCAGCGGCAGCCCTACTGGCCGCACGAACGACGAAGCTGTCCTGAAACCCCAGCGACGCGAGGCCAGCAGGCAAACAAGCTTGCTCCACGCCGGCGAGGGAAACAGCCGCAAGGACCAGAGCGAGCGATAGAGCAGGGCCGGACCAGAGCCTCAGGGACAGGTGCATACGATCGGCCGGTGCCGTTCGCGTCTCTTCAGGCCCGTGTCGCGCGGGTACCCAGCCCCAGCCGAAGGCTCCAACTAGGCGTCGCCATCGCCGTCGTCACGACCCAGGCGCTGATCGCGATGACCGGGGCCATCGTCCGGGTCACCGGGTCCGGGCTCGGGTGTCCCACCTGGCCGCAGTGCTTCCCCGGCAGCATGGTGCCCGTCGAGCATCCCGAGTACGCCACGCTCAACCAGTGGATCGAGTACGGCAACCGGCTCTTCACCGGCGTGGTCGGGCTCATCGCCGGCGCCGCCCTCGTGCTCGCCGTCCTGCACAAGCCGCGCGACCGGCGCTACCTCCGCCTCGCCATCGCCATGCCGGTGGGCGTCGTCGTCCAGGCCATCCTGGGCGGCATCACCGTCCGGCTCGACCTCGTCTGGTGGAGCGTGGCCGTGCACCTGCTCGCCTCCACCGTGATGGTCTGGCTCGCCACCCTCTTCGCGCACGCTGTGCCCAAGGACGACGGCCCACCGAGAACCCACAGCACCAACCCGACGCTGGCCACCTGGCTCACCGTCCAGACCGGCCTGCTCGTCGGCATCCTGGTCACCGGCACCATGGTCACCGGCGCCGGACCGCACGGCGGCGACCGCGCCACGCCGAGACTCGACATCCCGGTTGAGACGCTGGCCCACGTGCACGCGGCCTTCCTCTACACGTTCCTGGGCTCGCTCGTGCTGCTCGGCTTCTACCTGCGCGGCACCGCGAACCCGCCGTGGCGGCGCTACCGGATCCTGCTCGCGGTCGCGCTCGCGCAGGGCACGATCGGCCTCGTCCAGTTCTGGACCGGCGTTCCCGAGCTGCTCGTCTCCCTGCACGTTCTCGGCGCGATGTCGGTGATCATCGCGACCGCGTCGCTGTGGTGCGGGATCCAGGACCAAAGCTTTGAGTCACCTAAGACCAAGGACACGATTGTGGCGCAGGAGCCACAGACCACCTAACGTGGAGACCGAACCTACGGCTACGTAACCGTAGGTACGTTGACAGGCCGCGTCCCGGCCGAGATACGAGGTTTCCGGACTCATCACATCCACGCTCTCGCCGACGCGCGAAGAACCCCGTCCCCAGTCAAAACCCCTGATCGGTCGCCGGCGCTCGCTGCCGGAGACGTTCCTCGTGAAGCTCTTCGTCTTCATCCCCTTCGCCGCCATGGTCGCGGCCGTGCCGCTGGCCTGGGGCTGGGGCCTCGGCTGGACCGACATCGGCCTGGCCGCCGGCTTCTACCTCGTCTCCTCGCTCGGCGTCACCGTCGGCTACCACCGCTACTTCACCCACGGCGCGTTCAAGGCCAACCGCCCGCTGCGCATCGCGATGGCCGTGGCCGCCGGCCTGGCCGCGCAGGGCTCGGTCATCGCCTGGGTCGCCGACCACCGCCGCCACCACGCGTTCTCCGACCGTGAGGGCGACCCGCACTCCCCCTGGCTGTTCGGCACCTCCGCGGCCGCGCTCGCCAAGGGTTTCTGGCACGCCCACATGGGCTGGCTGTTCGAGCGCGACCTCACCAACGCCGACCGGTTCGCCCCCGACCTCCTCGCCGACCGCGACATCCGGTTGCTGGACAAGCTGTTCATCCCGCTGACGGTGGTCAGCCTCGTGCTGCCCGGCGTGCTCGGCGGCCTCATCACCATGTCCTGGTGGGGCGCGGTCACCGCGTTCTTCTGGGCCGGCCTCGTCCGCATCGCCTTCCTGCACCACGTCACCTGGTCGGTCAACTCGATCTGCCACATGGTCGGCTCGCGGCCGTTCGTCAGCCGCGACAAGGCCGCCAACTTCTGGCCGCTCGCGCTCCTGTCCATGGGCGAGTCGTGGCACAACTCCCACCACGCGGACCCGACGGGCGCCCGGCACGGCGTGCTGCGCGGCCAGCTCGACATCTCCGCGCGGGTCATCTGGATCTTCGAGAAGCTCGGCTGGGCCACCAACGTCCGCTGGCCGAAGCCCGAACGGCTCGACGCGAAAAGAGTCGTGCCGACGCGTTAGGGTCCGGGCAGGCCCTGGACCAACGCGCGGAGGACGACGTGGCGAAGGCAGTGGTGGTACGCGCCGTCGGCGGACCGGAGGTGCTCGAGCTCGCCGAGGTCGAGCCACCGTCGCCGGGGCCGGGTGACCTGCTGGTCGACGTCCGCGCGGCGGGCGTCAACTACATCGACACCTACCACCGGCGTGGCCACTACCCGAGGGACCTGCCGTTCACGCCCGGCAACGAGGGCGCGGGCGTCGTCCGCGAGGCCGGCCCGGACGTCACCGACGTCGCCGTCGGCGACCACGTCGCGTGGGCCGACGTTCCCGGCTCTTACGCGCAGCAGGCCGTTGTGCCGGCCCGCAAGGCGTTCCCGGTGCCCGACGGCCTCGACGACGAGGTCGCCGCGGCCGCCATGCTGCAGGGCCTCACGGCGCACTACCTGGTCACGTCCACCTACCCGGTCAAGCCCGGCGACACCGTGCTCGTCCACGCCGTCGCGGGCGGGGTCGGCCTGCTGCTCGTGCAGGCCGCCAGGTCCCGCGGCGGCCGGGTCATCGGCACGGTGTCCACCGCGGCGAAGGAGCAGGTCTGCCGGGAGGTCGGCACCGACGAGGTCATCCGCTACACCGAGACCGACTTCGCCGAGGAGACCCGCCGGCTCACCGGTGGCGCGGGCGTCAACGCCGTGTACGACGGCGTGGGCAAGGACACCTTCGACGGCAGCCTGGCCAGCCTCGCGCCGCGCGGCACGCTCGCCCTGTTCGGCGCGTCCAGCGGTCCGGTGCCGCCGGTCGACCCGCAGCGGCTCAACGCGGCCGGCTCAGTGTTCCTCACCCGGCCCACGCTCGCCCACCACATCGCCACGCCGGAGGAGTTCCGCTGGCGCTGCGAGGAGCTGTTCTCGGCCATCTCGGGCGGCCGCATCACCGTCCGGATCGGCGCCCGCTACCCGCTCGCCGACGCCCGCAAGGCCCACGAAGACCTCGAAGGCCGGCGGACCACGGGCAAGCTCCTCCTGATTCCCTGAGTTCCCCGGACGCGCGCGACGGGCGACTCAAGGCCGTCGACGCGCGCCCGGCGGCTGCGTGGGCGCGAGTCGCATCGACACGTGCTCAGGCCGGGGTCACCTGGACGGCGTCGACGACGAACACCAGGGTCTCGTTCGGCTGCACCGGCGGCTGGCCCTGCGCGCCGTAGCCCAGGTCCGGCGGGATCACCAGGAGGCGCCGGCCGCCCTGCTTGATGCCGATCATGCCCTGGTTCCAGCCCGGGATCACCTGCGCCTTGCCGACGTTCTCCAGCGGGAACGGGCCGCGGCCCTCCTGCCAGGTGGTGTCCACCTCGTGCTTGTCCGACCAGGTCATCAGCAGGTAGTTGGTCTGCACGGTCGAGCCGGGGGTGGCCTCCGGGCCGGTGCCCGGGGTCAGGTCCTTGCTGAGCAGCTTGGTGGGTGGCGAGCAGGTGTCCGGCACCGTGATCTTCGGCTTCGCCCCCGCCGCACCGCTGACGGTGATGTCGTCGGCCGTGCACTCGACCGCCGTGTTGACGCCCGACGTCTCCGACGACCCGCTGGACTCCGGCGCCGACTGGGACGCCGACTCGCTCGGCGGCGGGAAGCTCACGGTCTCCCCGGGCGGCTGGCTGGACGGCGACTCGCGGTTGACGCACCCACCGAGGGTCAACGCCATTGCCACCACGACAAGGACCTTGCTCACGTTGCGCATGGTTCGCGAGCTTAAAGGGCGCGTTCCGGGGCCGAACGGCGGCTATCGGTAACCGTTGCGGTCACTCGTTTCGCCTATATCTCACGTCTGGAACCAGCGGTAGAGTAACTCCCCGCGCTCGATCAAATACGTAGAGCATTCAGCCGAACGGGTGCGTCCAAGGAGGTGAAGCCCGTTGTCCGCGGATGCCAAGGGCCTCCGCAAGAACCCGATTCAAGAGATCTTCTGGACTAGAACCGGCCTCCTACTCCTGATCTTGTTGGTGACATCGGGCGTGGCAATGATCGCCACGAGCGGCATGGCGCCGGGCGCGGGCAGAAACCTGCTCACCGCGGTCGCCACCGGAACCATGGTCTCGGCCATCGTCGGCTTCGGCCAGACACTCATCACCGCGACCGCCACCCAGCGGGCCATGCTCACGCCGCTCATCGACGAGAGCCGCCAGGCCCTGCGTGACCTGTCCGACGAGTACCGCTCGATGAACCGCGAGTTCTTCCCCACGCACGTGTTCGAGCCCACCGCCGAGCCCGACCCGGCGTTCAACAAGCTGATGATGCAGGACCTGCAGCGGACCAGGCAGTACCTGTTCCGCGGCTTCTCCGGCCGGCACGCGGCGGCGCGGCTGCTGCTGTCCAAGGCGGAGTGGGAGTTCCGGGCCGTGGTCGCCGACCCGCGCAACCTCAGCGGGATCAGCGGCCGGGCCAGGTACCTGATCCGGCACTCGGCCGCGGACGTCGACTACGACACCATCCACGCCCGGCTGCACGAGGAGATCCGCATCGGGCTCGTCGGGCTGTACCTCGCCCGCAGCCGGTGCACCCGGATCGAGGTCACGGTGATCACCGACCCGCCGACCGACCGGCTGGAGATCTTCGACGACAGCGTCTGGGTCACGCTCTACAGCGATGCTCGAGCCACCACCGAGTACCCGCGCACGCTGCGCTTCTCGGAGGGCTCGTTCATCTACAACATGGAGCGCGCCGAGTTCGGCCGGATCTCCGCCTCGCCGCACGCCCACCACCTGGTGATCAAGCCGGACACCACGCGCGGGGACTTCATCAAGCAGTTCCAGAAGATCACCGGCTCGCCGCTCACCGAGGAGCAGTTCCTCGAGCTGAACGCCGAGTTCTACAACTTCCTCCGGGAGTTCTCCGTCACCGCAGAGTTGGGGAGCTGATTGTCGTGCCCATCCGGGTCTCCGCCCTGGGCGAGCTGGCCGAGCAGCTGAGCTCGGCCGAGTTCGACCTGTCCCGGCGCTGGGGCAGCGTGGACAAGTGGTTCGCGACCTGGGCGGAGCAGCCGGGCTTACGGACCAACCTGCGTCACCACCTGCTCGAGCTGCCGGCCGACCAGGCGGCCACCATGATCAAGCGGTCCCGCGAGACGACCACCCACTTCGCCTGGTGCCTGCGGGACCGGCCGGACGAGCCGTTCACCTTCTGGCTGCACGAGTACAAGGAGCAGCGGGACTGGCGGGCCGGCTACGCCGACTCGGTGCACAACCACCGCTACCACTTCTGCACGACGATCCTGCGCGGCGGCTACCTGCACGAACGCTACACCGCGACGATCACCCCGGAGACCGACCGGATCACCTCGGCCGAGCTGGTGAGGAGCACGCCGTGCCCCGTGGGCGCGTCCGGCTTCCTGCTCGCGTCGGACTTCCACCGGATCCCCCGGGCCGCCGACGGCACCATGACCTTCCTCGTGAAGTCGCGCGAGGTGACGCCGTGGAGCCTGTCCTACGACCCGGACACCCACGAGAGCCACCGGCACGTGCCGGTGGAGACGAGGCTGGAGCACCTGGCCAGCCGCCTCTGAGCCATTCCCTGACTCGCCCTTGACCAGACCTTGATTCGCTCGCTGGAGGTTTCTGGAAGCACACCGTGGCGGCTACCATGTTTCCCCGACAGCCGGCCTTGCCGGTTGTGGGGAGGCACCATGCACACCGAGGACGCCGCCGTGGTCGACGCCGTCGCGCCCGCCGTGCCGGCGGCTGCGCTCACCGTCGTCGACGCGCTCGTACGCCAGCTGTGCTCGCGGTACGCCAAGCGGCTGCCCTTCCACGGGTGGCACCACGTCAGCTTCGTGCGGGCCAAGGCCGTCCAGTTCGCCGTGGCCAACGGCGCCGAGGTCAGCGTGGTGGAGACCGCCGCGCTGGTGCACGACGTGAACTACCTCGTCCGCCGCAACTCCCCCGCCGCCGAGGGCGCGCGGCTGCGGCTCGACATGCTCTCCCGGGCCGGGGTCGGCGCCGCCACCGCGCAGTGGATCGACGACATCGTGGTCGAGGCGGAGATGGCCAACCGCGGGCCGGAAATCTCGCTGGAGGCGCAGGCGCTGTCCGACGCCGACACGTTGTTCAAGGCGCTCCCGGTGACGCCGGTGATGCTGTCGCACCGCTACCTCGCGGAGAACGGCATCACCCTGCGCGAGTTAGCCGACAAGATCATCGGCGAGCAGCAGACCGCGCACGACGACGGCTACTACTTCTACAACACGCAGGCAGCCGCCGCGTACTCCCGCTGGGCCGCGACCAACCTCATGCTCTGGCAGCACATCCGCGAGTCGCTGGACGACCACGACGTCGCCGACCTGCTCGACGCCGTCACCTCGCTGGGGATCATCGGCCTGCCGGGGCGCCCTTAAGGCCTGTCTCGTAGATCATCGTGTGAAGTCCCGCGCCGACCAGCGGAACCTCAGGAGACCGTGACGGTACCCAGCCACCATCCACCTCCGATACTCGCACTATTCGCCGGGACGCAACGCACACTGTCAATCCCGGGGAGGCGGACTAGCCGCAGATCGCCGTCTCGCGGACGCTGAGCACCTCGAGGGCGATCGCCGGGGTGGGCGCCGCCGCGCAGCTCGCCGGGCGGGCCGGGCCCACCTCGCGCTCGACCACCGCCACGCGCCACTCCCGGCCGTCGGCGTGGGAGACCGTGGCGAGCCAGCCGCCGTCGGTGGTCTTGTCGACGGAGACCACGCGCAGCGCGTCCGGCCTCGGCTCGCCCGCGCGGGCGCGCACGGCCAGCTCGGCCACCTGCCCGGCGGGCGGCCACGTCGAGCGGCCCCGGCAGTTCTCCAGGACGACCGAGGACCCGCCGGTGACCAGCGCGCCGGCGGAGGCCACGTCGAGCCGCCCGTACGCGTAGCCGGTCGGCAGCAGCACCGCGGTCGGCGCGAACCGGTGGCCGCCGAGGTGGGTGCACTCCCACACCGACTCGCCGTGCCGCGCCGCGAGCGCCGCGGCGACCGGCCGGCCGCGCAGCGCGCAGCACACGTCGCGGCGGCCGTTGGTGCACACCAGCAGCAGCCGGTCGGGCACCCGTTCGCCGAGCAGCCCCTGCTCGCCGTTGCCGGCGCGGGTGAAGTCCAGGTCGAGCAGCACCTTCGGGTCGCTGACCAGTGCCCGCTCGAGCCACGTGTTCCCGGGCGCGGTGTGCGCGAGGTACACGTGCCGCGGGACGGGCCGGTGCCGGTCGGGATGGCTGCCGGGCCGGCGGATCAGGACGATCCGGACCCCGGTGCCGGCGGCGAGACCGGCGAGCTCGCGGGCGACGTCCTCGTCGAGGTGGCTCGCGGACAGCGCGTCCCGGCCCCACGGACCGGGCTGCTCGACGCACAACCACGAGCGGGCCGTGGCCGCGGTCCCGGCCAGCGGCTCACCGATCGCCTCGGACAGGGCCGAGCAGCGCAACGCTTCCATCCACAACAGACTCTCACGACGGGGCCGGGTCGTGCCGTGACCTCGTCGCCGGTTCGACCGAGACCCCAGCCCGACCAGCGGGCGAAGCAGGCAAGGGGGCTGGATACCCCACGACGGCAGCGTACCCGCGCCGACGTGGACAAGCCGGTCTCGCTGCGAGCGCAACGGCGAGTCCGTTAACGAATTTCGGCGATCAATAGGGTGGAGGCATGCGCCTCAAGGTCCCCTACGCCGATCCCGGCGTCCCGGACGCGCGAGGCCCAGCACGCTACCTGCTGTGGTTGGTGAAGAAGCAACGGTGGCGCGTGTGCCTCGGCTTCCTGCTCGGCAGCACCTGGATGCTCGGCCTCGTCGTTCCGCCCTACCTCATCGCCCGCGCCATCGACGACGGGCTGCGGCCCAAGAACCTCGGCCAGCTCGGCCTCTGGGTGGGCCTGATCATCCTCGCCGGCATGGTCAACTCGCTCATCGGCATCATGCGCCACCGCACGATGACGTTCATCCGCCTCGACGCCGGCTTCCGCACCGTCCAGGTCGTCATCCGGCACGCCGTCGGGGTCGGCGCCGAGCTGCCCCGCCGGGTCAGCACCGGCGAGGTCGTCTCCATCGGCGCCGCCGACCTCGACCGCGTCATGCGCACCATGACCACCACCGGCCCCGGCATCGGCGCGATCGTGTCCTACGCCGTCGTCGCCGTGCTGCTCATCGGCATCTCACCGCTCATCGCGCTCGTCGTCCTCCTCGGCGTGCCCGCGCTCATGCTCGCACTCGGCCCGCTGCTCAACCGGATGCGCGACGCCGAGACCGCCTACCGCGAGCAGCAGGGCGCGCTCGCCGCCCGCGCCGGCGACATCGTCTCCGGCCTGCGCGTGCTCTGCGGCATCGGCGGCAAGGACCGCTTCGCCGAGCGCTACCACCGCGAGTCCGACGCGCTGCGGGCCGAGGGCTACCGGGTCGGCGCCGTGTCCAGCTGGATCGAGGCCGTCACCGTCGGCCTGCCCAGCCTCTTCCTCGCCGCCGTCACCTGGCTCGCCGCCCGGATGACCGCCGCCGGCGAGATCAGCGTCGGCGAGATGGTCGCCGTCTACGGCTACGTCGCCATGCTCGCCACCCCGGTGTACTTCCTCATCGAGGGCGCGCAGGACGTCAACCGCGGCCTCGTCGCCGCCCGCCGGGTCACCCGCGTCCTCACCCTCGAGCCCACCGTCCCCGACCGCGCCGCCACCCCCTGCCCACCGCGGCCCGCGGACCTGCACGACCCGGCCTCCGGGCTCACCGTCCGGCCGGGGGAGCTGCTCGCGGTCGCCGCCGCCCGGCCCGCCGACGCACTCGCCGCCGTCGACCGGATCGGCCGCTACGTCGACTCCGCCGCCACCTGGGGCGGCCGCCCACTCGCCACCATGCCGGTCGACGAGGTCCGCCGCCGCATCCTCGTCGCCGACAACGACGCCTACCTGTTCGCCGGCCAACTCCGCGACACGGTCACCACCGAACGCGACCACGCCGACACCGAGATCCACACCGCCGTCCACACGGCCGCCGCCGAGGACATCGTCACCGGCCTGCCCGGCGAGCTCGACTCCTGGGTCGAGGCCCAGGGCCGCGACCTGTCCGGCGGCCAACGCCAGCGGCTGCGCCTCGTCCGCGCGCTGCTCGCCGACCCCGAGGTGCTGATCCTGGTCGAGCCCACCTCCGCGGTCGACGCGCACACCGAGGCCGTCATCGCCACCCGGCTGCGCGACACCCGCCGCGGCCGCGCCACCGTCGTCGTCGGCACCTCACCGCTGCTGCTCGACCGCGCCGACCGGGTCGCCTACCTCGTCGACGGCCGGGTCGCCGCCACCGGCAGCCACGCCGACCTCCTCGCCACCGAGCCCGGCTACCGCGCCCTCGCCTACCGCGGCAGCGAGGAGGAGCTCGTATGACCGCGCCACCACAGACCGGGCCACCACACACCGGGCGACCACAGACCGCGCCGGCACAGCACGGCTGGCGGCTCCCCGTGGCCGGCCGGGCCGAGGTCCGCCGCGCCAACTGGGAGCTCCTCACCACCGACCGGCGCGGCACCGTCCTCGTCCTGCTCACCACCGGTCTCGCGGCCGCCGCCGGCCTCGCCGCGCCCTGGCTCATCGGCCGCATCGTCAACCAGGTCGAGGGCGGCCACCCCGACACGTCCACAGTGGACCTCCTGGCGCTGGCCATCGTCGGGTTCGCGGTCGCCCACGTGCTGCTCACCCGCTTCGCCCACTACCTCGCCCACCGCTTCGCCGAACGCGCGCTGGCCCGCCTGCGCGAGGAGTTCGTCGACCGCACGCTCGCGCTGCCCACCTCGGTCGTCGAGCGCGCCGGCACCGGCGACCTCATGGCCCGCACCACCGCCGACATCGCCACCGTCGGCTCGGCACTCACCACCGCGGCCCCCGAGGTGTTCGTCGGCCTCCTGCAGACCGCCTTCATCATCGCCGCCACCGTCGTGATCAACCCGCTGCTCGGCCTCAGCTCACTCGCCGGCATCTCCGGGCTCTGGTTCACCGCCCGCTGGTACCTCAACCGCGCCCGCGACGGCTACCTCGCCGAGGGCGCGGCGAACTCCGAGATGTCCGAGACCCTCGCCGCCACCGCCGACGGCGCCCGCACCGTCGAGGCGTTCGGCCTGCAGCGCCGCCGGATCGCCGCCGGCGACGAGCGGGTCGCCGACGCGCACCGGACCCGGGTCTACACGCTGTTCCTGCGCAGCGTCCTGTTCCCGCAGATGGACTTCTCCTACGTCCTGTCCGTCGGCATCGTGCTCACCATCGGCGGCGTGCTCTACGTCAACGACCTCGCGACCCTCGGCGCGGTGATCTCCGCCGGCCTCTACACGATGCAGCTCACCGACCCGCTCAACCGGGTGCTCATGTGGCTGGAGAGCCTGCAGCGCAGCACCGCGTCGCTGGCCCGCATCAAGGGCGTCGCCCACGCCGGCACCGAGCCGCCGCCCGGCGGGCACCCGCGCGACGACCGGCTCCAGGTCACCGGCGTCCGCTACGCCTACCACGCCGGACATCGCGACGTCCTGCACGGCGTCGACCTCGACGTCCGGCCGGGGGAGCGGCTCGCGATCGTCGGCCCCTCCGGCGCCGGCAAGTCCACCCTCGGCCGGCTCCTCGCCGGTGTCGACGCGCCCCGGGCCGGCGCGGTCACCGTCGGCGGCGTCCCCGTCGCCGACCTCGCACCCGACGAGCTGCGCCGCCGGATCGTGCTCGTCACCCAGGAGCACCACGTGTTCATCGGGACCGTGCGGGACAACCTCGCCATCGCCGCACCCGGTGCCACCGACCGGCAGCTGCTCGAGGCGCTCGCCACGGTCGACGCCGACTGGGTGCACACGCTGCCCGGCGGGCTCGACACCGACCTCGGCGCCGGCGCCACCGCGCTCGACGCCGCCCAGGCCCAGCAGCTCGCGCTCGCCCGGGTCGTGCTCGCCGACCCGCACACGGTGATCCTCGACGAGGCCACCGCGCTGCTCGACCCGGCCACCGCCCGGCACGCCGAGCGCGCGATGGGTGCCGTGCTGGCCGGCCGCACGGTGATCGCGATCGCGCACCGGCTGCACACCGCGCACTACGCCGACCGGGTCGCGGTGATGGCCGACGGCCGGATCACCGAGCTCGGCAGCCACGACGAGCTGGTCGAGGCCGGGGGAGCGTACGCGGGCCTGTGGCGGTCCTGGCACGGCGCGCACTAGTCCGCCTCCCCGGGATTAACAGTGTGCGTTGCGTCCCAGCGGATAGTGCGGGTATCGAGGTGGGTGGTGGCTGGGTGCCGTCGCGGTCCCCTGAGGTTCCGGTGGTCGGTGCAGGACTTCACCCAGTCCGCCTCCCCGGGATTAACAGTGTGCGTTGCGTCCCGGCGAGTGGTGTGGGTGTCGGGGTGGGTGGTGGCTGGGTGTCGTCACGGTCCCCTGAGGTTCCGGTGGTCGCGCAGGACGTCACATGATCTACGAGACAGGTCTTAGCCGACCTAGCACCTCACGGTGCTCCGGCGTGCCGGATTGGTCCGGTCCAGGAGGGACGGTCAGTACGTCCTCTATGGCCGCACGGAGGCGGCGACGCCGTTGCCGATCAGCAAGTTGCATCACACACCGATCACTGACCGTTACCACCCGGAAGTGTAACGAATCGGCATCACCGCTTGTCACGGCGTTCTGCGTTCCACAGTGGACGGTCTTACCCTGACTACTGTCCGCAGCAGATCCAGGACCGGTCGTAGACACGTCCCACCCCTTCTGGTTACATGGCCGCGTTGCCGTCCGCAGTCGGCCCCGTTCCCGCTCGTGACGAGAAACCGTTGGGACACAATGACCACCCGCACCAGACAACTGCTCCAACGCTCCCGCGACCTGCTCGAACGCTCCCGTGTCGCGGCGGTCCAGTTCCTGGATCCCCCGCGCGGTCAGACCACGGCGTTCCCCCGGGTCATCGAGGGCACGCGCGAGTCGATGGTCCACCAGGAGCCCGAGGGCGCGGTCGTCGACATCTGCGCCAGCATCGCTTTGCGTGACCTCAACCTGGTCGACTCGCTGCTCGCGCTGCTCGAGAGCATGGAGGAGCACGAGGCCGATCCCGATCGGCTCACCGAGCTCTACAAGCTGGACCACCTGGCCGCGCGGCTGCGGCGCAACGCCGAGAACCTCCGCGTGCTCGCCGGCCGCGACGCCAGCGACGCCCTGTCCGACACCGGCTCGCTCGTGGACGTGATCCGCGCGGCGATGTCCTCGATCGACGGCTACTCGCGGGTCTCCATCGGCCGGGTGCTGTCGCTGGGTGTCGTCGGCATCGCCGCGGACGACCTCGGCCGGCTGCTCGCCGAGCTCCTCGACAACGCCGCCAAGCAGTCCCCGCCGGACACGTCGGTCCGGGTCAGCGCGCACCTCACCGACTCCGGCAGCGTGCTGATGCGCATCGAGGACGACGGCATCGGCCTGCCCGCCGACCGGCTCGCCGAGCTCAACGGCCGGCTGTCCGACGAGCCCAAGCTCAACGACGACTCGGTGCGGCACATGGGCCTCGCCGTGGTCCGCCGGCTGGCCGCCCGGCACGAGATGCGGGTCCGGCTCGACCGCCGCTCGCCGCACGGCACCACCGCCACCGTCCTGCTGCCCGCGGGCCTGGTGTGCGAGCTGCCCGAGGCCGGCTGGTCCGGCTCGCAGACCGTGGTCGTGCCCACCGCCGACCTCGACCGGCAGCCGCAGACCGTGCCGGCCGCCCGGCGCCCGTCGCCGCGGCCCCGGCACGCGGCACCCACCGCCACCACGTCCGGTGGTCTGCCCAAGCGGACCGCCGCCGCCAGCCGCACCGTCGCCCGGCCGCCACAGCCCCAGCCGAAGGACATGGTCGAGGGCGGCCACACCGTCAACGGCCTGCCCCGCCGGGTGTCGCGCAGCATCAAGAGCCCCGACCACGGCGACGACTCGACCCCGGTGCCCGTGCCGCCGATCGCCCCGCTGGACGAGAAGGCCGGCCACGAGCAGCTGCTCGCCGACCTCGACGCGTTCGCCGAGGGCGAGCAGGCCGCGAAGGCCGCGCAGTGGCCGGCCGGCGACGACCCCGACCTCGCACCGGCCCCGCCCGCCGAGACCGCCCCGGCACCCGGCCAGGGCGCGGAGCAGGCCACTGACTTACCTGCCGGGCCCCGGCGTGACCCCGACCAGCCGTCGGGCGGTACCGCGCCGTGACCGCCGCCAACGAGAAGCCGCACACCGCCAGCGACATCACCTGGCTGCTCAACGACTTCGTCGACAAGGTGCACGGCGTCAGCCACGCCCTGATCACGTCGTCGGACGGGTTCCCGCTGACCGCGTCCGCGGCCGTGCAGGCCGACGACGCCGAGCAGCTCGCCGCGATCGCGAGCGGCCTGCTCAGCCTCGCCGGCAGCAGCGCGGCGCTCTACGGCAAGGGTGCCTGCGAGCAGATCATCATCCGGCTCACCCGTGGGTACTTCCTGTTCATGGGGATCGGCACCGGCGCGGGCCTTGCCGTGCTCACCGGTCCGGAGTGCGACATGCGGGTCGTGGCCTACGAGATGACGCAGTTCGTCACCAACGCGGGGCACGCGCTCACCCCGGAGCTGCGTGCCAACCTGCGCCGAGTCCTGACCGCGCGCCGGCCCCAGGCATGACCGACCCCGCCAAGGACGTGATCACGGTGTCCAGCGACGACGACACGCGCGGAGACACGCGCAACGGCGCCAGGCCGAAGACGACCAAGATGAAGAGCAAGCGGGTCCGCCCGTACGCGCTCACCGGCGGCCGGACGTGGACCAGGCACCACCTGCTGGTCGAGACGCTGATCTCGGTGCCCGAGTTCGACCCGGTGCTCGCCGAGTCGCTGATGCCCGAGTCGCGCCTGCTGTACACCCGCGCGTGCCAGCGCATGTCGATCGCGGAGCTGTCCGCCACGCTCACCCTGCCGCTCGGCGTGGTCCGGGTGCTGATCAGCGATCTCGCCGGGCAGAACGCGGTGTTCATCCACCCCACGGCGTACGCGTACCAGAACAATCCGCAAGTGCTGGAGAGGATCCTCGATGGACTCAAGCAGCTTCCCGTCTGACTCGGGTCTGCTGACGATATCCGCGAAGATCGTCATCGCCGGTGGGTTCGGGGTCGGCAAGACCACCATGGTCAACTCGGTCTCCGAGGTGCAGCCGCTCAACACCGACGCGTGGATGACCGAGGCCAGCGAGGGGGTCGACGACCTGCCGCCGGGCGGGAAGAAGTCGACCACCACGGTAGCCATGGACTTCGGCCGGATCACGTTGCACTCGGACCTGTTGCTGTACCTGTTCGGCACGCCGGGCCAGTCGCGGTTCTGGTTCCTGTGGGACGACCTGTCCCGCGGCGCGCTGGGTGCGGTGGTGCTCGTCGACACCAACCGGATCGACCAGTCCTTCGCGGCGGTCAACTACTTCGAGCACGACTCCGTGCTGCCGTTCATCGTGGCGGTGAACCGGTTCGAGGGTAAGCAGCAGCACGACCTCGACGAGGTCCGGGACGCGCTCGCGCTCGCCGACCACATCCCGCTGATCGAGTGCGACGCCCGCGACCGCGGGTCGTCCATCGGGGTGATGCAGCAGGTCGTCACGCATTCGCTGGCGCTGGCCAAGGTCACCGCGCCCGGGTAGCCGGGGTTCTCCCACGTCGTCGTCCCCACCGGAGGAGCAGTACAGAACATGCGCAAGGTGTTGATCGTCGGGGCAGGCCAGTCCGGCCTGCAACTCGCCTTGACCCTGCTGGAGCACGACTACGAGGTGACGGTGATGTCGGCCCGCACCCCGGAGGAGATCCGGGACGGTCGGGTGATGTCGACGCAGGGCATGTTCGGACCCGCGTTGCAGAACGAGCGTGACCACCAGCTGAACCTGTGGGAGGAGCAGACGGTTCCCTTTGCGGGCCTCGGCGTCTCCATCGCCGCGCCCGACGGGAGCCGGGTGCTCGACTGGGTGGCCAAGATGGACCGTTACGGGCAGTCGGTCGACCAGCGGGTGAAGATGGCCGGGTGGCTGGAGCTGTTCGAGGAGCGCGGTGGCCAGCTCGTCATCCACGGCGTCACGACCGCGGACCTCGACAAGCTCGCGTCCATGTACGACCTCACGATCGTGGCCGCCGGCAAGGGTGAGCTGGTGCAGCTGTTCGACCGCGACCCTTCCCGGTCGCCGTACACCACCCCGCAGCGCGCACTGTCCCTTGTGTACGCCCACGGTGTCGAGCGCCGCCCCGAGCACCCGGACTTCGCCGCGGTGCGGTTCAACATCATTCCCGGCGTCGGCGAGCTGTTCATGATCCCGTGCTACACGGTGTCCGGGAACTGCGATATTTTGTTCTTCGAGGGAATCCCCGGCGGCCCGCTGGACGTGTTCAGCGACCGCCCGTCGCCGGACGAGCACCTGCGCCGCATCCTGGAGCTGATGCGGACCTACACGCCGTGGGAGTACGAGCGCTCCCGCAACGCGGTCCTCACCGACCAGGGCGGTTCGCTCATGGGTGGCTACACCCCGGTCGTCCGCAGGCCGGTCGGCGAGCTACCGTCCGGCGCGGTCGTCTTCGGCATGGCCGATGTCGTCGTGGCCAACGACCCGATCACCGGCCAGGGCTCGAACAACGCCAGCCACTGTGCCGCGCTCTACCTCGACGAGATCCTGGCCCACGACGGTGCATTCGACCGCGCGTGGATGGAGCGAACGTTCGAGAAGTACTGGGAGTACGCCCGCCACGTAACCGAGTGGACGAACGCGATGCTGCAGCCGCCGCCCCCGCACGTGCTGGAGATCATCGGTGCGGCGGGCCAGGTGCCGGCGGTGGCCAAGCGGTTCGCGAACGGTTTCGCGGACCCGACGGACTTCCAGCACTGGTTCATGTCCCCGGACAAGGCCGCCGCCTTCCTGGCAAGCGCGACCGCCGCCGCAAGCTGACCTTCGCCGGCGCGCGGCGAACTGACTCGCCGTTGGGCTGGTGTTGTTGGCCGGCGGTCGCCGCGGACTGGCTGTCGTCGTCGGACTGGTGTCTCTGGTGGCGGTCGCCGCGTTGCGGCGGTGTTGTCGGCCAGTTGGGCGCGCCTGCCGTCGCGGCTTTGGCGATCGCCGCGGGCTGACTGTCGCCTTTGGGCTGTGGCCTCCGGCCCCGGTTTCCAGCCTACGGGCAGGGGCCGACAGCTTTCGACTGTCCACAGGGAGCTGTCCACAGGGCACGTTCTTGTCGGTGCCCCTTCGTAGAATGGATACCGGGGGCCGGAGGCCGCGCCCTTGCGCACGGCGGCCCGCGCGGGCGCCTCGGGCCGGTGCCCTCGGCGGTGGCGCGCTCTGCTCCGCCACCGTCGGCCGACCCGGGCCCGCCGCCTGCCCGATGCCCGCCCGCCGCCACCGCCTGGCCCGGCACCCGGCTTCGGCTCGCCGCTCCCGGTTGCCCGCTTTCGGTCGCTCCCGGGCCATTGCTCCCGGGTGCCGGTGAGGCGGCGTCGGCACGGCCAGTTGCGGATCTGTCCGGCCTCGGCAACCGTCCGGTTACGGCGGGGACCCGTCCCGCCCGGATGATCTAGCGTCTGGTGCGACGAGGGAGGCGCCATGACCGCGGACCTGCTCGGGCGCGGGCCCGCGGCGTGGGTCGCCCTCGGGCTCGTG
>NZ_DASWSJ010000365.1:0-2534 GCF_036402745.1 Actinophytocola sp. | reverse complement strand
TACTGGGATTGAACCAGTGACCCCTACCGTGTCAAGGTAGTGCTCTCCCACTGAGCTAATCGCCCGAGGCGGAGGCGGGAATCGAACCCGCGTACAGGGCTTTGCAGGCCCTTGCCTAAGCCACTCGGCCACTCCGCCGTTGCCCGAGCGAGATTGGGGCTCCGGCTCGGACCCGAGGGGCCGTGTTGCTGGATTCGGCCCGGTGGGAGGCCGACCCCTCTTCGAGCGGACGACGGGATTCGAACCCGCGACCCTCACCTTGGCAAGGTGATGCGCTACCAGCTGCGCCACGTCCGCAAAACCACGCTGTTCCAGGAAGTTCCCGTCCCCGCGTGGTGTGAGCGGAACTCTATCCGACCTCCCGCCGCGGTCTCAAACCGGGGGTTACCGCCCGGCGAAACCTCAGGTCAGGTCGGTCGAGATGAGGTGTGTGAGGGCCTCGTCGACGTCCACCCAGAGGTGCTCGTTGCCGGGCACCACGACGTCGTACGTTCGGTCCAGAAAATCCGCCAGCTCCTGCGCCGAGGCCTCGAACACCGCGTGCCCGGACGGCGAGCTGAGCTCGATCACGACCACCTCGGGATCGTCGACCGCCGGGCGGATTCGGACGTCCCCGTTGCCCGCCTCGGCGATGAGGCCGTCGGCGAGCAGATCGCGGGCGAACACCCACTCCACCCAGCCGGCCCGGCCGGTCCGGAAGGCCGCGACAACCGCGTACGGATCGCGCGTGTCGTAGCGCAGCTCGACCTTGACGGGCACCGCGGGAGTCCGCGGGGCCAGGAGGTCGAACACCGCTGTCGAACGGAGCGTCACGTGGTCGTTGCGCATCGTCGCTACCCTTTCTCTCCCTTCCCAGCCCTAGAACGACTGAGTCCCTACCGTGTGACGGTCGGAGGGCCCCTTCCGGTCGCATCTTTGTCGCACTTCACCCGTATGGGTCAGAAGTACAGCACAGCGCACCTGGGTCGCGACACTCCGTGAGAAGGTGCTCTCTGCCACCACCCATACTGGCAAGGGTTGGTCGCGTCCCGGTAGCGTCGTAGCCCGAATGTTGCTCGTGCCAACCGGCAACTTACCGCAGCAGACGCGTTTCGGAACGGCCGGAAGTAGGAGACACGCGAAAAGCCCCCACGATGAGCAGACCATGGGGGCTTTTCGAATGCGTGGGCGATACTGGGATCGAACCAGTGACCTTTCCGGTGTGAGCGGAACGCTCTCCCGCTGAGCTAATCGCCCTCGCGACGAGAGAACTGTACCGGGTGCGTCACCAGCTCGCGAAGCGGGTTGGCCGTAGGATCGCGCGGTGCGTTCACCAGGGGCTCAGCGAGTAAAGATCATCATCATGGCCGTCACGGTGCTGGTCTCCGGCGCGTGTTCGAGCAGTACGGGGTCCGACTGGGCCGACCAGGCCGCCTCGGCGCCGTCGGGGCTGCTCGGGGCGCTCGGCAAGGTCGCGGCCACCGCCGAGGACAAGAACTACGTCGAGTACGGCGACCTCGCCAAGGTCCGCGAGCTGGTGAGAAAGGACAAGGAACGGTTCCTGAACGTCGCCGGCTACGGCTACGGACAGCTGTCCGCCACCTCGGTCCTCATGGCCGAGCAGCTCGGCTTCGACCCGCAGGCCATGGACCAGGCCGTCACCGCCGGCACGCCACCCAAGTGGGCAGGCGTCTTCTGGGGCAAGTACGACGTCGCCAAGCTCGACCGCGAGCTCGCCGGCCGGGACATCACGTCCAGCAAGTCCGGCGGCGCCACCCTCTGGACGAGCGCGGGCGACAACGAGCTCAGCATCGACGGACCGCTCGGCGAGATCGCCCCGACCGGCCAGCTCAACAACATCCGCACGGCCGACGGCTCCCTCGCCTACGCCCCGACCAAGGCCGGCATCGACTGGGTGACCAACCCGGGCGGCGGGACCCTGGCCGACGACGCGGGCCTGCGCAAGCTCGCCGGCTGCCTCGGCGACGCGACCGCCGCGATCATGAGCCGGCCGGACGGTGACAGCACCGCCTACGCGGTCGGCGTCCGCGCCCCGTCCGCCGACGACGTCACCGAGGTGGTCTGCCTCGCCCCGTCGGGCGACGCCAACGGCCTGCGCGACCGCGTGGAGCGCGAGCTGAGCGACGGCTCGGCGCGGTCCGGCCAGCCGTGGACCGAAGTGCTGCCGGGGGCCAAGGCCGACGTGGTCGACGGCGTGGTCCGCATCCAGTCCACGCCCGCCGCGAACGGCCCGGTCGGCCTGGTGATGCGCCTGCTCGTCAGCAACGACCTCGCGGTGCTCGCGGGCTGAGCTACCGCGGGCTCACCAAGCCGACCTCGTAGGCGAGGACGACGGCCGGGACGTGGTCGCGCCATGCAGCGCGTCAACGAGGGCTACACCGGCGGTCAACGCTGGAGCAGCCAGGCGGCGCCGGCGAGGGCGGTGGTCACGATCAGCGCCTGGAGGACCGGGACCGGGAGGCGGCCGACCAGCTTGGTGCCCAGCCAGCCGCCGGCCGCGGCGGGGGCGGCCAGCACGGCGACGAGGGTCCAGT
>NZ_DASWSJ010000364.1:0-7971 GCF_036402745.1 Actinophytocola sp. | reverse complement strand
TCCGATCTCGCGAGATCGAGGTTGTCTACAGCTACGACCGGCCGCCGGTTGCGCCGGGCGCCAAGGGAAACGCACTGGACATCGGAATCTTCTCGCCGGCCGGCAACCAGTTGGGCAACCAGCGCGGGTTCCGTGGCTGGTCGGGCGGCTTCCGGGACCGGTTCACGATCAACGCGGCGCAGGCGACGCCCGGCTACCTGGCGGGGCCGATCGAGCCGGGCCGCTGGCAGCTGATCCTCGGCCCCTACACGGTCGCGCAGCAGGGCCTCGCCTACAAGGTGGACATCACACTGCGCTTCGGCGAGCAGGATCCGGCGTTCACGCCCAAACCGGCGCCGGACACCGCGGCCGGACGCAACCGCGGCCGCTCCTGGTACCGCGGGGACGGGCACCTGCACACCGTGCACTCCGACGGCCGGCGCACCCCGGCCGAGCTGGCCGCCGCCGCGCGGGCGGCGGGCCTGGACTTCGTCGTCTCCACCGAACACAACACCTCCAGCGCGTCCCTGCAGTGGGGCGACCACGCCGGCGACGACCTCCTGATCGTCAACGGCGAGGAGGTCACCACCCGCAGCGGGCACTGGCCGGCGTGGTGCCTGCCGGCCGGCGAGTGGGTCGACTGGCGCTACCGGGCCGACGACCCGAAGGACTTCCGCCGCTTCGTCGACGACGTGCACCGGGCCGGTGGTCTCGTCGTCGCCGCGCACCCGTTCGCGACGTGCTTCGCGTGCTCGTGGGAGTACAGCTACGAGCTCGCGGACGTGGTCGAGGTGTGGAACGGCCCGTGGACGCTGGACGACGAGGCCGCGGTCATCGCGTGGGACGGCCTGCTGCGCACCGGCCGGTTCATCCCGGCGGTCGGCAACAGCGACGCGCACAACCCGGACCACGTCGTGGCCCTGCCGCACAACGTCGTGCTGGCCGACGGCCTGCGCCCGCGGCGGCTGATGGACGGCTTCAAGGCCGGCCGCAACTGGATGGCCGAGTCCGCCGCGGTGTCCCTGACCTACACCGCGACCGACGGCGAGCGCACGGCCGGCGTCGGCGAGCGCCTGCGCGTGGGCACGGGCACGCCGGTGACCTTCGAGCTGACCGTCACCGGCGCCCCGGGAACCTCGGTCCGCTACCTGAACCAGAACGGTCCACAGTGGAGTCAACCGGTCGGCGCGACGGGCACCGCGACGGTCCGCTGGTCGACCCAGTCCCGCTACAGCAAGTGGGTCCGCGCCGAGGTCCGCCGCCCGGTCCCCACGGCGACCACCGCGGACACGATGGTCGCCATGACGAACCCGATCTTCCTCGACTGAGGCCTAGACGGCCGAGCGGACGGCGACCGCCACCGGCTCGCGCGCCGGGGCCTCCTCGGTCAGCGAGGAGCGGCGCAGCCACACCAGGGCCGCGATCAGCAGGCCCGAGCAGCTGGACGCGAGGAACGACGCCGGCACTCCGACGTGCTCGACGAGGTAGCCGCTCGTCGAGTGGCCGGCCGCCAGGCCCAGGGTCACCGAGGTGACGATCCAGCCGAACGCCTCGGTCGCCGTGCCGCGCGGCGCCACCAGCTCGATCGCCGTCGAGTGGGCGGTGGACTGCGGGGTGATCCACACGCCGGCCACCAGCAGCGCGACCGCGAGCCCGAGCAGGCTCGTGGTCAGCGACATCGGGGCGACCAGCAGCGCGAACACACCCAGCAGCGCCGGCAGCCGCTGATGCATCGGCCGCGGCCACGGGCGGACCGCGTAGAACAGGCCGAACACCACCGACGTCAGTGACCACAGCGCGAGCATCACCCCGCCCAGCGGCGCGTGCCCGGCGTTGGTCGCCGCCGCCGGGACCGCGACCTCGACGAAGCCGATGGTGATGCCGAAGCCGAACGCGGCCAGCGCGAGCGTGCGCATCCCGCGGCTCGCGAGCGCGCCGAGCAGGTCGCGGGCCGAGTCGTCGCGGCCCGGGTGCACCCGGCGGACCGCGGGCGTGAGCGCGAAGCTGACGCTGCCGACGACCATGCACGTCGCGCCGATCAGGACACCGGTGCCCGCCCACGGCGCGGCGACGAGGATGCCGGCCAGCGCCGGGCCGAGGATGAAGAAGACCTCCAGGCTGATCGCCTCGTAGGCGTAGGCCGCGTGCCGGATCGGCCCGGGCGGCAGCAGGGTCGTCCAGAGCGCGCGGGACGCGGCGCCGACCATCGGCTCGGTCAGGCCGACCGTGCTCCCCAGCAGGACGAGCACGACGTCGGGCTGACGCGTCTCGACCGCGAGCACCGCACCGGTCACCGCCGCCGAGAACAGCGCCGCGGCCACCAGCAGCGGCCGGGTCGGGCCGAGCCGGTCCATGATCCGTCCCTGGATGACCGCACCGGTCGCCACGCCGACGAGCGACCCGGCCGACACGAGCCCTGCGATCGCGAACGAGCCCAGCTCGCGCTGCACGTAGAGCAGCAGCGACAGGCCGACCATCGCGATCGGCATCCTGGCCAGCAGGGACGCGAGCACGGGCAGGCCCGCGCCGGGGGTGGTGAGCGCGGCGCGGTAGTCGGCGAGACGAGCGGAGTGGGACACGCGTACCAGTATGCAATCTCTGGTACGCGCGTACCAGTTATTTCCCGGCGACGTCTGTCACCGCGTGGAAGGTCTCAGTTCGGTAACGGAGAGGAGAAAATGGGTCGATTGGCACAACGGATGGGTAGCCGAGGGAGTCCTCTTCGGTGAGAAACCAAGTTCTTTCCCCGATCGCGGTAACGATCCGCGTGAGGGGACGTCGAACAGATCGAGCTCCCTCCGGCATGCATGGGTCGGGGCCTAACGGTCCGGAGGGCGGGGATGCGTGGGCCGTCGGGGGATGGTTCACGCAAAGCAAGAAGCCGGTGCGCCGCGTCGGGGGCGGCGCCCGGCTTCTTCTTTGTCTTCAGGGGGTCTCAGCGAGCGCGGCGGGCCAGTCGCTCCGGGTCCAGGATGAGCACGCTCTTGCCCTCGAGCCGCAGCCAGCCACGGTGGGCGAAGTCGGCGAGTGCCTTGTTGACGGTCTCCCGGGAGGCGCCGACGTACTGGGCGATCTCCTCCTGGGTGAGGTCGTGCATGACCCGCAGCAGCCCTGCCTCCTGGCTGCCGAACCGCTGCGCGAACTGCAGCAGCGCCTTGGCGACGCGCCCCGGCACGTCGGTGAAGATCAGGTCGGCCAGCATGCCGTTGGTGCGCCGCAGCCGGCGCGCTATCACCCGCAGCAGCTGCTCCGCGATCTCCGGCCGGGTGGCGATCCACTGCCGCAGCGCCGGGCGGTCCATGGTCCGCGCCACCACCTCGGTGACCGTGGTGGCGGTCGACGTGCGGGGGCCCGGGTCGAAGATCGACAGCTCACCGAACATGTCGGCCGGCCCCATGATGCCCAGCAGGTTCTCCCGGCCGTCCGGCGACTTGCGGCCGAGCTTCACCTTGCCCGACTGGATGATGTACAGGCGATCGCCCGGCTCGCCCTCGGCGAAGATCACGTGCCCGCGCGGAAACTCCACGGTCTCCAGCGTCTGGGCGAGCGCTTCGGCGGCAGCCGGCTCGACGCCCTGGAAGATGCCGGCCCTGGCAAGGGTCTCGTCCACCTTCGTCCCTCCCAATCAGACTCGAACCGGCCAGCGCCGGCCCACGATCCAGGGCAACGGCGCCCCTGATCACTAAGGGAAGTGTAGGGCGTGTGCCGTGGATCACCTCGTAGGGCCGCGCCGCAGGTCCGGGGCGAGCCGGACATCCGCAGGTGAGCGCCTGCTTATGAGCCTACTAGTGAGTACGGGTGAGATCCCGGACCCTCCGGCCGCGCGCCTTGCCCCGGCCGCGGCGGCGCAGCCGGAACAGCTCCAGCGCCCGGCCGATGCCGTGGCCGTACAGCGCGCGCACCTCGTCCGGCCGCGCGTTCTCGAGCAGCTCCTCGACCTCGTCCTCCTGGACCGCGCCCGGCCGGAGCCTGGACTCCACCCGCTCCATGAACAGGGCGAAGAACATCACTACGAAGGGAACTGCGAACACGAACCAGACAGTCATGGTGCGTTGATCCTCGCTCAGGTCGGTGGCGACGGCTCGGACGGTGGCTCCGTCCGGCGTGTCACTTGCGGGGTCTGCTCGATAGACGTCTAGGGCACGATTGAGGTTGTTCGGCGGCCCGTAGGCTAGCGGGGTGCCACCAGCCACCCGACAACTACCCCGTGGCAGCGCCGGTAAAACCGCCGACAAACCCGTGCCCGCCCCGCCGACGTCGCTCGTGCGTCGCGCGCGCCGGATGACCAGGGTGCTCGCCGAGGCCTTTCCGGACGCGCACTGCGAGCTCGACTTCACCAACCCGCTCGAGCTCGCGGTCGCGACGATCCTGTCCGCGCAGAGCACCGACGTGCGGGTCAACCTCACGACGCCGGCCCTGTTCGAGCGCTACCGCACCGCCGCCGACTACGCCGGCGCCGACCGGACCGAGCTCGAGGAGATGATCCGGTCCACCGGCTTCTACCGGAACAAGACCACCTCGCTCATCGGTCTCGGCACCGCGCTCGTGGAGCGCTTCGGCGGCGAGGTGCCCGACAACCTCGACGATCTCGTCACGCTGCCCGGCATCGGCCGCAAGACCGCCAACGTCATCCTCGGCAACGCGTTCGGCATCCCAGGCATCACCGTCGACACGCACTTCGGCCGCCTGGTCCGCCGCTTCGGGTGGACCGAGGAGGAGGACCCGGTCAAGGTCGAGCACGCCATCGGCGCGCTGATCCCGCGCAAGGACTGGACGATGCTGTCCCACTGGGTGATCTTCCAGGGTCGCCGGGTGTGCCACGCCCGCAAGCCCGCGTGTGGTGCCTGCGTGCTGGCCAAGGACTGCCCGTCCTTCGGTGCCGGCCCGACCGAGCCCGAGCTCGCCGCCAAGCTCGTCAAGGGCGAGGAGGCCGAGCACCTCATCGACCTCGCCGAGCGCATCCGCGACGGCTACAAGCCCGGTCGGGGCGGCGCGGCGTGACGAGTGCGGCACGGTGGTCGATCGCCGGGCTCGTCCTGGTGGTCGCCGCCGTGATCGCGATCTGGCCGCGCGGGTCGGACCCCGCGCCGGCCCCCGACGCCCCGCCCGCGCCCGACCTCGCGTCGGCCAGGGCCGCCGCGGCGCTGCCGCCGTGCCCCGGGTCGGCAGGCGCGGTGCCGGCCGGGTTGCGGGAGCTGTCCGGGGTGCCGGCCGAGTGCCTTGCCGACGGCTCGTCGGTGGACCTCGCGAAGACCCTGGCCGGCGGACCGGTGCTCGTGAACGTGTGGGCCACCTGGTGCGCGCCGTGCAAGGAGGAGCTGCCGCTGCTCGCGAGCTACGCCGCCGAGCCGGGCGCGGTGCCGGTCGTTGGCCTGGCCGTGCAGAGCACCCCGGCCGGCGCGCTCGAGCTGCTCGGCTCGCTGAAGGTGCGGCTGCCCTCGCTCGCCGACCCGTCCGGCGGCGCGCAGCGGGCGCTGCGGCTGCCGGCCGGCCTGCCCGCGAGCTACCTCGTCGGCGCGGACGGCGCGGTGCGGCTGGTGGAGAACCCGCGGCTGTTCCGCTCGGTGGACCAGATCCGCCAGGCGGTCGCGACCTACGGGGGCAACGCGTGACGGAGGCCGGACCGATCGTCGACCCGGCCGGCGTGCCGGGCTGGCTGCGCCGGCTCGTCGAGGCCACCGGCGACCTCGACGTGAGCCTGTTCGAGCGCCTGGCGCCGCCGACCGAGGACGCGCGGGACGCCGCCGTGCTCATCCTGTTCGGCGAGCACGAGACCCGCGGTCCGGACGTCCTGCTGCAGCTGCGGGCCGACGGCGGTGGCGCGCACTCCGGGCAGGTCGCGTTCCCCGGCGGCTCGGCCGAGCCCGGCGACGAGGGTCCGGTCGACACGGCGCTGCGCGAGGCGGTCGAGGAGACCGGGCTGGACCCGGCCGGCGTGCGGCCGGTGGCGCTGCTGCCGCGGCTGCACGTCCCGGTGTCGCGCTTCCACGTGACGCCGGTGATCGCGCACTGGGAGAAGCCGAGCCGGGTGTGGGCGGTGGACCCGGCGGAGAGCGCGGCGGTGGCCCGCGCGCCGATCGCCGACCTCGCGGATCCGGCGAACAGGTTCCAGTTGCGCCACGTGTCTGGTTTCCTGGGGCCCGCGTTCGCCCTGCCGGGGATGGTCGTGTGGGGCTTCACCGCCGCGGTGCTGGCCCTGATCCTCGACATCGCCGGGTGGGCGCGGCCGTGGGACGGTACGGACATACGGGATCTTGACGCCGCATGGCGTTCAGTTGGCTCAGTGGTCGGGGAGGTTGACGGGTGAACTGGGTCGACTTGCTGGTGATCGGGTTGGCCGTGCTGGCCGCGATCTCCGGCGCGCGGCAGGGCGTGATCACGGCGCTGCCGGCGTTCATCGGCGTTCTCCTGGGCGCGATCGCGGGCATCAAGATCGCGCCGCTGGTGGTGCAGTACATCGAGTCGACGCCCACCCGGGTCGCGTTCGCGGTGGCGATCTTCGTGCTGCTGGTCGCGCTGGGCGAGACGCTCGGCGTGTGGCTCGGGCGCAGTATCCGGCAGCGGATCAACTCGCCGAAGCTCGCCGGGGTCGACAACGCGCTGGGCGCGATCGTCCAGGGAGCGGTCGTTTTCGTCGTCGCGTGGCTGATCGCGCTGCCGCTGGTCACCGTTGGGGGTTTGCCCGGTCTCGCGTCGGCGATCCGCGGCTCCACCGTGCTCGGCGGGGTGGACAGCGTGATGCCGCCGGCCGCGCAGAACCTGCCCGACGAGCTGCGCCGGCTGCTGGACGTGTCGGGGTTTCCGGCCGCGGTGGACCCGTTCGACCGGACGCCGAGCAAGGAGGTCGCGCCGCCCGACCCCGCGCTGCAGGGCAGTGCGGTGGTGCAGCGCGTGCGGCCCAGCGTGCTCAAGATCCACGCGAAGGCGCCGTCGTGCTCGCGTGCCCTGGAGGGCACGGGCTTCGTGATCGCGCCGGAGCGGATGCTGACCAACGCGCACGTCGTCGCGGGGACCTCGCAGGTCGCGGTGGAGACCGACCAGGGCCCCTTCGACGCCCGCGTCGTGCTCTACGACCCGGACACCGACGTCGCGGTGCTCGCCGTGCCCGGCCTGCCGGCGCCCGCGCTGCCGTTCGCGGGCCAGCCGGCGACCTCGGGCCAGGACGGGATCGTGCTCGGCTACCCGCTCGACGGCCCGTACACGGCGTCGCCGGCGCGGGTGCGCGACCGGATCAACCTGACGGGCCCGGACATCTACGACGCGAGCACCGTGACGCGCGAGGTGTTCACCCTCCGCGCGCTGGTGCGCAGCGGCAACTCCGGCGGCCCCCTCGTCGACACCCGGGGCCGGGTGATCGGCGTGATCTTCGGCGCCGCGGTCGACGAGTCCGAGACGGGCTTCGCCCTCACCGCCCACGAGGTATCCCAAGAGGTGAAGGCAGCCCCGGGCCTGTCCCGCGCGGTGGGCACCGGCAACTGTGCCGCCTGACCTGCCCGCCTGACCTGTGCGCAGCCTGACTTGTCCACAGTGGTCCGAGTTGTCCACAGTCGAGCCCACACGACCCGAAACCGTCGGTACCCGCCACTAGGCTGGAAAGCGGGGGGCCCCGCGTCCGGCCGATGATCAACACCGGCGGGCAAAGACGATGGCCGCCGAGTCCTCGCGGACCCGACGGCCATCCGCCGATCGATCGCCTACCAGTCGGTCGCCCCGGTCGTCGCCAAGGCCTTGGCCAAGGTCTCAGGCGAGGTCTCAGGCGAGGCTGAACCGGGGGCTGGCTCCGGTGGTACGGCCGCGCAGTGCGTCCCCCGCTTCGGGGGCCGCAGGTCCACCAGGTAGCGGGTCGTCGCTGTCAGGGTGCACGCGCTCCTGTCGATCACGCCGTGGCCCCAGCCGTCGTAGGTGAGCAGCACGGCGCCGTCGAGCTGGCGGGTCACGTTCCTCGCCCACGTGTGGGGCGTCGCCGGGTCGTGGCGGGAGTTCAGCACCAGG
>NZ_DASWSJ010000363.1:0-7599 GCF_036402745.1 Actinophytocola sp. | reverse complement strand
CCGCCCCGATCCACCCGAACGTGCGCTTGCCCCACCACGACCCCACGCGTACTCGCGCGCACGTGCAGAACGCCAGAAACGTAAAGCCCCCACCCACTCCGGGGGCACCCCTCAGCGCCAGTCTATCGGTGGGTACCGACGAAACAGGGGTCGCAAGATCGACTTGTGGACAAGTCGGCGGGTTGTGGACAACTCGGCGGCGGGAGAGCGCCGGAGCAGCCGGGAGCGGCCGGCGGGGTCAGCGGAGGGCTCAGTGGAGGGCGGTTGCCAAGCGTGCGGCGGCGGTCTGGGGGTCCGCCGCCTCTGTGATGGCTCGGACCACCACCACCCGGGACGCGCCCGCCTCCAGTACCTCCGGCAAGCGGGCCTCGTCGATGCCGCCGATCGCGAACCAGGGGCGGGTCGTGCCCGAGGCGGCGGTCTTCCGGACCAGGTCGAGGCCCGGCGCGGAGCGGCCCGGCTTCGTCGGGGTCGGCCAGCACGGGCCCGTGCAGAAGTAGTCCACGCCCGGCTCGTCGGCTGCCGTGGCGGCTTGGTCGAGGTCGTGGGTCGAGCGGCCGATCACCACCTCGTCGCCGAGCACGCGGCGGGCCCACGAGACCGGCAGGTCGTCCTGGCCGAGGTGCAGGATGTCGGCCCCGGCGGCGAGCGCCACGTCGGCGCGGTCGTTCACCGACAGCAGGGCGCCGTGCCGCGCGCACGCCTCCGCGATGACCGTCAGGGCGCGCAGCTCGAACGCCGCCTCCAGGGGCACGCCGGCGCGCTTGTCCCGCAGCTGCACGATGTCGACCCCGCCCGCGAGCGCGGCCTCCACGAACTCCGCCAGGTCCGGCCGATCCCCGGTGCACAGGTACAACCGCGCGTCCGCCAACCGCCGCCGGATCGCTTCTCCGTCAAGTCCAGGCACCCGCCCACGCTATCCGGTGCGCTACGGTGGAGGTGGTCCGCACGGGAGTCCGGAGGTACCGGGCTGAGAGGGGATCCGCCGATCCCGACCGTCGAACCTGATCCGGATCATGCCGGCGCAGGGAGCGTGATGTGCCTTGAGCTACAGCGGAACCGTCGTCGTGGGTGGCGGCGTCATCGGGCTGTCCATCGCGTGGCGGCTGGCGGCCGACACGCCGGTGACCCTCCTCGACCCGGCGCCCGCGCGCGGCGCGTCCTGGGTCGCCGGAGGCATGCTCGCCCCGGTCACCGAGTCCTGGCCCGGCGAGGAGGACCTGCTCGAGCTGGGCTGCGCCTCCCTCGACCGCTGGCCGGACTACGCCGCCGACCTCGGCGTCGAGCTACGGACCGACGGCACGGTCGTCGCCGCGCTGGATGCCGCCGACGCCGCCCAGCTCGACATCCTCGCCGACCACCTCGCCTCGCTCGGGCGCGCGGTGGACCGGCTGGCCGGGCGGGACCTGCGGCAGCGGGAGCCGGCCATCGGCCCGAGTGTCCGAAGTGGACTCTTCGTGCCCGGCGACCTGGCCGTCGATAACCGGGAGTTGTTACGCCACCTCATGGACGCCGCCGCGCGGGCCGGGGTGACGTTCGACCGCCGGCGGGCCACACTGGTCCACCCGGGTGAGGTCGAGCTGGCGGACGGCAGCGGGATCCGGTCCGGCACAACGGTCATCGCGGCCGGCGCGTGGAGCGGTGGGCTACACCCGGCGCTGGACCGGTTGGTACGCCCCGTGAAGGGCGAGATCCTGCGCCTGCGTGCCCGCCCCGGCGTGCTGGCGCCGCGGCACACCGTCCGCGCGCTCGTCGAGTCGCGGCCGGTCTACCTCGTGCCCCGCGCGGGCGACGAGCTCGTCCTCGGCGCCACCCAGTACGAGGCCGGCTTCGACACCGAGGTCACCGTCGGCGGCGTGCGGGACCTGCTCGCCGACGCCGAGCGCGTCGTGCCCGGCATCGCCGAGTACGGCCTCACCGAGACCGCGGCCGGACTGCGGGCCGGCAGCCGGGACAACCTCCCGCTGCTGGGCATGCTCGAGCCCGGCGTGCTCGTCGCCGCCGGTCATCACCGCAACGGCCTGCTGCTCGCCCCGATCACCGCGGACGCGGTGCGCGCCATGGTCGCCGGCGAGGACCCGCCGGCCGAGGTCCTGGCCGCAGACCCCGCCCGCCACGTCCCGACGAGAAGGTGACCAGATGAACGTCCGAGTCAACGGCGCCGAGCACGACCTCCCCGAGGGCGCCACGGTCGCCGACCTGCTCACCGCGCTCGGCCTGCCGGCCGCGGGGATCGCGGTCGCGGTCGACGGCGAGGTCTGCACCCGCGCTTGGCACGCCCGCACGGTGCTGCCGGCCGGCGCCGACGTCGAGATCCTGACCGCCGTCCAGGGAGGCTGACGTGGACGACCCACTGATCATCGCCGACCGCGAGTACTCCTCGCGCCTGATCACCGGCACCGGCGGCGCCACCAGCCTCGCCGTGCTCGAACGGGCGCTGGTCGCGTCCGGCACCGAGCTGACCACCGTGTCGATCCGGCGCGTCGACGCCGACGGCGGCACCGGTGTGCTGGAGCTGTTGCGGCGCCTGGGCATCGACCCGCTGCCCAACACGGCGGGCTGCCGGACCGCGGCCGAGGCGGTCCTCACCGCACGGCTCGCGCGGGAGGCGCTGGGCACCGACTGGGTCAAGCTCGAGGTCGTCGCCGACGACCGGACGCTGCTGCCGGACCCGGTGGAGCTGCTCGACGCGGCCACCACCTTGGTCGGCGACGGCTTCACGGTCCTGCCCTACACCAACGACGACCCGGTGCTCGCGCTGCGCCTGGAGGAGGCCGGCTGCGCCGCGGTGATGCCGCTCGGCTCGCCCATCGGCACCGGTCTCGGCATCCGCAACCCGCACAACATCGAGCTGATCGTGGCCCGCGCGGGTGTGCCGGTGATCCTCGACGCGGGCATCGGCACGGCGTCGGACGCGGCGCTGGCGATGGAGCTCGGCTGCGCGGCGGTGCTGCTGGCGACGTCGGTGACGCGGGCGAAGGACCCGGAGAAGATGGCCGCCGCCATGCGCCACGCGGTCAACGGCGGGCGGCTGGCGAGGGCCGCGGGCCGGGTGCCGCAGCGGTTCTGGGCCCAGGCTTCGAGCCCGCCGAGGTGATCGCCGAGCTGGACGCGCTCCTTCGGGTCCGCGGCGGGGCAGCCCAGCTCCACGTCCTCCGCGACGGGGTGCCCGTGGTCGACCGGTCGTTCGGCTGCGCGCCGGACGACCTGTTCTGGACGTTCTCGGCGAGCAAGCCCTACGTCGCGGTCCTGGTGCACCAGCTCGCCGAACGCGGCGTGCTCGACCTCGACGATCCCGTCGCCGCGCACTGGCCGGAGTTCGCCGGGCGGGGCAAGGCCGCGGTCACCGTCCGCCAGGTGCTGCGGCACCGCTCCGGCCTCGCCACCGCGGGCAGCACGCTGGGCGACATCCGCGCGATGACCGACTGGGCCCGGTCCGTCCACCGGCTCGAGCACGCCCCGCTGCGGTGGACCCCCGGGACCGTGCCGGCCTACCAGTTCCTGGGCTTCGGCTTCATCCTGGGCGAGCTGGCCCGGCGCGTCACCGGCACCCCGGTGCGGCAGCTGATGAGCGAGCTCGTGCTGGACCCGCTGGGCGTCCGCGACACCCACCTCGGCCTGCGGGACGAGCTGTGGCCGCGGCACGTGCCGCTGCGGGCCGCCGGTCCGGCCGGTGCGTTGGTCAACGCCGTGGTCAACCGCCCGCGGACCCGCGCGGCGATCATCCCGTCCGCCGGGATCTCGACGACCGCCCGAGACCTGGCGTCCTTCTACGACGCCCTGCTGCGTGGCGACCTCCTCAGCCCGACGACGTTGGCGCCACTCCTGGAACCGACCAGCGACGGGGTGATCGACAGCTACGCGCGCCAGCCCATCCGCTGGAGCGAGGGCTTCCAGCTCGGTGGCCCGGGGCACCTCCCCGGCGCCATCAGCCCCATGGGCCGGCGCAGCAACCCGCGCGCGTTCGGCCACAACGGCAGCAACAGCTGCCTCGCCTGGGCCGACCCCGACCGCCGGCTCGCCTTCGCCTACCTGACCAACAGGATCACCCGCAGGCGGGCCGACATCGCCCACCACGCCGCCGTGGCCGACCTCGTCCTCACCGCCTTCGGCAACTAGTCCGCCTCCCCGGGATTAACAGTGTGCGTTGGGTCCCGGCGAATAGTGCGGGTATCGAGGTGGGTGGTGGCTGGGTGCCGTCACGGTCCCCCGAGGTTCCGGTGGTCGGCGCGGGACTTCACCCGATGATCTACGAGACAGGCCTTAGCCGGAGTCCGGCTTTCGGCGCAGGGCGGCGACCTCGGCACGGAGGGCGCGCAGCTCCTCGAGGAGCGTCGCGTCCGAGGCGGCCTGGGTGGCGGCGTTGCGTTCCTCGGCCTCCGCCAGATCGTCGGTGACCTGGTCCTCCATGCCGCTCACCACGACGGCGATGAACAGGTTCAGTACCGCGAAGCTCGACACGAGGATGTAGACGACGAAGAAGATCCACGCGAGCGGCGCCTGGACCATCACGTCCCGGGCGATGTCCGGCCACGCCTCGCCGGTCATCACCTGGAACAGGGTGAACAACGTGGTGCCGAGGTCGCCGAAGAACTCGGGCGAGATGTGCGCGAACAGCTTGGTGGCCATCACCGCGGCGACGTAGATGATCAGCCCGAGCAGAGCGCCGATCGACGCCATCCCGGGCACCGCCGCGAGCAGGCCCGACACCACCCGGCGCATCGCCGGCACCGCCGAGACCAGCCGCAGCACCCGCAGGATCCGCAACGCGCGCAGCACCGAGAACGGCCCGGTCGCCGGCAGCAGCGAGATGCCGACGATGAGGAAGTCGAACACGCTCCACGAGTCGGTGAAGAACCGCCAGCCGTAGGCGTAGAGCCGGCAGGCCAGCTCCGTCACGAAGACGTAGAGCATGACCCGGTCGGCGACGTGCAGCAGGCCGCCGAAGTTCGCCGTCACGTGGGTCGAGGTCTCGAGGCCGAGCGTGATCGCGTTCGCCACGATCACCCAGATGATGAACTGCTGGAAGCGCTTGTGCTCGACCAGAGCACGCACGCGGGTCCGCACCACCGGCCCCCTCCCCGACTAGCCACCTCCGACGTCAGGACAGCGTAAACGCCACGAGGTCGGTGCTCAGGACTTTCGGCCGAAGGTGGGCCAGCTCTCGTCCTCCCCGCCGAGGTCCATCGGCGCCAGCCGCCAGAACGGCGAGACCGGGCCGACCCCGCCGCCCAGCGGGTAGGCGTGCTGGACCGAGCGGGTGACGAACGCCTTGCCGAACCGCACCGCGGCCGGTACGTCCAGGCCACGCGCCAGCGCCGTGGTGATCGACGAGGCCATCGTGTCGCCGCCGCCGTGGGTGTGCTTGGTGTCCACCCGCGCGGCCGGCAGCTCCAGGAACGTCGAGCCGTCGTAGAGCAGGTCGACGCACTCCGGGTCGTCGTGCAGGTGCCCGCCCTTGACCAGTGCCCACTGTGGACCGAGCGCGTGCAGCGCCCGGGCCGCCTCGCGGGCGCCGGCCCGGTCGGTGACCGTGATGCCGGTGAACAGCCGGACCTCGTCGAGGTTCGGTGTGACCAGCGTGGCGCGCGGGAACAGCTCGGTGCGCAGTGCGGCCATCGCGTCGTCGCGCAGCAGCTGGTCGCCGTGCATGGACGCGGCTACCGGGTCCACCACGAAGGGGATCCGGCCGTCGCGTCCGATGTGGACGTTGTCGCACGCCTTGGCCACCGCGGCGATGATCTCCGCGGTGGCCAGCATGCCGGTCTTCGCCGCCTGCACGCCGATGTCGTCGGCGACCGCCTCGATCTGGGCGGCCACGACCTCGGGCGGGATCGTGGTGACCCCGCGGACGCCCAGCGAGTTCTGCACGGTGACCGCGGTGACCGCGGTCATCCCGTGCGCCCCGCAGGCGAAGAACGTGCGCAGGTCGGCCTGGATGCCCGCACCACCGCCGGAGTCGGACCCGGCGATGGTGAGCACCCGTGGCGGCGTGGCGGTCATCTACTCGTCGGCCGCCTTCTCGACGATCGGCAGGTAGACCTGGTCGCCGTGCTCGTGGAACCGCTCGGACATCTCCTCCAGCCCGGCCTCGATCGCGGCCACGGTGGACAGCCCGTGCTCCTCGGCGTACTTGCGCACGTCCTGGGTGATCCGCATCGAGCAGAACTTCGGCCCGCACATCGAGCAGAAGTGCGCGGTCTTCGCCGGTTCCGCGGGCAGCGTCTCGTCGTGGTACGAGCGCGCGGTGTCCGGGTCGAGCGAGAGGTTGAACTGGTCGGTCCAGCGGAACTCGAAGCGGGCCTTGGACAACGCGTCGTCCCACTCCTGCGCGTGCGGGTGGCCCTTGGCGAGGTCGGCGGAGTGCGCGGCGATCTTGTAGGTGATCACCCCGGTCTTCACGTCGTCCCGGTTGGGCAGCCCGAGGTGCTCCTTCGGCGTGACGTAGCAGAGCATCGCGGTGCCGGCCCAGCCGATCTGCGCCGCGCCGATGGCCGAGGTGATGTGGTCGTAGGCCGGTGCGATGTCCGTCGCAAGTGGACCGAGCGTGTAGAACGGCGCCTCGCCGCAGAGCTCCTCCTCCAGGCGGACGTTCTCGGCGATCTTGTGCATCGGCACGTGGCCGGGGCCCTCGATCATCACCTGCACGTCGTGCTCGCGGGCGATATGGGTGAGCTCGCCCAGCGTGCGCAGCTCGGCGAACTGCGCCTCGTCGTTGGCGTCGGCGATGCAGCCCGGCCGCAGCCCGTCGCCGAGGGAGAACGTCACGTCGTACTCGCGCAGGATCTCGCACAGCTCGACGAAGTTGGTGTACAGGAACGACTCCCGGTGGTGCGCGAGGCACCAGGCGGCCATGATCGAGCCGCCGCGGGACACGATTCCCGTGATGCGCCTGGCCGTCAGCGGCACGTAGCGCAGCAGCACGCCCGCGTGCACGGTCATGTAGTCCACGCCCTGCTCGCACTGCTCGATGACGGTGTCCCGGTAGATCTCCCAGGTGAGGCTGGCGGGGTCGCCGTTGACCTTCTCCAGCGCCTGGTAGATCGGGACGGTGCCGATCGGGACGGGGGAGTTGCGCAGGATCCACTCGCGGGTGGAGTGGATGCGCTTGCCGGTCGAGAGGTCCATGACCGTGTCGGCGCCCCAGCGGGTGGCCCACACGAGCTTGTCGACCTCGTCCTCGATCGACGAGGTCACGGCGGAGTTGCCGATGTTCGCGTTGATCTTGACGAGGAACTTCTTGCCGATGATCATCGGCTCGGCTTCGGGGTGCTTGCGGTTGAGCGGGATGACCGCCCGCCCGATCGCCACCTCGGACCGGACGAACTCGGGGTCCATGTTCTCGCGGACCGCGATGTACCTCATCTCCGGCGTGATGATCCCGGCCTTGGCGTAAGCCAGCTGGGTCACGGCGCCGTTCACCGGTTCACGTGCGGCGATCCACTCCGCACGGAGCTGGGGAAGTCCACTTTGGACGTCGATGGTCGCGTTGGAGTCGGTATACGGACCAGAAGTGTCGTACAGGTCGACGTGCTCGCCGTTCGTCAGTTCCACCCTGCGAAACGGAACCCGCACGCCGTCGCCCGCATCGCGGTAGAC
>NZ_DASWSJ010000362.1:0-7640 GCF_036402745.1 Actinophytocola sp. | reverse complement strand
GGGAAGTTCGTCGTCGCGACGAAGACGATGCGCGGATGGGACTCGGCGAGGAAGTCGATGCCGGCGAGCACCGCGTCGGTCGCCCGGTGCACGTCGACCGGGTTGCTGCCGAACGACGCCGTGGAGCGGCGCACCGCGAAGCTCTCCACCTCGTCGATCAGCACCACCGTGTGCGGCCGCCGCGCCGCCAGCTCGGGCAGCGTGTCGGTCATGAGCCGGGTGATGTTGCGCTGGCTCTCCCCGAGCATCTCGCTCGGGAACGCGTGCGGGTCGATCTCGATGTAGGTGGTGGCGCCGATCGGGGCGAGCGCGCGGGCCGCGGCCTGCGCGAGGCCCCGCGCCAGGGTCGTCTTGCCGGTGCCGGGCGGGCCGGCCAGCACGATCAGGCCGTGCGGCAGGCCCGGCAGGGTGGCCAGTGCCCGGCCGTGGCGCAGGCGCAGCAGCGTCTGGTTGAGCAGTCGCTCCTTGGTCCCCGGCTGCACCAGGATGTGGTCCCACGGCCCGTCGTGGTGATCGGCAGGCAGCGCGTGGATCGACAGCAGCCCCGGCGGCAGGTGGGTGCTGCTCATGGCCAGGTCGGCCGTTCCACGACGGGCCACTGGATCTCGTGGTAGTCGCCGGCCTGCGCGTCGCGGATGTGGTCCGGCGGCTCCTCGAACAGCACCTTCGGGTCCATGAGCACCCTCATGGTCTCCAGGAGGCTGTCGAACATGTGGATCCGCACGACCTTCGCCGTCTTGTCCGGCGAGTCGTTGAAGTGCTGGTGCCACAGGAAGTGGTCGACGACGATGAGGTCGCCCTTCTTCCACGGGTGGTTCACGCCGCCCTCGGGCTCCTCGCCGAGGTAGCTGTGCCCCTCGCCCTCCACGACGTAGAGCCAGGCCTCGCCAGGGTGGCGGTGCATCGACTGCCCGCGGTTGGGGCCGATCTCGAACATGGCCATCGTGATGCCGGAGGCCTCGTAGCCGATGGCGCGGTCGAGCAGGAACGTGGTGCGCGTGCCGCGCGGGGTCGGCAGCAGCTCCAGCTCGTCCCAGTCGGTGTGCAGCCTGCCGCTGCGGCGCTTGCGCTGCTCACGGGCCAGGCGCCGCACGCGGCGGGCGTAGGGGTCGGCGCCGTCGACCTCCGTGGCGTACGGAGGGCGCTCGGGCAGCTCCGCGAACGGGGTGTGGCCGCGGTCGTCCAGCACCGACATGCCCATCGTCGCGAGCATCGGCTCGCTGGAGAACGTGAGGTAGCGCGCGGTCTCCGGGTTGTCGTTGCCGGAGCGGTGCCAGGCCCACGCCGGCAGGTGCAGCGAGTCGCCGGGTCCCCACTCGATGCGCTCCCCGTCGATCTCGGTCCAGCCCCGGCCGGCGACGACGAAGACCATGGCGTCCCAGGAGTGGCGGTGGATCGTCGAGGTCACGCCCTGGTCGATCTCGTGCGCCAGCGCGTCCATCGTGCGCGTGGGGCGGTCGCCGTCCTCGCCGCAGTAGACGCCGACGCGGGTGCCGCGCTCCGACTCGATCATCTCGACGTCGCCGAGCGCGATCACGGTCTTCTGGTGGGCGCGCCATTCCTCGAGGAACGCGGCGCGACGCTTCTTCTGGACGTGGTAGTGCGTCACCTCGGTGGTGGTGCGCGCTGCTGATGTCACGTCGGTCGCCCCTTTCTGGGTTCGGTGTGGTCCGGGCTCATCCCGTCGCGGGGGTGAGGAACGACGCGTCGACGAGGCTGGCGATGTCGACGTTGCGGACCGCGGGGTGGGAGGCCGCAAGCTCCTCCACGGAGGTCTGCAGTTGCTCCTTCGTCGGCGTCGGCACGTCCGGGAGGATCTCGCCGGCGTAGTACTGCCAGGTCTCGTCCAGCGCCTTGGCGTCGGTGATGTTCAGGTGCCTGCCGAGCACCTCGATGGCGTACGCCTTGTCGGTCTTCTCGCGCTTGATGGCCTGCTGCAGGGCCACCATGAACCGGCGGATCTGGTCCTTGTGGCCGTTGATGTACTCCTTGGTCCCCGCGATGCCCACGTTGGACGTGGGGATGTTCTGCTGGGCAAGGTCGAGGATCGAGCGGAAGCCGGCCGCCTCGATCTCGGTGGTGGCGGGCGGGTGCGACAGCGCGGCGTCGATGGTGCCCGCCACGAGCGCGTTGTTGACGTTGGTGACCGAACCCAGCGGCGTGAGCTGGACGTCGGTCTGGGCGAGGCCCACCTGTTTGAGCGCCGCGAGCGTCGCGATGTAGAGCGAGCCGCTCGTGGACGTCACGCCGATCCGCTTGCCCTTGAGCTGCTTCGGGTCGTCGACCTTGGCGAACAGCTCGTACGGGAAGACGGGCGTCAGCGTGGCGAGGTAGCTCACCTCGGCACCGGACGCGGCGCCCGACACCATCTCGGACGCGCCGATCGAGGCGAGCTGCGACTGCCCGGAGACCAGCGCCGGGAAGCCGTCGGAGCTCGACAGGCTCACCAGCTTGACGTCGAGGCCCTGCGCCTTGAAGAGCCCCGCCTCGTCCGCGATCCACAGCGGCAGCTCGTCGGCGACGACCTGGCTGTAGCTCACCGTCATCGTGTCGGCGCCGGCACCTGTCCCCGCCGAGCCGCCTCCCCCGCAGGCGGTGGCCGACAGCGCCGCGGCACCGGCAATCAGCAAGCCCGCGACCTTCCTCCGTGTTGTGCGCGACGACATTGTCGATCTCCTGTTGTGGTGGTGGGGGCGGTCAGGGATGGGGACGCCAAGCCGCGAAGCGCTTCTCGACGCGGCGCAGCAAGCTGGTGAGGACCACGCCGGTGATGGCGAAGATGAACAGGCCGGCGAACACGACGGACGTCTGGAACTGCTGGCCCGCGGTGTTCATGAGCATGCCGACGCCGTGGGTGGCGCCGCTGAGCTCGGCGACGAAGACGCCGATGAGCGCCTGGCCGACGGCGAGCCGCAGGCCGCTGATGATGAACGGCACCGAGCCCGGCAGCGCGATCGTGCGGAAGATCTGCAGGTGCCCGGCGCCGAAGCAGCGGGCGACGCGCAGCACCGCCGGGTCGAGGTTCTGCACGCCGCTCGCCGTGTTGATCACGATCGGGAAGACCGCCATCAGGAACACGATCGCGATCTTCGAGGCGTCCCCGATGCCCAACCAGATGATCAGCAGCGGGGTGAGCGCGATGCGCGGCGTGGCGTAGAGGAACGTGATCAGCGGGTTGAGCGCGTAGGCCAGCCGCGTGTACCAGCCGATCGCGAGGCCGACCGGCAGCCCGACGAGGGTGGCGATGACCAGTCCGTAGAGCAGCTCCTTGCCGCTGGTGGCCAGGTCGGGCCAGATGCGCGCGCTGCTGAACAGCTGCTGGAAGGCCAGCACGACGTCGAACGGGCCGGGGAGCACGATCGCAGGCTTGATCCGCAGCGCCGCGACGACCTGCCAGACCACCAGCACCGCGATCACCGCGCCGGTGCCGTAGACGTACTGCGGATGGAGGCGGCGGCGTTTGCGGGGCGCACGCGTCGGGGCCGGGCGCACCGGGGTGGTTGTTTCCAGCACGGGAGCCATCAGTGGATCTCCCCTTCCGACGTCGAGGACCCGCCGTAGAGCGCGTCGGCGATCTCGTCGACGAGCGCGAGGAACTCCGGCGAGCGGCGCAACCGCTGGTCGCGGGGCCGCTCGAACGGCACCACGATCTCCCGGACGATGTGGCCGGGGCGCGGGCTGAACACGCACACGCGGTCGGCGAGGAACGCCGCCTCGGTGATGTCGTGGGTGACGAACAGCGCCGTCACGTCCTGCGCGGTGCACACGCGCAGCAGCTCGGCCTGCATGACCTCGCGCGTCTGCGCGTCGATCGATGCGAACGGCTCGTCGAGCAGGAGCAGCTGCGGTTCGACGGCCAGCGCGCGCGCCAGGTTGACCCGCTGCTGCATGCCGCCCGAGAGCTGAGCGGGAAAGCGGTCGGCGAACCCGGACAGGCCGACCAGGTCGAGCAGGCCGCGGGCCCGCTCGCGGGCCTCCCGGCGCTTCATGGTGCGGCCCAGCTCCAGGCCGTAGGAGATGTTGTCGAGCACCGTCCGCCACGGCAGCAGGCTGGACTGCTGGAACACCATCGCCCGGTCCGGCCCTGGCCCTGGGATGTCCTTCCCGTCGAGCTTGAGGCTCCCGCCCTGGATGGGCAGGAAGCCGGCGACCGCGTTGAGGAATGTGGTCTTCCCGCATCCCGACGGGCCGACAACGCAGACGAAGTCGGAGCGGAGCAGTTCCAGGTTGGCGTTGTCGACGGCGAGCGTCACGTCCGAGTCGGCCGCACCGGGTGCGCGGTACTCGATCCGGACGCTCGTGGCCTGCAGGTGCGCCTCGCGCCGCAAGGCGTCGGGCTGTTCCGCCGGGGGCATCGTCGCCCGTGTGTGCTTCCGCAACATGGACGGAGAGTATGGTCTGACAACAGACCTGCGCAAGACCCGATCGCGACAGAGGCCCGGCGTGGATCACCTCGGCGTCATCGAACGCCCTGGTCGACGACCTCGCTGATACCCGACTCGGCCGCGGCCGGATCGAGGTAGTGCCCGTCCCGAGGTACAGGTCGCCGGTCCCGGCCAAGGAAGTAGCGCAACGGAACGCCCGTCGGGATGTTCAGCGACTCGACCTCCGCAGGCGTCAGCCGGTCCAGGTGCATGCAGAGCGCGCGAAGGGAGTTGCTGTGCGCGACGACGAGCACCGTGGCGCCGGCGTGCAGGTCGGGGGCGATCGCCTCCACCCAGTACGGCACCAGCCGGCGGCGCACGTCGGCGAGGGACTCCGTCGCGGGCAGGTCGCAGGCAGGCACGTCCGCGTAGCGGGGGTCCCGGTGCGGGTTCGTCGGGTCGTCGGCGGGCAGCGGTGGGGGCGCCGCGTCGTAGGAGCGGCGCCAGCGCGCGAACTGCGCGTCGCCGTACCGCGCCCGGATCGCCGCCCGCCCACACCCCTGCAGCGCGCCGTAGTGGCGCTCGTTGAGCCGCCAGGTCCGCCGGGTCGGCACGGCACCGCCGAGCCGGGCCATCGCGATGTCGGCCGTGTCCACGGCCCTGACCAGAACGGATGTGTGCACGACCGTCGGAGCGATGCCGTGCTCGACGAGCAGCGCGCCTGCCTGGGCCGCCTCCGCGCGACCCCGCTCCGACAGCGGCACGTCCAGCCAGCCGCTGAAGCTGTTGCCTGCGTTCGCCTCGCTCTCCCCGTGGCGGAGCAGAATTAGCATGGTATGATGTTAGACCAATAGGCCATTGAGTGGGTCCAAGGAGGGCGCCTTGCCGAAGGTTGTGTTCACGTCCGCCGATGGCACCCAGACCGGCGTCGACGCCAGGACGGGCGACTCGGTGATGCTGGCGGCCACCCAGAACGGCGTCGGCGGCATCGTGGCGGAGTGCGGCGGCAACCGCAGTTGCGCCACCTGCCACGTGTGGGTCCGCGAGGACTTCGTCGCCGCCGTCGGCGCCCCCGGCGACATCGAGGAGGACCTGCTCGACCTCGCCGTCAGCGAGCGGCGTCCCGGCAGCAGGCTGTCGTGCCAGATCGCCATGACCGACGAGCTCGACGGCCTGACCGTCGAGATCCCGCCGGACCAGCCGTGAGCGGCACGCTCGTCGTGGGCGCGAGCCACGCCGGGATCCAGCTCGCGACGGCGCTGCGCGAGATCGGCGACCGCGAGCCCGTCACGGTGGTCGGTGCCGAGTCGCTCGCGCCCTACCAGCGGCCGCCGCTGTCCAAGGCGTTCCTCCACGGGTCGGCTGACACGGCCTCGCTCGCGTTCCGCACGCCCGCCTTCTACGCCGAGCGCGAGATCACCGTGCTGACCGGGGAGCGGGTCGTCGACGTGTCGCCGACGGGCGCCACCACCGACCGCGGGCGCCACCTCGCGTTCGACCGGCTGGCGCTGACCGTCGGCGCCAGGGTCCGCATGCTGCGCGTTCCCGGAGCCGGGCTGGCCGGGGTGCACCACCTGCGTGACGTCGCCGACGCGACCCGGCTGCGCCGGGCGCTGACCGGCGCCACGTCGGTCGTCGTCATCGGCGGCGGGTTCATCGGGCTGGAGGTCGCCGCGGCGGCCCGCGCGCTGGGACGGCCGGTGACGGTCGTCGAGGCCGCCGACCGGTTGATCCCCCGCGCGGTCGCCCCGGTCGTCTCGGAGTTCTACCGGCAGGCACACGAGCGGCGCGGGACGGCCGTGCGGCTCGGCGCCGCGGTCACGGCCGTCACCGGCGAGCGGGGCCGCGCCACCGGCGTACTGCTCGCCGACGGCGGCCACCTGCCGGCCGACGTCGTGGTGGTGGGCATCGGGATCGTGCCGCGCACCGAGCTGGCCGAACAGCTGGGCCTGTCGTGCGACCGCGGGATCGTCGTCGACCGGTGCGCGCGCACCAGTGCGCCCGGCGTCGTCGCGGCGGGCGACTGCACTGTCGTCGGAGCGGACCGGCTGCGCTTCGAGTCCGTGCAGCACGCGACGGCACAGGCCAGGGCCGGCGCCGCGGCGCTGCTGGGCCGCGAGGAACCGGTCACGGAGGTGCCCTGGTTCTGGTCGGACCAGCACGACCTCAAGCTGCAGATCGCCGGCCTGTCCGCAGGCCACGACGACATCGTCGTGCGCGGCAACCCGGACAGCGAGCGGTTCTCCGTCCTCTACTACCGCGACGGCGCGCTGCTCGCGATCGACGCCGTCAACGCGACGGCCGACTACCTGACCGTGCGCAAGGCGCTCGCGACGGGAGCGACCATCCCGGCCGAGCACGCCCGCCGGGCCGATCGGCGGCTCAAGGAGATGCTCGTCGCCTCGCTGGACGCATAGGTCTAATGGTCCTACAGTTTTGACATGGTCCTTCAGACCAATCACTGAGGTACGGGGAAGGAGGCCGACGGTGCTCAAGCAGGAGATCAACGAGGTGCTGACGCAGACCGGGCCGGGCACATCGATGGGCGCGCTGTTCCGGCAGTACTGGATTCCAGCGCTGCTCGCCGAGGAACTGCCGGAGAACGACTGCCCGCAGGTCCGGGTGAAGCTGCTGTCGGAGCGTCTGATCGCCTTCCGCGACAGCGAGGGCCGCTACGGGCTGATCGACGAGTTCTGCGCGCACCGCGGGGCGTCGCTGTGGTTCGGCCGCAACGAGGAGGGCGGCCTGCGCTGCGCCTACCACGGCTGGAAGTTCGACGTGACCGGCCAGGCCGTCGAGGTGCCGTCGGAGCCCGAGAACAGCAACTTCTGCGCGAACGTGAAGCTGCGCGCGTACCCGCTGGTCAAGATCGGCGACGTGCTGTGGACACACATGGGCGACCCGGCGACGCGCCCGCCACTGCCCCAGTTCGAGTTCGCCCACGTCGCGCCGGAGCAGAACTACACGTCCAAGCGCTGGCAGGAGTGCAACTGGCTGCAGGCGTTCGAGGGCGGCATCGACTCCAGCCACGTCTCGTGGCTGCACTCGGGCGGCCTCAAGAACGACCCGTTGTTCCGGGGCGCGAAGGGCAACGAGTACAACCTCGCCGACTTCCGGCCGTTCTTCGAGGTCGCCGACGCCGACGGCGGGCTGTTCGTCGGCGCCCGGCGCAACGCCGAGGAGGACACCTACTACTGGCGGATCACGCCGTGGGTCATGCCGAGCTTCACGCTGGTGCCCCCGCGCGGTGACCACCCGATCCACGGCCACTGGTGG
>NZ_DASWSJ010000361.1:0-7313 GCF_036402745.1 Actinophytocola sp. | reverse complement strand
TGGTTACAGTTTCATAGGGTTTCGGCGGTTATAGCGGTGGGGAAACGCCCGGTCCCATTCCGAACCCGGAAGCTAAGCCCACCAGCGCCGATGGTACTGCACTCGACAGGGTGTGGGAGAGTAGGACACCGCCGAACATTCTTTCTGACGAGCCCCCGCGATTTTTCGCGGGGGCTCGTTGGCTTTTCCGAGTTCGTGCGGAAGGGTGTGCCGCATGGCCACCTACGTACTGATCCACGGCGCCTCCGACGCGTTCTACTGGCACCGCGTGGCGCCGCTGCTGGAGAAGCGCGGGCACGAGGTCATCGCGCCCGACCTGCCGATCGGTGACGACAACGCCGGCTTCGCCGACTACGCGGACACCGTCGTCGAGGCCGTCGGGCACCGGTCGGACCTCGTCGTCGTCGGCCAGTCCATGGGGGCCTTCACCGCGCCGATCGTCTGCCAGCGGGTTCCCGTCGAGCTGCTCGTCCTGGTCGCGCCGATGATCCCGGCGCCCGGCGAGACTCCGGGGGAGTGGTGGGGCAACACCGGCCAGCCGCAGGCCCAGCGCGAGCTCGACGAGCGCGAGGGCCGCGACCCCGACGCCGCGTTCGACGTGGTGACCACCTTCCTGCACGACGTGCCCGACGAGGTCGTCGCCGCGGTGCTCGAACACGGGGTTCCCGGCCAGTCCGAGAGCATCTTCGCCCAGCCGTGGCCGCTCGAGTCCTGGCCGGCGGTCCCCACCCGCGTCCTCGTCGCCCGCGACGACCGGCTCTTTCCGCTCGACCTCGCCCGCCGGCTGGCCAAGGAGCGGCTCGGCATCACGCCGGACGAGATCCCCGGCGGGCACCTCGTCGCGTTCGGCCACCCGGACGCGCTCGTGGACTGGCTCGAGTCCTACCGCGCCGAGGTACTGGGCTAATTCGCTGGACGGCGTCCGGCCGGGGCGTCAACCTGAGTCATGGACGTGCAGGCACACGATGATCCGCGCAAGTTCCGGTCCGCGCTCGGCAGCTGGTACTCGGCCGACCCCGTCCGGCACACCCTCGCGCTCACCGTGATGTCCCGCTTCCTCGACGACCCCGCCGTCTCCCCGGTCATGCTCACCGTCCACCGGGACGGCGCCCTGCACGGCGCGACGTTCCGCACCCCGCCGTGGCCGCTCATCGTCAGCGGTCTGCCCGCCGACGCCGCCCCCGCGGCAGCGGCCGCGCTCGCCGGCGTCGACCCCGAGCTGCCCGGCGTCAACGGGCCGCGCGAGCTCGCCGAGGCGTTCGCCGCCGCGTGGGCCGCGCACACCGGCGCGGACGTCCACGAGGCCATGGCCGGCCGGCTCTACGAGCTCGGCGACCTGCGCCCGCCCACCGTGCCGGGCCGGTTCCGCCTGGGCACCGAGGCCGACGTCGCGCTCCTCGCCGGCTGGCGGCGGGCCTTCCAGCTCGAGGCGCTGGGCCACGACCGGGAGACCGACCGGGTCGAGGAGCTGATCCTGCGCTCGATAGCGCGGGGCGACGCGCTCACCCTGTGGGAGCGCGACGGCGAGGTCGTGTCCTGGGCGAACGTCGGCGCGCCGATCGACGGCATGTCCCGCGTCGGCCCGGTCTACACCCGGCCCGAGCGGCGCGGCCACGGCTACGGCTCGGCCGCCACCGCCGCGGCCTCCCGGTGGGCCCGCGACGCCGGCGCCGCGCACGTGCTGCTGTTCACCGACCTCGCCAACCCGACCTCGAACTCGATCTACCAGAAGATCGGCTACCGGCCGGTGTCGGACACCTGCGAGATCGAGTTCACGCCCGCACCGTGACGAGCCCCGAAACCGCGTGGCTACCCTGGAAGCCGTGACCCGTCTGCTCGTCATCCAGCCCGATCCCCAGGACCCCGTGGGCCCCCTCGGCGAGTGGCTGACCGGCGCCGGCGCCGAGCTGCACGTCCTCGCCCCGCCGGCCGACCCGCTGCCCGCCGACCTCCACGGCTACGCCGGGCTCGTGGTCCTGGGCGGCGCGATGGGTGCGCTCGACGACCTCGACCACCCGTGGCTCGCCGACATCCGCCGGCTGCTCGGCAACGCCGTCAGCCGGCAGCTGCCCACCCTCGCGATCTGCCTCGGCGCGCAGCTGCTCGCCGTCGCCACCGGCGGCGGGATCGACGTCGGCGAGGACGGGCCGGAGGTCGGCCCGCACCTTGTCGCCAAGCGCGATGTCGGCTGGACCGACCCGCTGTTCGCCGAGCTGCCGTTCATGCCCGACGTGCTGCACTTCCACGCCGACGTCATCGACCGGCTGCCGGCCAACAGCGTGCTGCTCGCCTCCGCCACCCGCTACCCGAACCAGGCGTTCCGGGTCGGCCGGTGCGTCTACGGCCTGCAGTTCCACATCGAGACCACCACCGACACCGTGCTCCTGTGGGCCCGCGACTTCCCGCGCGAGGCCGAGTTCGCCCGCCCCGGCGAGCTCACCGCCGAGCGCCTCGACGAGCTCCACGCCGACCTCGCGGAGACGTGGCGCCCGGTCGCCGCCCGGTTCGTCGGGCTCGCCGCCGGCGACGTGGCCCCGGCCGAGCAGGCGCGCACCCAGCTGCCGATGCTCGGCCATTAGGCGCGAACCGATGGCCGACCGCGTTCGCTCCGCGCCCTCGATCGCGCGCTACGGGCTCACCGATGACCGTGCGGCCGAGTACCTGCGCACGGCCGGCTGGTGGGGGAAGGCCGGCCCCACGGCCGACCGCGAGGCCAGCATGATCGCGCTGTCCCGCGCCCCCGACCCCGACCTCGCGTTGCGGGTCATCGACCGGATCCGCACCACCGACCCCGACGGTTGGCCCGGCCTCGATCGGGCCATCGCCACCGACAAGGGGCTGCGCGGCCGGCTGCTCGCCGTGTTCGGCGGCTCCACCGCGCTCGCCGACTTCGTGATCCCGCGCCAGGGGGAGTGGCGGCGGCTGCTCACCGACCGGCAGCACTCGGTCGCCGACTACGCCGGGGTGCTGCTCGACGCCGTCGAGGCCGACCGCTCCGGGCCGTACCCGGTCGCCGGGCTCGCCAAGGCGGACGCCACCCGCGCGCTGCGGGCCGCCTACCGCGGGCTGCTGCTCGAGATCGCCGCCGACGACCTCGGCCACCTCATCGAGCGCGACCTGCCGGTGCCGAGCTACGCGCAGACCACCGGCCGGCTCACCACGCTCGCCGAGGCCGCCATCCGGGCCGCGCTCGCGGTGGCCGCCGCCGACGTCGGCGAGGTCCGCGAGAACTGCCGGCTCACGGTCATCGCCATGGGCAAGTGCGGCGGCAACGAGCTCAACTACGTCAGCGACGTCGACGTGCTGTTCGTCGGCGACGGCGACCTCGACACCGCCACCCGCATGGCCGCCACGTTGCTGCGGGTCGCGGGGCAGGCGTGCTTCGAGGTCGACGCGGCGCTGCGACCCGAGGGCAAGGCGGGCCCGCTGGTCCGCACGCTCGACGGGCACGCCGCCTACTACGAGCGCTGGGCCCGCACGTGGGAGTTCCAGGCGCTGCTCAAAGCCCGCCCGATCGCCGGGGACGCCGAGCTCGGCGAGGACTACCTCGACGTCGTCCGGCCGCTCGTCTGGGCGGCCGCCGACCGGGACAACTTCGTCGACGACGTGCGCGCGATGCGCCGGCGGGTCGAGGACCACGTGCCCACCGAGCTGCTCGACCGCGAGCTCAAGCTCGGCCGCGGGGGCCTGCGCGACGTCGAGTTCGCCGTGCAGCTGCTGCAACTCGTGCACGGCCGCAACGACGAGTCGCTGCGCCGCCGGTCCACTGTGGACAGCCTGGCCGCGCTCGGCGAGGGCGGCTACGTCGGCCGCACCGACGCCGCCGAGCTGGGGGAGTCCTACCGGTTCCTGCGGCTGCTCGAGCACCGGTTGCAGCTGCAGAAGCTGCGCCGCACCCACACGTTCCCCGACGCCGACGACACCGACCAGCTGCGCTGGCTCGCCCGCGCCGCCGGCATCAAGCCCGAGCGCGGCAGGTCCGAGAGCGCGGTGCTGGCCGACGAGTTCCACCGGCACCTGCGCCGGATCCGCCGGCTGCACGAGAAGCTGTTCTACCGGCCGCTGCTGGAAGCCGTGGCGCGTGTCCCGAGCGACGCGCTGCGGCTGTCGCCGAAGTCGGCCGAGGCGCGGCTGGCGGCGCTCGGCTACGCGGCCCCCGACGGCGCGCTGCGCCACATCGAGGTGCTCACCGCCGGGGTGTCCCGGCGCGCCGCGATCCAGCGCACGCTGCTGCCCGCGCTGCTGGAGATGCTCGCCGAGACGCCCGACCCGGACGGCGGGCTGCTCGCGTACCGCAAGGTGTCCGAGGCGCTCGCCGGCACCGACTGGTACCTGCGGGTGCTGCGGGACGAGGCGGCCGTGGTCGAGCGGCTCGCCCGGCTGCTCGGCACCTCGAAGCTGGTGCCCGACCTGGTGGTCCGCGCGCCCGAGGCGCTGCGGCTGCTGGGTGATCCCGAGCAGCTCGCCGGCCGCGACACCGCCGAGGTCGCGACGTCGCTGCGGCAGGCGGTGAACCGGCAGGGCTACCTCGGCAACGCGGTGGCCGCGGCCCGCTCGGGGCGCCGGCACGAGCTGCTGCGAGTGGCGAGTGCGGACCTGCTCGGGTTCATGGACGTGCTCACCGTGTGCCACGCGCTGTCCAGCGTCTGGGTCGCGGTGCTGCAGGCGACGCTCGCCGCGGTCGACCGCGCCGAGGCGGTGTCGGCGGGCGGGCACCTCGCGCGGATCGCGGTCATCGGCATGGGCCGGCTCGGCGGCGCGGAGCTCGGCTACGGCTCGGACGCGGACGTGCTGTTCGTGTGCGAGCCCGCCGAGGGGGTGTCCGACTCGGACGCGGTGCGGTACGCCTCGCGGGTGGCGCAGAGCGTGCGCAAGTTTCTCGGCGCGCCGAGCCAGGACCCGCCGCTGCACGTGGACGTGGACCTGCGGCCGGAGGGCCGACAGGGGCCGATCGTGCGCACGCTCGAGTCCTACCGCTCCTACTACGGCCAGTGGTCGCAGGTGTGGGAGGCGCAGGCGCTGCTGCGGGCGCGGCCCGTCGCCGGCGACGAGGAGCTCGGCGCCCGGTTCATCGAGATGATCGACCCGCTGCGCTACCCCGAGGGTGGGCTCGACGCCGAGCGCACCCGGGAGATCCGGCGGATCAAGGCCAGGGTCGACACCGAGCGGCTGCCGCGCGGCGCCGACCCCGCGACGCACACCAAGCTCGGCCGGGGTGGCCTCGCCGACATCGAGTGGACGCTGCAGCTGCTGCAGCTGCGCCACGCCCACGAGGTGCCGTCGCTGCGCACCACGTCGACGATCGACGGCCTGGGTGCGGCCGCGGCGGCGGGCCTGGTGGACGAGGTCGACGCGACCGCATTGCGCGAGGCGTGGCTGCTGGCCACCCGCGCGCGCAACGCGATCACGGTCGTGCGCGGCAAGGTCACCGACCAGCTGCCGTCCTCCGGCCGGGAGCTGACGGCGGTGGCCGCCGTGCTGCGCCCCGACGCCGACCCCGGTGAGTTCCTCGACTCCTACCGGCGGACGCTGCGCCGGGCCCGCGGTGTGGTGGAGCGGTTGTTCTACGAGGACTGAGCCGTCGGTCTCATCGGCGCGTCTTTGTCGGTGCTCGCTCCTACAGTTGGGCCGTGACTTTCCGCATCCCCATCGTGGTGCGCAGCTACGAGCTCGACGCGCTCGGGCACGTCAACCACGCGGTATACCACCAGTACGCCGAGGTCGCGCGGATGAACGGGTTCCGCGCGGCCGGCTGCGACTGGGACGGGCTCATGGGCCGGCGCACCGCGCCGGTGCTGCTCAGCACCACGGTCAACTTCCGCCGCGAGTTACGTGCGAACGAGGACATCGAGGTGTCCTGCGAGGTCAAGTTCGGCACCGGCAAGACCTTCAACGTCAACTCGATGATCACCAAGGCCGACGGCACGGTGTCCGCGGAGATCTACTGCATCGTCGGGCTGATGGACCTCGAGGCACGCAAGCTCCTCGCCGACCCGCGGACGTCGCTCGAGGCCGCTGGGTTCGACCCGGCGGTGCTTACCGCGTTCGACCAGCACTAACTCAGCGCCGCGCGCATCACGTGGTGGTCGTGGTAGTCGCGCGAGGCCACGATCCGGCCGTCGCGCACGCGGATCACCAGGATGTTGGGCACGGTGAACGCCTGCCCGGTCGTGGTCACCTCCACGTCGTAGTCGTATTCCATCACCACCACCTCGGGATCGGCCGTCTCGTGCACCACGACGTTGCGTGCGGCCATGCGCAACGGCATTCCGGCGGCGCCGCCGAAGTGCTCCGCCAGCTGTGCCCGTCCGCGCAGCACGGTCGAACCCGGGCTGAACGGCTGCGCCACCACGGTGTCCTCGGCGTAGAGGTCGGGCAGCTCGGTCCATCGCTTCTCGATGATCCAGGCCAGCAGGCGCTGTGCCACCTCGCGCGGGCTGTCGGACATGGTGGGTCTCCTCCCGTAGAATCGGAGTCATGACTCCGCTACCGCGACGATACGGACTGATCACTCCGCTTGTCAAGGAGGCTCGATGACACCGCCGGGCATGCGCGCGGACGCCCGCCGCAACCGGGAGCGGGTGCTGGAGGCGGCCGAGGAGGTGTTCGGCGCCCAGGGCGCGACCGCGTCGACGGAGGAGATCGCGCGGCGGGCGGGGGTCGGGATCGGCACGGTGTTCCGCCACTTCCCGACGAAGGAGGCCCTCTACGAGGCGATCGTGGTCCGCCGCCTGTCCCGGGTGGTCGCCGAGGCGCGGGTGGAGTCGGCCGACCCGGGCGCGGCGTTCGAGGAGTTCTTCACCCGCCTGGTCGTGGAGGCGGCGACGAAGAAGGCCTTCGCCGACACGATGGCGGTCCTGAGCCTGGACGTGAAGAGCTCGGTCCGCGCGATTCGCGAGGAGGCCCTGCGGGTGATCGGCACCCTGCTGGAGCGCGCCCAGGAAGCAGGCCAGATCCGCGCGGACGTCGAGCTCCCGGAGGTGATGGTCCTCCTGGCCGGCGCCTGCCTGGCCGCCGAACACAACCAGGGCCCGGCCCTACGGGAGCGAACCCTGGCGATCCTGTTCGACGGTCTGCGCCCACGCTGAACCCATGCCGAACCCCCTGCCGGACACAGAAAACGGCCCGGCGGCCGGGACTTCTCCGCGACCGCCGGGCCGTTGCTCAGGGGTGGATCACACGTCGTAGTACAGGGCGAACTCGTACGGGTGCGGGCGCAGCCGCAGCGGGTCGATCTCGTTCTCGCGCTTGAAGTCGATCCACGTGTCGATCACGTCGGGGGTGAAGACGCCACCCTCGAGCAGGAACTCGTG
>NZ_DASWSJ010000360.1:0-35638 GCF_036402745.1 Actinophytocola sp. | reverse complement strand
CGCCTACCCGGAGTCTTGGCAAAAGGTCAGAGAGAACTCCCGGGTCAGGTTTCACGAGTGGCCGGACGTCGGCGGCAGCGTGACAGCAGGGCATTACTCGGTTCGAGCCGTCCAAGTCCAACACACCATCGCACCGGCTCTTGGCTATATTGTTGGCGACGGCACCGCCACGGCCGGATTCTCCGGCGACTCGGAACTATGCGCCGGGATCGACAACATCATGTTGGAATCCTCGGCCGCGGTGCTTGACGCCTCATTTATCGAGCAACGGTCCGGACATATGGGGGCGACGGATTTGATGAAGATCGCACACCGTTTTCCGCAGGTGCGCGTCATCGCAACCCACATGAGCGACGAAGTGCGAGAGCACACCTGGCCCGGCGTTGAACTGCCGAGCGACGGCGACTGCTATCACATCTAGATACCTGGTGTCGAGACGTGACCGATGCCCATCAGAGTGGGTTGAGGCGGGCCTTGAGCAGGCAGAACTCATTGCCTTCGTGTCGGCCAGGACATGCCACTGCTCCTGCCCGGTCTGGCCGATGTCCGAACCATTGCGCGCGGGGATCAATTTCCATACCGGCGCAGTCGACATTCGACCCGGCCAGGGACTCCCGAAGCTGTTGTGAGCCGGCCGCGCTTGGGAGTGACTGACCGCGAGCACGGCGCGGTCCCTGAGCCTGGGTGGGGTGGAGCTTCTGCGGGCGGATGTTGAGCGGTTCTGCCGGGAACTCCACAGTGGACACTCTCATCAGCGCGCGGCCCCGCCGGCCTGGGTCATTCCGCTATCAGGACTTCCAGGTTTCTCGGGCCGTGCACACCCTCGACCCTGTCCAGCTCGATGTCGCTCGTCGCGCTGGGGCCGCTGATGAAGGTCAGCGGGTGGGCCGGGTCCAGGCGGGACAGGGCCTCGGGGACCGTGCCGACTATTTGCGAGGCTCGGACCACGCACAGGTGGTAGTCCGGGAGCAGGGTGATGGCTCGCCGGCCCTGGGCTTCGCCGGCGTCCAACACGATGGTGCCTGTCTCGGCGATCGCCACCGCACACGCCGTGAGCACACCGTCCGAGTGGTCGAGAGTGGTGCGGGGCAACGGGTGGGCGGGGGCGTCCAGCGACCAGACCACCTCGCCGACCCGCCACCAGCCGGGAAGATCCACCGGGGCGACCATCTTGCGCGCACCCCGCGCCCGCAGCGACGACTCGATCGACGTCGGCAGGGTCGGCTCGGAGACCCGGCGGACCACCGCCCGGTAGTCGGCCACGCGAGAGGCGAACAGCGCCACCACGTCGCCGAGGTCGCGCGTGTGGAGGTAGTCGCGGCGGACCGGGGGCGGGGTGGGCCGGTCCCGCAGCGCCGCGCGAATGCGGCCGAGCACCACGTCGCGGGAGTCAGCCACGGGTCCTCCGCCACCACGCCGAGAACGACTCCGCCGGAGGGGCGGGCACATCGCGCGAGTCGGTCCACTTCGACGCCGGCCACGGCAGGCGCTTGATCCGGCCGCGGCGGGCGAGGAACCGGGCAGCGGAAGCCAGCCGCTGCGCCAGGCGGAACCGGACCGGCGACGCCATGACCCACGACGCGGCGGCCATCGCCACCGCCTCCGGGGTGTAGGGGCCCTTCGCCTCGACCGCCTTGCCGCGCAGGTGCACCAGCACCTCGGGAATGTCGATCCGCACCGGGCACACCTCGTAACACGCCCCGCACAGCGACGACGCGAACGGCAGCGAGCGCAGCAACGCGTCCGTCTCCGGGTCCCCCGAGCCGGCACCCAGCTGCGGCGTGAGGATGGCGCCGATCGGGCCCGGGTACACCGAGCCGTACGCCTGCCCGCCGGTGCGCTCGTAGACCGGGCACACGTTCAGGCACGCCGAGCACCGGATGCACCTGAGCGCCTGGCGGCCCACCCGGTCGGCGAGCGTCGCGGTGCGGCCGTTGTCCAGCAGCACCAGGTGAAACGCGCGGGGGCCGTCGCCGGGAGTGACGCCGGACCAGACGGACGTGTAGGGGTTCATCCGTTCCGCTGTCGACGAGCGGGGCAGCAGCTGGAGGAACACCTCGAGGTCCTGCCACGTGGGCACGAGCTTCTCGATGCCCATCACCGTGATCAGCGTTTCCGGCAGCGTCAGGCACATCCGCCCGTTGCCCTCGGACTCCACCACCACGACCGAGCCCGTGTCCGCGACCGCGAAGTTGGCGCCGGAGATCGCGACCTTGGCGGAGAGGAACTTGCGCCGCAGGTGCGTGCGCGCGGCCTCGGCCAGCTCGGCCGGGCGGTCGGAGACACCGGCGGCGTGCGGCATGGTCCGGCGGAAGATGTCGCGGATCTCCGAGCGGTTGCGGTGGATGGCCGGCACGAGGATGTGCGACGGGCGGTCGTCGCCGAGCTGGACGATCAGCTCCGCCAGGTCCGTCTCGATCGCGGTGACGCCGCCCGCCTCGAGCGCCTCGTTCAGGCCGATCTCCGCGGTGGCCATCGACTTGACCTTGACGACCTCGCGCGCGCCGGCGTCGCGGACGAGGCCGAGCACGATCTCGTTGGCCTCGTCGGCATCCCGGGCCCAGTGCACGACCCCGCCGCGCGCGGTGACCGACGCCTCCAACTGTTGCAAGTAGACGTCCAAACGCGACAGCACGTCGTCCTTGATGGCCTCGCCGGCCAGCCGCAGCCTCTCCCAGTCCGGTAGCTCGGCGACGGCCGCGGCGCGCTTGGTGCGGATGGTCGAGGTGGCGTGCGCGAGGTTGCCGCGCAGCTGCGTGTCGGCCAGCGCGATGCTGGCGGCGTGCGGGAACGTGGGGCTGCCCAGCCAGGTCACCGGGTTACGGCCCATGGCTCCTCCTCGGTGCTGGCCAGGATCTCCGCGAGGTGCAGCGCGCGCACCCCGGTGCTGAGCCGGGACAGCCCGCCGCCGATGTGCATGAGACACGAGTTGTCCCCGGCGGTGACCACCTGCGCGCGGGTGTCGAGGACGTTGCGCATCTTGTCGGCGAGCATCGCGGTGGACGTCTCCGCGTTCTTCAGCGCGAAGGTGCCGCCGAAGCCGCAGCAGGACCGCTCCTCCGGCAGCTCGACCAAGTCCAGCCCGCGGACCGCGCGCAGCAACGCGAGCGGCTTGTCCCCCACGCCGAGCATGCGCAGCGAGTGGCAGGTGGGGTGGTAGGTGACCCGGTGCGGGAAGTACGCGCCGACGTCGGTGACGCCGAGGACGTCGACGAGGAACTCGGACAGCTCGTAGGTCCGCGCGGCCACCGAGGCGGTCGAGCGGTGCAGCCCGGGGTAGAGGTCGCGGACCATGCCGACGCAGGAGCCGGACGGCGCGACCACCGCGTCGTAGCCGTCGAACGCCTTCGCGGTCCGCTTGGCGAGCGTGGTGGCCTCGCGCCGGTAGCCGGTGTTGTAGTGCATCTGGCCGCAGCAGGTCTGCGCCGCCGGGAACTCGACGACGCAGTCCAGCCGCTCCAGCAGCCGGACCACCGCGCGCGCGGTGTCCGGGAAGAACGTGTCGGTGAGACACGTGGCCATCAACGCGACCCTGTGTTGAATGGTTCGCTCCGCTCCTCCGCTACTCGCCGTCGCTCCCGCTCACGCTTTGGCGAGCACCTGCCGTTGCCGGCCGAGGCCGTCGATCTCGATCTCCATCACGTCGTCGACCGAAAGGTACGGGAACCGGCCGGACAGCGCGACGCCCTGCGGGGTGCCGGTGTTGAGCAGGTCGCCCGGCTCGAGCACCATGAACTGCGAAAGGTGGTGGACCAGCGCGGCCACGCCGAACAGCATGTCCGCGGTGGTGGAGTCCTGCCGGGCCGCGCCGTTGACGAACGAGCGCAGCCCGAGCGCCTGCGGGTCGGCCACCTCGTCGGCCGGCACCAGCCACGGGCCGAGCGGGTTGAACGTCTCGCAGCACTTGCCCTTCGACCACTGTCCACCGGAGACGGTCGGGTCGAGCTGGAAGTCGCGCTCGGAGACGTCGTTGGACAGCACGTAGCCGGCGACGTGGGAGAGCGCCTCGTCGGGCGACTCCAGGTAGCGGGCGCGCCGGCCGATGACGACGCCGAGCTCGACCTCCCAGTCGACCTTGACCGCGCCGCGCGGCACCAGCACGTCGTCGAACGGGCCGACGACGGTGTTGGGGTGCTTGAAGAACACCACCGGCTGCGCGGGCGGCGCGGCACCGGACTCGGCGGCGTGCGCGGCGTAGTTCATCCCGACGCAGACCACCGACGGCGGGCGGGCGATCGGCGCGCCGATCCGCTGCCCCTCGATGTTCTCCTCGGGCAGCGCGCCGCTGGTCAGCGCCTCGCGCACGCGCGCGATGCCGTCCTCGGCGAGGAACGCGCCGTCGATGTTCTGGGTGAGCCGGGTGAGGCCGAACGCCCGGTCCTCGCCGCCGTCGGTGCTGTCCAGGACCACCGGGCGCTCGGCGCCGGGGGCGCCCACTCGCATGAGCCGCAAGGCATTCGCTCCTGTCTTGGCGTGCGTTGGTCGAACGCACACACCCTAGTGTCTCGGCGGGGTCCGGGTCACGGGAGACCGGACTCGGAACGACGTTCCGAGTCCGGTCTCTCGCTCCTGGTCAGCTCGGGTACAGCCGGTTGGCCGGAACCACCTCCTGGGCGATGTCGGCGCTGGACCAGATGAGCTTCATCGACGCCTCACCGCCCTGCTCGGTCTGCTCGAGCCGAATGGCGTAGCGGCGGCCGGCCTGCAGGGTGACGGTGCCGCGGTCGACGGTCGGGCCGTGCGGGGTGGTGTTGTCGATGATCAGCCGGCCGTCGACCCACAGCCGCACGGTGTCGTCGGAGACCGTGGTGAACGTGTAGGTCTCGCTGAACGGCGCCTCGACCTGCCCGGTCCAGGCCGACGAGAACGGCTCCGCGGGGATCGCCGGGTCGGGTGAGCCGGTGTACTTCCAGTTGTAGTTGACGCCGCGGTCGGTCCTGGTCACCGTCGCGTCGCCGGCGAAGGTGGCGTTGGGCCAGAACTGGGCCTTCAGTCCAGTACCGCGGTTCTGCCCGGCCGGCCGGGCGGGCCGGACGGTCAGCTCGATCACGGTGGCGATGTCGCTCGTCGGGCCGCCGGCCGGGGTGATCGTCACGACGTCACCGGCGCGGCTGGCGCGGACCCGCTGGTCGCTCCCGAGCACGCGAGCGCCGGTGACCTGGAAGGGCGCCTTGGCGTCGAGGGTAAGCGAGCCGCTCGGCCAGTTGTAGACCGAGGCGTAGAGCTTGTCGCCGCGCCGGCTCACCGCGCCCCACGCGGGCTCGGCGACGATGCCCGGCTCCCGTGCCCCGTAGACCGCCGGGCCGTTGGTGCGCAGCCAGTCGCCCATCGTCTTGAGCCGGGACACGGACTCGGCCGGGATGCGGCCCTGCGCGTCGGGGCCGACGTTGAGCAGGTAGTTGCCGCCGCGCCCGGCGATGCCGGCGAGGTTGCGGGTGAGCTCGGCGGGCGACTTCCAGTTGGTGTCCCACCTGGCGAAGCCCCAGGAGCCGTTGAGCGTCATGCAGCTCTCCCACAGCTGACCGGCGACCGGCTCGGCGGGGATCTCCTGCTCGGGCGTGCCGGTGTCACCGTCGACGACGCGGCGCTTGCCGACCCGGTTGTTGATCACGATGTCGGGGCTCAGCGAGCGGACGTAGGCCTCCAGGCGCTCGCCGTCGCGGTCGGTCCACGGGTTGTTCGGGCGGTCGGTCGACCACTCGCCGTCGAACCAGAGGACGGCCGGGTCGTAGTTGTCGACGAGTTCCTTGAGCTGGGCGTACATGCGCTGCTCGTAGCGCGGGAAGGTGGCCGGGTCGGCGAAGTCGGGGTCGTGCCAGTCCCAGATGGAGTAGTAGAAGCCGAGCTTGATGCCGCGCTTCTCGGTGGCCTGTTTGAGCTCGCGCAGAATGTCGCGGTTCTTGTCGAAACTCGAGTGATCGCGGAGGTTCCAGTTGTTGACCTTGGTGGGCCACATGGCGTAGCCCTCGTGGTGCTTCGAGGTGATCACCACGTACTTCTGGCCGGCGTCCGCGGCGGCCTGCGCGATGGCGTCCGCGTTGAAGCCGGCGGGGTTGAAGGTGGCGGCTTGCCGCTCGTAGTCGGCCTTGGGGATCTGGCACTCGCGCTGGATCCACTCGGCGTTGCGGCACACCGAGCCGTCCGGGCGGGTGTACTCGCCCTCGAGGTTCGAGTAGGCGCCGAAGTGGATGAACATGCCGAAGCGGTCGTCGCGCCACCACTGGGTGCGGTTGGCGGTGAACGGGTCGTCGACGGCGTAGTTGGTGCCGGGGCCGGCGGCCGCGACGGGCTCGGCCGCCGCTGGTTCGGCGGCCGCGGCCTGGGTCGGGAGCAGGGTCGTGACGGTCAGCAGGGTCAGTGCCGTGGTGAGCCAGTGTCTGCGGGACATGGCGGTCCTCCTCGTTGAGGTCGGCAGGTCACGTCCACGGACTCTAGGCACCAAGACATCCGATGTAAACCGACGATCCGGTGATCTCCTCCCGCCAGCAATCAGTTTGTTGGCAGATACGTCGGATCACTATGAATCGTTAGTTTGACGTACGATCCCGCTCATGTCCGACACGCTCAACTGGACCTCGTACGTCGACACCAAGGCGCAGGCCGAGCACGACCGCCTGACGCTGCTGCAGGAGATCTTCGACCCGTTCAGCGCGCGACTGCTCGACCGCGTCGGCGTGCGGCCCGGCTCGCAGTGCCTCGAGGTGGGCGCGGGTGCCGGGTCGGTGGCGCGGATGCTGGCCGAGCGGGCCGGCGCGGCGAACGTGACGGCCACCGACATGAGCACCGACTTCCTGGCGCCGCTCGCGTCGTCGGGCATCCGGGTGCTGCACCACGACGTCGTCGTCGACGAGCAGCCGGGCGAGTTCGACGTGATCCACTCGCGGTTCGTCCTGGAGCACGTGACCCGGCGGGACGAGGCGCTGCGGCGGATGGCGTCGTGGCTCAAGCCGGGCGGGTGGCTGGTCGTCGAGTGCGCCACGCCGGTGCCGGAGCTGTCGAGCGACCCGGCGGTGCGGCGCGCGCTCGCCGCGATGGCGGCGCTGATGGCGCGGTCGATCGGCACGGACCCGGCGTGGGCGCGGACGCTGCCCGTGCCACTGGAGAACGCCGGGCTGGTGGACTGCACTGCCGACGGCCACACCATCCCGGTGCGCGGCGGCGGCGCCCTCGCCCGCTGGCTGACCGCGACCCACCGCCTGATCGAGGAACCGGCCCTGGCGAGCGGCGCGATAACCGCCGACGACCTGGCGGCCGCCTACGCCACGTACGCGACCCCGACCTACGTCGACTACACGTGGCTGACGATCGGCGCCATGGGCCGCCGCGCCGGCTGACCCCGCCGACCGACCGCCGCTCAGGGCGGTGACACGCCGCGCTGTTCGGCGTCCGGCGGGCCGCTTCCCCTGATGTCGCCGCTTTCCCTGATGTCACGGCGCAACCGGAGGTCGCCGGCCAGGACCAGGACGGACATGCCGAGGAAGAAGCCACCGAAGGCGAACAGGAACAGCCGGTCGGGCAACGGCTGGTCGGTGAGCGCGCCGAACAGGACGAGGCCCAGCCCGATGGCGACGATCGCGAACCGAAGCCCGAACGCGCCCAGCGCGGCACGCGCGACGACGGGCGGCGGCCCGAGCCGGCGGCCGGCCCGCAGCGCCAGCCACCCCACGCCGCCGACGACCACACCGGCACCGGCCAGGCTGGCGCCGGCCCACCATGGCGGATCGAACGCCAACAACGCGCCAACTACGACCCCGGCGGCGGCGAGCCACGTCAGCACGGTGCCGAGGCCGAGGAGGAGCAACCCCGCTACGCGCGCCATGGCCGGCCACCTCCCGCCTCGACAGGTGCTGCCCGGGGGCCGGTGCCGCACGGTCTCCGACTCGCCGGTGGCCTCCGGCCCCCGGAATCCAGCGTACTGACCGGCACCGACGGTTTCAGCCAAGCGGACCGGCGCCTGTGGACAACCATCGGGCTTGCGGAGATCCCGTTGGGCGACGGCCGGATTCCCTCGGTCGCCAGGTCCGTCCGAAGCGCGCTGACCTGCGATGACCACGCTCCGCTGACGAGGCGGAGATCACCCAAGGCTGGCGCCTCCCTCCGATTCGTGTTCGGATGGGGGCACGGTGCGAGCCTCGTGAACGCGAGGGCGGGCACACCCTGCCGTCCGCCTGGCGCGATTCCGGGGCGCCAGCGGAGGTGTGATGCGCAAGGAGACGTTGGAGAGCTTCGTTCTCGGCGACGTACTCCGGTCCAGGGCGGACAGCCACCGGACCGAGCCATTTCTGAAGTTCCGGGACGGCGAGCTGTCCTACGGCGACGTGCACGCGTCGGCGAACCGGCTCGCCCAGGGCCTGATCTCGCGAGGGATCGGCCGGGGCGACCACGTCGCGGTGATGCTGCCCAACTGCCCGGAGTTCGTGCCCGTCGTGTTCGCGCTCGCCCGGCTCGGGGCGGTCGCGGTGCCGGTGAACACGGCCCTGCGCGGCGAGCTGCTGCGGCACGTGCTGTACAGCTCCGACTCGACGACGCTCGTCATCGACGCGTCCTATGTGGACAGAATCCCGCCGATCGCCGAGCGGTTGCCGGGGCTCGGTGGGCTGATCGTGCGCGACGGCCAGGGCCTCGCGACGCTCGGCAAGCCGGCCGTCTCGCTGGCGAGCCTGGAGAACCACGGCGACGAGGAGCCGCGCGCGGGCGTGGTGTTCTCCGACCTGCAGGCGATCATGTACACGTCGGGCACCACCGGCCCGTCCAAGGGCGCGATGTGCTCCCACGCGCTGGCGCTGACCTGCGCGTACGACTCGCTGAACTTCCTCGACCGGTGGGGCAAGACGATCTACTGCCCCCTGCCGCTGTTCCACGCGGCCGGCCTGTGGGACGGGATGATGTCGGCCCTGCTCTCCGGTGGCGCGCTCGCGGTGGTCGAGAAGTTCAGCGCCTCGCGGTTCTGGGACGACGTCCGGCACTTCGACGCGCAGGTCGCGATGAGCGTGTTCTCGATGATCCCGATCCTGCTGGGCCGCGAGCCCACCCCGGACGACAAGAACCATCCGCTCGAGATGTTCTACATGGGCAAGTCCGTGCTCGACGCGCCGCTGCGGGAACGCTTCGGCGTCCGCTCGGTGGAGACCTACACCTCCACCGAGGCCGGCATCGCCACCGGCAGCCCGTACGGCGAGTGGCGGGTCGGCTCGTGCGGCACCGTCCACGACGAACGGTTCACGGCGGCCGTGGTCGACGAGCACGACCGCGAGGTCGGCCCGGGCGAGCCCGGTGAGCTGGTGCTGCGGCCCAAGCAGCCGTTCGTGATCACCAACGGCTACTACGGCACACCCGAGGCCACCGCCGAGGTGTTCCGCAACCTGTGGTTCCACACCGGCGACAAGGTGTGGCGCGACGAGGACGGCTACTTCTACTTCCTCGACCGGATGAAGGACTCGATCCGCCGGCGCGGCGAGAACATCTCCGCCTTCGACCTCGAGTGCGAGGTGAACCTGCACCCGTCGATCCTGGAGAGCGCGGCGATCGGGGTGCCCTCCGCGCTGGAGGACGAGGACGTGAAGCTCGCGGTGGTGCTGCGGCCCGGCGCGTCGCTGGACCCCGAGGAGCTGGTGGAGTTCTGCGTCGAGCGGCTGCCCAAGTTCATGGTGCCGCGCTACATCGAGTTCATCGACGCGCTGCCCCGCACACCCACCGACAAGGTCGCCAAGTACCGGCTGCGCGCCGAGGGCGACCACGGCATCACACCGTCCACATGGGACCGCGAGGCCGGGCCCGCGGCGGCGGCTGGATAGGAGGCCCATGAACTGGGAGGACACCCCGGAGGAGGCGGCGTTCCGCGAGGAGGTGCGCGCGTTCGTCGCCGAGCACTTCCCCGCCTCGTACCGGCCCGACCCGGCCGCCGAGCACAGCCTCGAGCCCGAGGACGTCTGGGGCTACAACTGGCCGGCCGACCGGCACGCCGAGGACCCCGCGCGCCGCGAGGGCGCCCGGCAGTGGGCCGCGGCGCTGGCCGAGCGCGGCTGGATCGTGCCGCACTGGCCCTACGAGTACGGCGGCGCGGGCCTGTCCGCCCTGCAGGAGTTCATCCTGCAGGAGGAGATGATGCGGGCCCAAGTGCCGACGGTGAACGGGATCGGCGCGTTCCTGCTCGGCCCGACGCTGCTGGAGTACGGCACCGACGCGCAGAAGGCCGAGCACCTGCCGCCGATCGCGCGTGGCGAGCGGACCTGGGCGCAGGGCTTCTCCGAGCCGGGGTCGGGCTCGGACCTGGCGTCGCTGCGCACCCGCGCGGTGCGCGACGGTGACGACTACGTGGTCGACGGGCAGAAGGTGTGGACCTCGCTCGGCCAGCACGCGGACTGGCTGTTCGTGCTGGTGCGCACGGACCCCGCGGCGCCCAAGCACAAGGGCATCACGTTCCTGCTGGTGGACACGAAGACGCCGGGCGTGACCGTCCGGCCCATCGTCGACATCCGCGGCGACGCGCCGTTCGCGGAGATCTTCTTCGAGGACGCGCGGGTGCCGGTGGCGAACCGGGTCGGCGAGGAGAACCGCGGCTGGTACGTCGCGATGACCGCGCTGAGCTTCGAGCGGGCCGGCATCGGCGGCACCGTCAAGTTCGAGCAGGCACTGTCCACTTTGGTCTCCTACGTGCAGGAGGGCGGCGAGCTGCTGCGGCCGGACCGGTCCCGGCTGCGGCACGAGATCGCGCGCCGGTACGCGGAGGTCCGGGTGCTGTACAACCTGGCCCGCTACACGGTGTCCAAGCAGGTCAGCGGCGAGGTGCCGGGCTACGAGGCATCGGTGAACCAGCTGTTCGGCGCGGAGCTCGCCGGCCGGCTGGCCCGCACCGGCGCGGAGGCGTTCGGGGCGCACGCCGAGCTGTGGGGCCGGGCCGGGGCCCCGCTCGGCGCGGCGTTCACCCACCTGCGGCTCGACGCGGTCGCGGCCACTTTCCTCGGCGGCACAACGGAGATCCAGCGCAACGTGATCGCCACCCGCGGGCTTGGCCTGCCGAAGAGTTGAACCTGTCGGAAGATGGAGAACATGGCATACGAAACCCTTGACGTGCAGATCGAGGACCGGGTCGCGTGGATCACGCTCAACCGCCCGGACAAGCTGAACGCGCTGACGCCGGCCTCGATGACGGAGCTCCGGACGGTCTTCACGGAGATCGACGACGACGAGGACGTGTGCGTCGCGGTGCTGCGGGGCGCCGGGGAGCGCGCGTTCTGCGCCGGCATGGACGTGAAGTGGTCCGAGGGCCTCACGCCGAAGGAGCGGATCGAGCAGGGCAGGCTCGGCGAGAAGACGTTCGCGTTGATCGAGCGGACGTCCGTCCCGGTCATCGCGGCCGTGCACGGCTACGCGGTCGGCGGCGGGCTGGAGCTGGCGCTGGCCGCGGACTTCATCGTGGCCGCCGACGACGCGAGGCTGGGGCTCGTCGAGATCACGCTGTCCGCGCGGCCGCCGTACCAGCCCAAGTTCATGAACGGCGGGCCCGACCCGGACCAGCCGGCGTTCGGCGGTTCGGCGCCGGGCTGGGGCGGGGTGAAGCGGCTGCCGAAGCGGGTCGGCAAGGCGCGCGCGAAGGAGATGCTGTTCACCGGGATCCGGCTGGACGCGGCCCGGGCGCTGGAGATCGGCCTGGTCAACCACGTGTTCCCGGCCGGGGAGTTCGACAAGCACGTCGGTGAGCTGGCCGAGCGGATCGCCGCGATGAACCGCTACAACCTGCGCCTGGTCAAGGAGCTCGTGGACAACGAGTACGACTGGATCGAGCCGCACCCCAGCTGACTTCGGAGGGTTTCATGCGTATCTACCGGATAGACCACGTGGCTCAGCTGGTGCCCGACCTCGACGCGCAGGTCTCGTTGCTGTCGACGGTGTTCGGGTTCCGGCCCGTCGAGCGCTGGGACAACCCGGTGGCCGGCACCCGGGGGGTCCGGCTCGACATCCCGGGCAGCTCGGGCCACACGTGGCTGGTGCTCTCCCCCACCGACGGTTCCTCGCCGCTGCGGACGTGGCTGGACGAGCACGGCGGGCGGCCCGGCCTGCACCATGTCGGCGTCGAGGTGCCGGACCTGGACGCGACGCTCTCGGAGCTGTCCTCCCTGGGCATCAAGCTGACCGACGGGATGCCGGGCAGGTGGGCGGAGGCGTCGCTGTCGCCGCCGGAGCACGGGCCGGGTGTGCTGTTCCGCATGCGTGGCCCGGGCACGCTGGCGATGTGCGGGGACGACCGGCCTACCCCGGTTTCTCCTGACACTGTGGACGGTCCGACGGTGGGGGTGGTGGCGCTGGACCACATCTGCCAGGCCTTCCTCGACCGCGACGAGCTGGCGCGCTGGTATGCCGACCTGGCCGGGTTCGTCCAGGTGTGGCGCACGGCCGAGGACGAGCATCCGGACATGGCCGACCTCGTGCTGAACGTGCCGGGGTCCTCGATCTGCTGGGAAGTGATCATGCCGCGCGGGAAGGACTCGTTCATCGAGAAGTTCTTCGCCCGCAACGGGGCCGCGGCGCACCACGTGACGTTCCAGGTGGCCGACTGGGATGCCGCGCTGGCCGCCCTCGCCTTCCACGACGTGCCGACGTTCGACGAGGAGTCGGGGGTGACGGACGGGGCGGCGTGGAAGCACACGTTCGTCCACCCGAAGCAGACCGGTGGCGTGCTGGTACAGCTGTTCTGGGAGGAGCGGCCGGGCGTGTGGGTGCGGTCGGACAAGATCCCGCCGGTGACGCGCTGATGGACCTGACGCTCACGCCGGACCAGGAGCTGGTGCAGCGGACGGGCCGGGAGTTCCTTGCCGCGCACGCCGTCGGCGCGTCGGCGCGGGCCGTGTCCGGGGAACCGGCCGGGTACTCGGCGGCGCTGTGGAAGGAGATCGTCGAGCTGGGCTGGACCGGGCTGGCGTTCGACGAGTCGCTCGGCGGCGGGTTCCTGGAGGCGTGCCTGCTGGCCGAGGAGTTCGGCCGGTTCGCGGTGCCGTCCCCGTTCGCGACGACCGTGACCTGCGGGATGGCGGTGCCGTCGCTGCGGGAGGAGATCGCGGGCGGGCTGGTGTACACGTTCGCGTCCGCCGTCGCCGGCGAGGCGTCGCTGGTGCCGTACGCGGCGTCGGCGGACGGGTTCGTGGTGTCCACTGAGGACTCGGTGGTGGTCGTGCCGGCCGCGGAGGTCGCCGACGTGTCGCGGCAGGACGTGGTCGGGCTCGACCCGAAGTACCGGGTGCGGTTCCCGTCGCTGTCCTCGGCGCGGCCCGTCGACGCGCCCTTGGTCACGGCGTTCGGCGCCGCGACCGTGTGCGCGGAGATGGTGGGCGGCGCCCAGGCGGTGCTGGACGCGACGGTGGCGTATGCGACCCAGCGCGAGCAGTTCGGCAAGCCGATCGGCGCGTTCCAGGCGGTGCAGCACCACTGCGCGAACATGGCGATCGACGTGCTGGGCTCGAGGTTCATCGCGTACGAGGCGATCTGGCGGCTGGGCCGCGGGTTGCCGGCCGCGGTCGAGGTGGCGGTCGCGAAGAGCTGGGTGAGCGAGGCGTACCAGCGGGTCTGCGCGCTGGGCCACCAGGTCCACGGCGCGATCGGCTTCACCGCCGAGCACGACCTGCACTACTACACCCGGCACGCCATCGCGTCGGCCCTGGCCTTCGGCGACGCGGACACCCACACGGAGGCGCTGGCCCAGCAGCTGGGTCTCTAGAGGGTGCGGGCCATCACCAGGGAGCCGGTGTGCCGGCGGACCACGGTGAAGCCCATGCGCTCGTAGAAGCCGATCGCGCGTAGGTTGGCCAGGCCCACGCCCAGGTGGACGCCTTTCCCACCGGCCGCTCGAAGCGCGTCGAACAGCGTCTCCAGCAGGCGGCGGCCGCAGCCGCGGCCCTGCAGGCGGGGCAGCAGGTCGATGTGCAGGTGCGCCGGGTAGCGCTCCACGACGTCGACGTCCGCGGCCGGCGGCTCGTGGATCATGCGGACGAGCTTGCCGTCCGGTGACTCGGGCGGGAACAGCGACCGCGGGTAGCTCGAGCGCAGCATCGGCCACCACTCGTGCTCGCAGGCCTTCTCGAACGGGCGGGTGTCGGCCGCGCCCAGCACGTAGCCGGCCACCCCCTCGTCGTCGACGCCGACGAAGGCCAGCGTCGGCGCGAGCCGCAGGTAGGGGCCGACGTAGATGGCGCCCAGCAGGTCCGGGTCGCGGTACATCCCGGTGGCGTCCTCGCCGCTCGCGCCGGTGCGCAGGCAGATGTCGTACAGCGTCCGCTCGTCGTCGGCGCGGAATGCCCGGATCTTTGCTTCCACGCCCCTGATTATCGATCACGGCTCGCCGCCGGGCTCCGGTCCCTGGTAACCGGGCAGCGACGAGTCGTCGATCCCGACCTCGTAGCCGATGCCGGGGTGCAGCGTGTTGCCGCTGACGTGCGCGCCGGTCGACCCGATCGCGAGGCCGATGGCGTGGTGGGTGGGCGCGGCGAACTCGTTGCCGGTGATCGTCGCGTTGCGGACGTCCTCGAACATCAGCGCCTGGGACGCCTCCCGGGTCTCGCAGAAGTTGCCGCGGATGGTGAAGTCCTCGGTGACGCCGTGGCCGTCGCCCTCGCCGTCGTTGGGGCCCTCGGCCATGAGGCACATGTTGTCCACCCGCTCGCACCGGTTGCCCTCGATGAGCACGTGCCGGCTGGGCGGCGTGTCGTCCGCGAAGGTCTGCATGCAGTCGGCGTGGCCGTTGGCGTTGTCGGTGTCGCGGACGACGTTGCCGAGGATCTTGAGGTCGTCGCCGAAGAACCGGATGCCGTCGCCGTCGCCGCCCACCGGCCGGGTGATGGTGGTCTCGCGGAGGGTGATGCCGGTGCCCTCCAGGTCGACGCCGGGCGCCTCGGGCCGGTCGGCGGTGAAGTGCTGGACGACCACGTGGTCGGCCTGGATCGTGATGCCGCCGACCGCCGTCCCGTCGCCGTCGTAGACCACGGGCTTGTCGGCGGTGCCGCCGTCGGTGATGACGAGCCGCTGCCGGGCGAGGTCCCCGGCGAAGCAGACGACGTCGCCCGGGCCGGCCTCGGGGGTCGCGTCGGTCGAGCGGACCGTGCAGCCGGGTGCGGCCCCGGCGCTCCCGGACACCTCGTACACCCCGACGGCCACGACGGCCGCGGCGACGAGGGCGCTGACGACGAGTGCTTTCTTGACCATGGCCGGGAAGCTAACGGGGATGGCGGGGAGGGGTCCCGGTCACTCCGCCGGGTGGAGCACCGTCAGGTCCGGTGGCACCAGCGTCGACGTCCGCACCAGCTCCCGGAGCAGGTTGTCGTTCAGCGCGTTGCCGATCGGCTCCGGGAGCTCGTCCTTGCGCAGGCCCGCCACGCCGTGCCGGGACAGCCGCAGGCGCAGGTCCTCGACCAGGTGCTTCAGTCTCCCCTCGCGCCAGCGGCCCGGCTCCAGCTCCGCCAGCTGGCTCGTCGCCTGTTGCCAGGTCAGGGGCAGCGGGTTCGCCTCGTGCAACAGGTACCGCTGGCCCAGCACGACCACCGCCAGGCGCTCGTCGGGGGTCAGGCGCCAGGTCGTCAGGCGTTCGGTGGCCGCGGTGGGGGCCGGGCGCGGAGGGTCGCCGTTCGGGCCGACCACGTACAGCTCCAGCAGGTGCTCGCGGGCGCCCGAACCCGGCACGAACAGCGGCGTGTACCCCGGCGCGAGCGGCACCTCCTCGCCGTCGCGGTGGAGCCAGCGGGTGTTGGGCAAGCGGATCGGGCGGTTGCCGGTGTTGCCCACCCACCACTGCCCGCCCCGGCAGGTGAGGGCGCCCTGGCGGCGGCTCACCCGGCGGTCGTCCACGCCGATGCCGACGTGGACCTCCTCGAAGTTGCGTCCGAAGTAGACGGACCGGCCCTCCGCCGGGCGCACCCGGATGCCCCCCGACATCGACAGCGCCAGCAGCCCACCCGGCACCGCGTCGGCACTGCCGAACGCCAGGCTGTGGTGCCCCCGCGCCAACGCGGTCACCCCATCGGTCACGTTTCCCCACCTTCGTCGCGGAAGCCCACGGTAGGTCGGGTGTCCGGGACCCCTCCCGGACCGCGATCAGGCCGGCGGGATCAGGCCGGCGGCAGGTGCGCGGCCACCGCGCCGGCGAGGTCGGTGACCGTCGCGCACAGGGTCGCCATCGGGTCGGGGCCGTCGACGACGACCGTGGCCAGCTCGTCCAGCTCGTCGCCGTTGTCCCCGATCACGGGCCGGTGCACGACGTCCACCTCGCACGACGTGTCACCGTAGCCCGCGGGCTCGCGGAAGGCGTGGTGGCCGGCGAGCGTCAGCGGCTCGCCGTCGTCGGCGGTGAGGCGCTGGTTGCGGTTGAAGATCACCCGCGCCCGCATGGTGGCGGTGCGGGCGGTCCACTCGCAGGACCAGTCGCCGTACCCGGCGTTCTTCTCGACGCTGCCTGCGGTGAGGCCGGGGACGCGGGCCAGCGTGGCGGCGTCGAGCAGGTCGCAGGCCCTGGTGTTGGCGAGCGAGGCGGGCTCGAACGGCGTCGCGCGGCGCGTCAGCTCGGCCGGGGGCAGCAGCGCGAACGCGCGGTCGGCGGCGGCCTTGGCCATCGGGCACAGGTCGGCGGGCGCGGCGTCGCCGTGCGGGCGGGCGTTGACGTCGACGCGGTTGAGGTCGGCGAGGGTGATCGTCACGTCGCAGGCGCCCTCGTCGTCGCCCTGGGGCGCGGCCACCTCGACGGTCGCGCCGGCCGGCGCGGTCGCGGTGGGGTCCGCCTTGCCGACGAGCTCGACGACGATGCCCACCTCGGTGTCCGCGCCGGGGTTGACCAGCACGTCGCAGCGGTTGAAGTTGCCGTAGGCCCGGTCCACCTCGCCGGGGCCGAACCGGCGGGTGGCGTCGGGGTCGACGAGCGCGCACGGGTCGGCGGTCCGCGGGTCGCCGAGGACGGTGCGCGGCGGCTCGCTGCCGGCCGACGTGCGCCACGGCGACCACACGAAGACCCCGAGCAGCACCGCGACGACCACCGCCGCCGCGCCCGCGATCATCGGCCAGCGACGGCGGGTCGGCGGGCGGCTGGTGCGCTCCCACACCGGCACCGGCTCGCCCGCGACGACCTTGCCCAGCATGTCCGCGGCCTCGGCGGCGGTCGGCCGGGCGTCGCGGTCGGTCTGCAGGAGGGCGTCGAGGACCGGGGTCAGCGCACCCGCGCGGCCGGCCGGCTCGCGGCGGCCGGCGCGGATGCGGGCGAGGACGAGGTCCGGGTCGCCGAACCCGAACGGCGGCGCCCCCTCGACGGCGGCGAAGAGGCTGGCGCCGAGGGAGAACAGGTCCGACGGCGCCTTGGCCCCGCTGCCGTTGGCGACCTCGGGCGAGAGGTAGACGGCGGTGCCGCTGATCTTGCCGCTGCTGGTCATCGTCTGGGCGCGGTGGGCGGAGATGCCGTAGTCGGTGACCTTGGCGGTGCCCTCGGCGTCGACGAGGATGTTGTTGGGCGTGACGTCGCGGTGGACGACGTCGGCGTCGTGGATGGCCGCGAGCGCGCTCGCCACCTGCTCGCCGATGCGCGCGACCTCGCCGGGCTCGAGCGGCCCGCGCTCACGCATGATGACGGCGAGGTTCTTGGCGGGGAAGAACTCCATGACGAGCCACGCCTCGGCCCCGTCGCCGACGACCTCGTGCACCCGGATCGCGTTGGGATGCTCCACCCGCGCGGCGACCGCGGCCTCCCGCTCGAGCTCCGCGCGGACCGCCGGGCCGTCCGCGGAGTGCGGCCGCTTGAGCGCGACCTGCCGGTGCGCGACGTCGCCGGCGTGCTCGTCGTCGGCGAGCCACACCAGCCCGGAGCCCCCGGAGCCGATGAGCTCTACCAGCCGGTAACGGTTAGCGATCAGCTGACCACTGCGCACCAGAGGATCTTAGGGCCTCTCGGTTAACCCATCCGGATGCCTCCGGGCTACGCGGGTGTGACCTCCACCAGCCAGGCCTGCTCCGGCGCCAGGACCGGTGGCCGCAGACCCACCTCGGCCAGCAGGCGGCCCGTCAGCACCCGGGGCGTCCACGACGGACCGCGGCCCAGTCGCATCGGCTCGCCGGCCGGGGTCACGACGTCGACGCGGTAGCGGCGGGACGGGGACAGGCCCGGCAGGCGCATGGGGGCCGGTACGGCGCGGGCCGACGTCGTCAGCTGGACGTAGGCGAACACGCCCGCCGACTGGTCCGGCGCCACCACGCCGTGCACGTACGCGGCCGGGTCCGGGTGGTCGGCCCGCACCACCGCGCCGGTGTGCAGCAGGTCGCGGACCCGCCGGTAGAACGCGATCCCCGCGGCCAGGCCGGCCAGCTCCGCCGGCGAGGCCGACGCGATGTCCCACTCGATGCCGAAGTGGCCGAACAGCGCGGTCGCGAACCGGAACGACAGGTGCTGGGTCCGGCCGCTCGAGTGGACGGTCGGCGGCCCCACGTGCGACCCGATCAGCTCCGACGGCAGCAGCAACCCCGTCCAGCGCTGGATCGTCTGGCGCTCCAGGGCGTCGTTCGAGTCACTGGCCCACACGCGGTCGGTGCGCGCGAGGATCTCCAGGTCCACCCGGGCGCCGCCGGACGAGCAGCTCTCGATCTCCACGCCGGGGTGGCGGGCCCGCAAGGCGTCCAGCAACCGGTACACCGCAAGCGTCTGGCCGTGCACGCCGGACCGCCCGTCGTGGCCGGCGGCGACCAGGTCCCGGTTGTGGTCCCACTTGACGAAGGCGATGTCGTTGTCCCGCAACAGCTCGTCGAGCCGCTCGAGGAGGTAGGCGTAGGCGTCGGGGACGTTCAGGTCCAGCACCTGCTGGTGGCGCGCCCGCGGCGGCAGCACCCCGTTACCCGGCCCCAGCACCCAGTCCGGGTGCGCCCGGTACAGGTCCGAGTCCTCGTTGACCATCTCCGGCTCGACCCAAATGCCGAACCGCATGCCGAGCCCGGTGACGTGCGAGATCAGCGGCGTGAGCCCGGCCGGCCACACCGCGGGGTCGACGTACCAGTCCCCGAGGCCGGCGGTGTCGTCGCGGCGGTGCCGGAACCAGCCGTCGTCCAGGACGAACCGCTCGACGCCGATCCGCGCGGCCACGTCGGCGAGCGAGCGCAGCCGGTCCAGGTCGTGGTCGAAGTAGACGGCCTCCCAGGTGTTCAGCACCACCGGCCGCGGCAGCGGCGGGTGCGCCGGCCGGGACCGCAGCCACTGGTGGAACGCCGCGCTCAGCCCGTCGATCCCGCGGGAGCTGTAGACCGCGTAGAGCCACGGCGACGCGTACTCCTCGCCGGGCGCGAGGATCACCTCGCCCGGCGCCAGCAGCTCGCCGCCACCCAGTGTCGCGGGGCCCTCGATCATCCGCTCCGCGTAGGTGACGTGGTTGCCGCTCCACGCGACGTGCAGGCCCCAGACCTCGCCGCCGCGGAAGCCGAACCCGGCCGTGCCGGCGAGCAGCGCGAGCGTCGCGTCGTGCCCGGTGCGGCCGCGCCGGCTCTCCCGGGACCAGGTGCCGAGGTCGAACGGGCGGCGCTGGGGATGGCGCTCCCGCGCCCAGTGCCCGGTGAGGTCCAGCAGCTCGGTGGCCTGCGCGGGCACCGGCAGCGCCGCCTCCAGACCGTCCACTGTGTACGGCTCGGTCCCGTCGTTGGCCACCCGGGAGCGCAGCCGCAGCACGCCGGACGGGGTGAGCTCGACGGTGAGTTCGAGGCGCAGCAACGCCTCCGGGTCCTCGGCGACGATCTCGGCCGTCGACCCGGTGACCCGCAGGCCGCGGACGCGGAACGAGGGCACCCACGCGGTTCCGGCACGGTGGCCGCGCAGCCCGGGCCGGCCCTGGTACCCGCGGGCGGCCTCGGGCAGCAGCGCCACCGGCACCGGGGTGTCCGGCGTGCTGTTCGCGGTCGGCGGCACCGCCGTGTCGGCCAGGACGAGAAGGTCCTCTTCGGACACCTCACCCAGCGGCGCGCCCCAGTGCACGACGGTCGGCAGGCCGCCGCCGCGGACGTCGAGGACGAGGCTCACGGCGTCCGTGGACAGATGGACCGTGTTGGCTGGCTCGCTCCGCTCGGTCGCTGACACGCCGTCTTCCCTCCCGCGCTGCTGGTCGGCCCGGACGGCGTACGCTCCCGCCCGCTCACGATCATCCCTTGGTGGCTCCCAGGGTCAGGCCGGCACGCAGGTGCCGCTGCAGCAGGAAGAAGATCACCAGCGTGGGGATCGCGACGATCACCGAGCCGGCCGAGAGCAGGTTGTAGTCGGTGAAGAACTGCCCGCGCAGGTTCTGCAGCGAGCTGGTCACCGGCAGCTTGCTCCCGGTGCGCATGAACGCGACGGCCCAGAAGAAGTCGTTGTACACCCAGGTGATCTGCAGCGTCGCGAGCGCGGCGAGGGCCGGCCGGCACAGCGGCAGCACGATCTGCCAGTACTGGCGCAGCACGCCGGCGCCGTCGACGAGCGCGGCCTCGGTCAGCTCGCGCGGGATCGACTTCATGTAGTTGCTCAGCACGAACGTGCAGAACCCCGTCTGGAACGCGACGTTGACCGCGATCACCGCGTAGTAGGTGTCGTACAGCGAGCCCGAGTCGCTGACCGAGTACGGCACGTGGATGTTGAGGAACAGCCGGAACAGCGGCACCAGCAACGCCTGCTGCGGCAGCAGGTTGGCCGCGGTGAACAACGCCAACAGGGTGAGGTTGAACGGGAAGCTGAACCGCGCCAGCACGAAGGCCACCGACGACGCGAGCAGCAGCGTGAGCAGCACCGACGGGATCACGATCACCGCGGTGTTGAAGAAGGTCTGGCCGAAGTTGCCGCGCGCCCACGCCTCGACGTAGTTCTGCAGGGTGAAGCCGCCGAAGGAGAAGTAACCGTTGACCGAGGTGTAGTCGTAGTCGCGCAGCGAGTTGTAGACCGCCCACAGGATCGGGAAGATCCAGCCGACCGCCAGCACGGTCAGGAACACCCGCAGCACGACCCGCGCGGGCCGCACCCGCTGCTTGGCCCGGGGCGGCACCCGCCGCGGGGTGACCTGCTCGGTGTCGATGGTCGCGGTCATCGGCGCTGCTCCCGCATCACCTGGATCAGGTAGACGATGATGAACACGGTCGAGATGGCGATCATGATCGTGGCGAGCGCGGAGCCGAAGCCGACCCGGCTGGCCTCGCCGATCACGTTCTGCGTCACCAGGGTGGAGATCAGCTCGAGGCCGTTGCGGCCCTTGTTGATCACCCAGGCGATGTCGAACGCGCGCAGCGACTCGATCACCGTGATCACCACGATGACGATGTTGACCGGCCGCATCACCGGCCACACGACCTGCAGGAACGTGCGCACCTCGCCGGCCCCGTCGACGGCGGCCGCCTCCCGCAGCGCCGGGTCGACGGCCTTCAGCCCGGCCAGGTACAGCAGCATGATGTAGCCGGTGTGCCGCCAGCCGGCCGCCACCAGCACCGCCCACAGGTTGATGTCCGGGTCGCCGAACCAGTCGGTCTGCGTGCCGAGCACGGTGTTGAGCAGGCCCTGGTCGCGGGAGTAGATCAGCTGCCAGATGAAGCCGACCAGCGCGAGGGAGAGCACGACCGGCATGAAGAAGATGCTCTGGTAGATCTGGCTGCCCTTCAGCTCCCGGTCCAGCATCACCGCCAGCAGCATGCCGAGCAGCGTCGGGCCGAGGAAGAACACCACCAGCCAGATCAGGTTGTGCTCCATGGCCGGCGCGAACGGCGGGTAGTTCGAGGTGGCGTTCTCGTAGTTCTGCCAGCCGACGAGGTTGATGTCGCCGAGGCTGCCGATGCCGTTCCAGTCGGTGAACGACAGCGCCACGGTGGCGATCGCCGGGCCCCAGACGAGGCCCGCGACGACGAGCGTCGGGATCGCCACCATGAGCACGACCGTCAGCCGGTCCACTCCGGACAGCGTGCGCAGCCGGCGCGCGCGGCGGGGACGACGCGGTGGCGCCGTCCCCGTCCCGCGCACCGCCACGTCAGCCACCGAAGATCGAGGCCTTCTGATCCTCGATGCTCTTGGTCAGGCCGTCGATGTCGTTGGGGTTGCGGATGAACTCCTGCAGCGACGGGATCATGACGGTCGAGGCGAAGTCCGGCCGGGTGTCGCGGTCGAGGAACTGCGAGAGCGACTTGGCCTTGCTCACCAGCTCCTGCGACTTCTTCTGCAGGGCGTTGTACCCGCTGGTGTCGGCGTCGTTGTGCGCGCCGATGTTGTTCGGGTCCGCCTTGAGGTAGAGGTCGCCCGCCTTCGCGGTCCCGAGGTAGCCCAGCAGCTTCTTCGCGCCGCTCTCGTCCCGCGGGTGCGCGGCCATCATGAACCCGTCGATGGGTGCCTCGACGGCGTCGGTGCCGATGGCCGGGTCGACCTCGGGGAACGGGAAGAAGTCGAGGTCGTCGCGGTCGCCCTCGGGGAACTGCTGGCCCATGAACAGGCCGAGCGTGAACATCCCGCTCTCCTTGCGCAGCAACGACTGCGCGGCCTCCTGCCAGGTGCGGCCCAGCGAGTCCGGCTGGTGCAGCGGCAGGAGCCCGCGCCAGGTGTCGAACACCGACTTGACCTGCGGCGAGTTCCACGCCTTCTGGCCCGCCATCAGCTGGGCGTGGAAGTCGTAGCCGTTGATCCGCAGGTTCAGGTAGTCGAACGTGCCCATGGCCGGCCAGCCGTCGGAGTCCCCGAAGGCGACCGGGATGAGGCCGTCCTTCTTCATCTGGTTGGCCAGGGCGGTGAACTGGTCCAGCGTGGTCGGCGGCTGGTAGCCCTTCTCCTGCCACAGGCTCTTCCGGTAGAAGACCGCCCACGGGTAGTAGTACAGCGGCACGAAGTACTGCTTGCCGTCCTTGCCGGTGGCCTGCTGCTTCATCGCGTCGGAGAAGCCGCTGCCGATGTCGGTCCAGACGTCGCTGATGTCGCCGACGAGGCCCTGCTCGGCGAAGAACTGCATGCGGTTGCCGGCGAACCAGCCGAACACGTCGTCCGGGCCGCCCTGCAGGTAGTTGTTGATGTTCTCCTGGAAGGAGTTGTGGTCGACGGTGTTGATGGACACCTTGCCGCTGTAGCCGGCCACCATGTCCGCGATGCCCTTCTTGGGCACCTCGTCGGACCAGTTCGAGCCGAACGTCACTCCCCCGCCGCCCCCGCCGGAGTCGCTGCCGCAGGCAGCCAGCGTGGGGGCCAGGCCGGCCAGCGCGCCGGCGCCGAGCATTCCCTTCAACAAGGTCCGTCGCGAGAGGGCCATGGCGGGCACACCGCCGGCACCGAACGAACGAGGGCTCATCATTGTCGCGCCTCCTCAAGGACCGGCACAAACTCAACAGTTGTAAACGCGACCTCTCAGAAACGAAACCTTGGCTCACGACGGGCGCGCCCGTCAAGGGGTCGGACCTCATCCTGTATCCAGATCGTGACACGTGCCCGACACTCTGGCGTTACCTTGCGCCGCCAGTGGTTACAGTGGGTAAAGGTCAGATGTATGACGATGCCCTGGCGCGGGTGTGCGGAGTTGCCGGTTTCTGTCGGGCGGGTGTGCCCGGTCCGGGTACTCGTGACCGGTTCAGTACGCTTTGGGTTGAGGGGCCTGGGTTTGGTTCTTGGTTCTTGGTGATCACCGCTCACCTTGGACCTTGCCGGTGCGATGAACGACGCCTCACCGCGGCGTCGTTCATCGCATTTCGGCCTTCCGCGCGCCGCCGAACGCGCACACCACCCAGCCCAGCCTCATCGGGGAGAGGTCACTCGTCCCCGCCTGCGTCTGGCGCAAGCCTCTTCTCCCGCCGCTCGCTTCGCGATCTGGTCTTTAGCTCTGCTCGCTCAGGCGCAGGTCAGCCTCGCGTCCACCCATTCGCTGTGGTCGTAGTTGTTGTTGTCCGGGCCTACGCCTGCCACCAGGACCAGCTCCGTCACTCCGGTCACGTCCACGTCGATCGGCACCGCCTGCTGGCCGCCGGTCACCACGCCGGTCTCGGTCAGGGTCCGGCCGTCGCCCAGGACCGTGAAGGTCACCGTGCCCCTGTTTCCCGTCTCGTCGTCGATGCCCGCGCCCGCCGCGAAGCGGGTGCAGTGTTGGCCCAGGTAGTAGGTCATCTCGGAGGCCGCGTGCGGGGCGATCCCCTTGGCGTACGGCACTCCGGCGATCGTCAGGGGGTGGCCGTCCACGCTCTTGTCCACCCCCAGCTGGCCCCAGCCGACCTGCGTGCTCACCGGGCTCAGGTCGGACAGCCACGGGGTGCCGGTCGGGGTCGTCGCGATCGTCACCGCGCCGTAGCCGGTGAGGCTGCCGGTTCTGTGGCGGACGTCGGCGGTCAAGGCGTGCGTGCCGTTCGGGGCGTCGGCGGGGGCTGTCACCGTGAAGGCGACGTCAGCGCTTCGGCCGGGTGGGATCGCGCGTACCGACGTTCCGCCAACGGGAGTCGCCCGCCAACCGGTGGGCACGGTCAGGGTGACCCGGACGTCGCGGACCGCTCGGGGGCCGTCGTCGGCCACGGTCACGGTCGTGGGGAACGACTCTCCCGGCTCCACGTAGCCGGTCGTAGTCACGTTCGTGGACACCGCCGGCTCTCCGCGTTTTCCGGGGGCGACCACGTACATCTTCGCGCCGTGGGCGGGGACCGACGCCCGCACGTCGCCGGTCGTCACGGTGGTGGTGTTCGCCCACAGATCATGCAGCTCGTATGCCGACGCGCTCGGGAGGCCCAGGCCGGCGGCGGTCGTCGAGACCTGGGCGCCTGTCGCACCGCGGTTGAACAGGACCACGGCGGCACCATGGCTCGACGTCGGCTTCGTCCATACCTCCTGGTCGCCCTCGTCGGCGATCTTGTGGCCCTGGATGCCGGCCCAGTCCTGGTCGACCGCGAGCACCTCCGGGTCGGTCAGCAGCGCGCGGGTGGTGTCGTCCATCGTGCGGAGGTCGTTGCCCGCGATCAGCGGGGCGTTCAGCAGGCTCCACAGGCTCAGGTGCGCCCGATACTCCTCGGTGGTCATGCCGCCGTTGCCCACCTCGAGCATGTCCGGGTCGTTCCACGCGTTCGGGCCGGAGTACGCCTCGAGGCCGACCTGCTGGTCCAGAATGGACACCACGCTCCCCCAGTTGTCGGAGATGTCACCGGTGGTGCGCCAGTAGTGCCCGCCGACGTCCGCCGCCCACTGCCACGGCTGGTTCGAGCCCCACTCGCAGATCGAGTAGACGATGTCGCGGCCGGTGGCGGCCAGGGCATCGGCCATCGCGGTGTAGCGGGGGATCGCCGGGCGGCCCTGGTTGTTGCAGTTGTCGTACTTCAACAGGTCCACGCCCCACTCGGCGAAACTCTCCGCGTCGGTCGTCTCGTGGTCGAGGCTCGCGGGCAGGCCCTGGCAGGTCGCCGTGCCGGCCGAGGAGTAGATGCCGAGCTTGAGGCCCTTCGCGTGGACGTAGTCGGCGACCGCCTTGATGCCGCTGGGAAAGCGCACGGGATCGGCCTGGAGGCGGCCGGCCGCGTCGCGTCGCGGGGCCATCCAGCAGTCGTCGATGTTGACGTACTCGTACCCGGCCGCGGCCATGCCGGCGGAGACCATCGCGTCCGCGGTCTCGCGGATGAGCTCCTCGCCGATGTCGCAGCCGAACTTGTTCCAGCTGTTCCACCCCATCGGCGGGGTGGGCGCGAGCGGCGGTTTGTCCGGCGCCGGTGCGGGTGCGGGTGCGCCGCTCGCGGGGATGGTGCCGATCAGAAGCGACACCACGCCGAGTACGGCGAGCAGGGCGCATCGCGCTGTCCGGTTCATCGTGAACACACTCCTTCGTGCGATCCGATTTCCTTTACCTGGCAACCTCGACCTGGCTGCCGGCGGCGCGGAGCCCTCGCCGGGCGACCAGCGCGCGGGCCACCGCGGCGGTGGTGGTGCCGACGTCGGGCATCTCCTCGAATGGGCGCGGGCCGAGCGGGTATTCGATCGGCACCGCGCCGCCCCGGACCCGTCGGACCTTTGCCTGCCGTCCGAGGGCGGCGAGGTCGCCGCGGACGGTGACCCCGCCGTCCTCGAACTGGGCGGCGAGGTCCTCGACGTGGACGTGGCCGCGCTCGTGCGTGATGGTGGTTATCCGGCTGCGGCGCGGCGCAAGCGGCAACCGTGCGTCAGCGTCGACCACCATAGGGTCAACTTTCGATCGGCACCGGCCGCCTGTCAACAATGAAAGAACAGCAAGCTTTCGAGGGATCGAACACGATACGTCATCGGATGTTCGATTGAGTTGGTTTATGGTTGAATGGCGATCGATTCGGGTGCGCTCCACGGATTGGGAGAGGCGATGCTGGCAGCGGAGAGGCAGGCCCGGATCGTCGAGGAGATCCACAAACGGGGCGCCGTGCGAGTCATCGAGTTCGCCCAGATGCTGGGGGTCTCCGACATGACGATCCGGCGCGACCTGGATGCACTCGCGCAGCAGGGTTTGCTGGACAAGGTGCACGGCGGGGCCACCCGCCGCTCGGCCAGCACCGAGGAGCCCGGGTTCGAGGCGAAGTCGTTACGCCAGCAGCCGGAGAAGGAGGCCATCGCCGTGGCCGCCGCCGAGCTGGTCTCCCCCGGCACCGCGGTCGGCCTGTCCGCCGGCACCACCACCTGGGCGCTCGCGCACGTGCTGCGCGCGGTCGACGGCCTCACGATCGTCACCAACTCCATGCGCATCGCCGACGTCCTGCACGCCCGGCCGTCCACCGACCAGAACGTGGTCGTGGTCGGCGGCGTCCGCACCCCGTCCGACGCGCTCGTCGGTCCCATCGCCGTGTCGGCGCTCGGCCAGCTGCACCTGGACATCGTGTTCCTCGGCGTGCACGGGATGGCCGAGACCGCCGGCTTCACCACGCCGAACCTGCTGGAGGCCGACACCGACCGGGCACTGGTGGCGGCCGGCCGGCGGCTGGTCGTGCTGGCCGACAGCACCAAGTGGGGCACGGTCGGCCTGTCCACCATCGCGCGACTCGGTGACGCCGACGTGGTGATCACCGACGACGGCTTGCCCGAGGAGGCCATCGAGGTGCTGTCCGAGCATGTCGAGGACGTGCGGATCGTCTCGGTGGAGGGCGCCCGGTGAAACGGACCGCCGCCCAGCTGGCCGATGGCCGGGAGATCATCTACTTCGACCACGACGACGCCCCCGCGCGCGAGCTGCACGACCCGCGCCGGCTCGACCCGGTGTCGACGGCGTCGCAGATGCGCCACGACCCGGTGCTGGACGAGTGGGTCATGCTGGCCTCCCACCGCCAGAACAGGACGTACCGGCCGGCCACGAACGACTGTCCACTGTGTCCTTCCAGAGGGGGCCGGCAGACCGAGATCCCGTCGCCGGACTACGACGTCGCGGTCTTCGAGAACCGCTTCCCGAGCCTGTCGATGCATGCCTCGGGCGGCGCGACGCCCGACCTGCCCCCGCTGGTCGACTCCGCCCCGGCGGTCGGCCGCTGCGAGGTGGTCTGCTTCACGAGCGACCACGACGCCGCGTTCGCCACCCTGAAGCCGGAACACGCGCGCCTGGTCGTCGACGCATGGGCCGACCGGACCGCGGCGCTGGCCGCGCTGCCGGGCGTGGCCCAGGTGTTCTGCTTCGAGAACCGGGGCGCCGCGATCGGCGTGACGCTGGAGCATCCGCACGGGCAGATCTACGCTTACCCGTTCGTGACCCCGAGGACCCGCCAGATGCTGGGTAACGCCGTCGCACACGCGTCCCGGACGGGCCGCAACCTGTTCGCGGACGTGCTGGCGGGCGAGCGCGCGACGGGTGCCCGGGTGGTGGCGTCGTCGTCGCTGTGGACGGCGTTCGTCCCGGCGGCCGCCCGCTGGCCGGTGGAGGTGCACCTGTACCCGCACCGGCAGGTCCCGGACATCCCGTCGCTGACCGAGGACGAGCGCGACGACTTCGTCCACCTGTACCTGAACGTGCTGGGCAGGCTGGACGCGCTGTACGACCAGCCGCTGCCGTACGTGGCGGCGTGGCACCAGGCGCCGAGCGGCCCGGGGAGGGAGCAGGCCTACCTGCACCTGCAGGTGACGAGCATCCAGCGGTCGGCGGACAAGCTGAAGTACCTGGCCGGCTCCGAAGCGGCGATGGGCGCGTTCGTGACGGACGTGCTGCCGGAGGACGTGGCAAAGCGACTGAGGGACGCGACAAGCTGACGCGAGCAGCCGGGCACGCCGGGCGCGGAGTTCGCGTCGTGGGTGGGCGCCAGCCGCCGAGCCCGCGGTGGGAGTTATCCGGAGCCGCGGCGAAGCCGATCTTCGCCGCCGTCCCGACCAGCGAACATAACAACCCCATAAAGGTCTAGACCAACTGCATACAAAACCGCAGGTGGTCTCGGTCATAAACAAGACCTCTCAAAACATAAGCACCAGTGCTTTGACCAGCGGCGCCGGGAATGTGCACAGTCACCCCATGACACCCGGCGCAATGGCGGGCGGGTCGCCTCTCGAGCAGCGGGTGCGTTCGGCGGTAGCCACGCACCGCGGCGACCGGGGCGCGCTCCTGCCGATCCTGCACGACATCCAGGCCGAGTTCGGCTACGTCGACGCGGCCGTGGTGCCGATTCTCGCCGAGGAGCTGAACCTCTCGCGTGCCGACGTGTTCGGGGTGATCAGCTTCTACGACGACTTCCGGGACAGTCCCGCCGCCGGCACCGTGGTCCGCGTCTGCCGGGCCGAGGCGTGCCAGGCCGGCGGCGCCGAGGCGGTCTTCGAGCACGCCAAGCAGTGCCACGCCACCGTGACGCTGGAGCAGGTCTTCTGCTTCGGCAACTGCGCGCTGGGCCCGGCCGTCGAGGTCAACGGCAGGCTCTCCGGCCGGGTCGACGCGAAGCGGCTCGACACGTTGATCGCGAACGCCAACCCCAACGACAGGAACGCCAGCCCCAACGACAGGGCGGTGAAGGCATGACCGCCGACGCACTCTTCGCCGCGGAGGCGGAAATCATCACCGCCGACGCACTCCTCGCCGCGGAGGCGGAAGAATGACCGTCACCGTGTACGTGCCGCGGGACTCGGCCGCGCGCAGCGTCGGCGCCGACGAGGTGGCCGCCAAGATCGCCGCCACCGGCCGGGCGAAGGTCGTGCGCAACGGGTCGCGCGGGATGCTCTGGCTCGAGCCGCTCGTCGAGGTCGAGACCGAGCGCGGGCGGGTCGCCTACGGGCCGGTTCAGCCCGAGGACGTCGACGACCTGCTCGCCGCCGGCCTGCTCGACGGCGCCGAGACCGGCCACAGCCTCGGGCTCACCGAGGAGCTGGAATGGCTCAAGGACCAGCACCGCGTGACCTTCCAGCGGGTCGGCGTCATCGACCCGCTCTCGGCCGCCGACTACGAGCGGCACGGCGGCATGCGAGGCCTGCGCCGAGCGCTGGCGAAAAGCCCCGCGCAGGTCGTCGACGAGGTCACCGAGTCCGGGCTGCGCGGCCGCGGCGGCGCGGGGTTCCCCGCCGGCATCAAGTGGAAGACCGTGCTCGGCGCGCAGGACGACCTGAAGTTCATCTGCTGCAACGCAGACGAGGGCGACAGCGGCACGTTCGCCGACCGGATGCTGATGGAGGGCGACCCGTTCACCCTCATCGAGGGCATGACGATCGCCGCGCGTGCGGTCGGCGCGATCGAGGGCTACGTCTACATCCGCTCCGAGTACCCGGACGCGATCGCGACCCTGCGCTCGGCCATCGAGATCGCCTACGCGCACAACTGGCTCGGCGACTCGATCCTGGGCTCGGACCTCACGTTCGACCTCTTCGTCCGGGTCGGCGCCGGCGCCTACATCTGCGGCGAGGAGACCTCGATGCTGGAAAGCCTCGAGGGCAAGCGGGGCATGGTCCGCGCCAAGCCGCCGATCCCCGCGCTCGAGGGCCTGTTCGGCCGGCCGACCGTGGTCAACAACGTGCTCACGCTCGGCGCGGTGCCGATGGTCCTCGCCGACGGCGCGGCCGCCTACGCCGGCCTCGGCGTGGGCCGAAGCCTTGGCACGCAGGTGTTCCAGCTCGGCGGCAACATCGCCCGCGGCGGCATCGTCGAGGCACCGTTCGGCATCACGCTGGGCGAGCTCGTCAACGTCTACGGCGGCGGCACCCGCACCGGCCGGCCCATCCGCGCGGTCCAGGTCGGCGGCCCGCTCGGCGCCTACGTGCCGGTGGACCAGTTCGACCTCAAGATGGACTACGAGGAGTTCGCCGCGGCCGGCGCGATGGTCGGGCACGGCGGCATCGTGGTCTTCGACGACACCGTCGACATGGCCCGGATGGCCCGCTTCGCCATGGAGTTCTGCGCCGAGGAGTCGTGCGGCAAGTGCACGCCGTGCCGGGTCGGCGCGGTCCGCGGCAAGGAGACCCTCGACAAGATCATCGCCGGCGTCGACCCCGAGCAGAACCTCGAGCTGCTCGAGGACCTGTGCGAGCTGATGACCGACGGCTCACTGTGCGCGATGGGCGGGCTCACCCCGATGCCCGTCCGCAGCGCCGTCAAGCACTTCGGCGAGGACTTCCACCGAAGTACCCCGCTGCCCATGCCCACGTTCGGACCAGCCGGGAGTTCGTCATGAGTCTTCTCAAGGAGCCCGACCTGGGTACACCGGCCCGCAAGGGTGCGGCCGTGGTCGACGTCGAGGTCGACGGCCTGTCCGTCACGGTCCCCGAGGGCACCTCGGTGCTGCGCGCGGCCGCGCTGGCCGGCGTGGACATCCCGAAGCTGTGCGCCACCGACTCGCTCGAGGCGTTCGGCTCGTGTCGCCTGTGTCTGGTCGAAGTGGACGGTGTGAAGGGCACGCCCGCGTCGTGCACCACGCCGGTCCGGCCCGGCATGACCGTGCGGACCCAGTCGCCCAAGCTCGAGAAGCTGCGTCGCGGGGTCATGGAGCTCTACATCTCCGACCACCCGCTGGACTGCCTGACGTGCTCGGCCAACGGCGACTGCGAGCTGCAGGACATGTCCGGCGTGGTCGGCCTGCGCAACGTCCGCTACGGCGTCGGCGAGGGCGAGAACCACCTCGACGCGCCGAAGGACACGTCCAACCCGTACTTCGACTTCGACGCCAGCAAGTGCATCGTCTGCTCGCGCTGCGTGCGGGCCTGCGACGAGGTGCAGGGCACCTTCGCGCTCACGATCGCCGGCCGCGGCTTCGACTCGAAGGTCTCCCCCGGCGCCGACGAGCTGTTCATGGACTCCGAGTGCGTGTCCTGCGGGGCCTGCGTGCAGGCCTGTCCTACCGCGACACTCGAGGAGAAGTCGGTCGTCGACCTCGGCATGCCGACCCGGTCGGTGCTCACCACGTGCGCCTACTGCGGCGTCGGTTGCTCGTTCAAGGCCGAGCTGAAGGGCGACGAGCTGGTCCGGATGGTGCCGTACAAGGACGGCGGCGCCAACGAGGGCCACAGCTGCGTGAAGGGCCGGTTCGCGTTCGGCTACGCCTCGCACCCGGACCGGCAGCTGAGCCCGATGGTGCGCGAGAAGATCACCGACCCGTGGCGCGAGGTCTCCTGGGAGGAGGCCATCACCACGGTCGCCACGACGATGCGCGACATCCAGGCGCGGCACGGGGTCGCGTCCATCGGCGGCATCACCTCTTCCCGCTGCACCAACGAAGAGGTCTACGTGGTGCAGAAGATGATCCGCGCCGCGTTCGGCAACAACAACGTCGACACCTGCGCGCGGGTCTGCCACTCCCCCACCGGCTACGGCCTCAAGCAGACCTTCGGCACCTCGGCCGGCACCCAGGACTTCAAGTCCGTGGCCGAGTCCGACGTGATCGTCGTGATCGGCGCCAACCCCACCGACGGGCACCCGGTGTTCGCGTCGCGGATGAAGCGGCGGCTGCGCGAGGGCGCGAAGCTGATCGTCATCGACCCGCGGCGCATCGACCTGGTCCGCTCGCCGCACATCGAGGCGCAGTACCACCTGCCGCTCGCGCCGGGCACCAACGTGGCGATGATCAACGCCTTCGCGCACGTGATCGTGACCGAGGGCCTGGTCGCCGAGGACTTCGTCGCCGAGCGCTGCGAGGACTACGCGGAGTGGGCGTCGTTCATCGCCCAGCCGGAGAACTCGCCGGAGGCGCTGGAGGAGATCACCGGCGTGCCGGCCGCCGACGTGCGGGCCGCGGCCCGGCTCTACGCGGCCGGCCCGAACTCGGCGATCTACTACGGCCTCGGCGTCACCGAGCACAGCCAGGGCTCCACGATGGTCATGGGCATGGCCAACCTCGCGATGGCCACCGGCAACATCGGCCGCGACGGCGTGGGCGTGAACCCGTTGCGCGGCCAGAACAACGTGCAGGGCAGCTGCGACATGGGCTCGTTCCCGCACGAGCTGCCCGGCTACCGGCACGTGTCCGACGAGAGCGTGCGCGACATCTACCAGGAGCTGTGGGGCACGCCGATCCTGCCCGAGCCGGGCCTGCGCATCCCCAACATGTTCGACGCGGCGATCGACGGCACCTTCCGGGCGCTGTACGTGCAGGGCGAGGACATCGCGCAGTCCGACCCGAACACCCAGCACGTGCACAAGGCGCTGGAGTCGCTGGAGCTCGTGGTCGTGCAGGACCTGTTCATCAACGAGACGGCCAAGTTCGCGCACGTGTTCCTGCCGGGCACCTCGTTCCTGGAGAAGGACGGCACGTTCACCAACGCCGAGCGGCGGATCAACCGGGTGCGCCCGGTGATGAAGCCCAAGACCGGCAAGCACGAGTGGGAGATCGTCGCCGAGATCGCGCAGGCGATGGGTTACCCGATGCGGTACGACTCGACGAGCCAGATCATGGACGAGATCGCGCTGACCACGCCGACGTTCTCGGGTGTCTCGTTCGAGCTGCTGGACAAGGTCGGCAGCGTGCAGTGGCCGTGCAACCCCGCGGCTCCCGAGGGCACGCCGATCATGCACAAGGACGCGTTCGTGCGCGGCAAGGGCCGGTTCATGCCGACGAACTACGTGCCGACGAAGGAGCGCAGCACGCGCAAGTTCCCGCTGATCCTCACGACCGGGCGGATCCTGTCGCAGTACAACGTGGGCGCGCAGACCCGGCGCACGGCGAACGTGGCCTGGCACCCGGAGGACATCCTGGAGATCCACCCGCACGACGCGGAGGTGCGCGGCATCGACGACGGCGACACCGTGTCGCTCGCGTCGCGGGTCGGCCAGACGTCGCTGCGGGCCCGGATCTCCGACCGGATGCCGGTCGGCGTGGTCTACACGACGTTCCACCACCCGGTGACCGGCGCGAACGTGGTGACCACCGAGCACTCCGACTGGGCGACGAACTGCCCGGAGTACAAGGTGACCGCGGTGCAGGTCGGGCTCGCGCCCGGGGTCACGCCGACGCGGCACCGCGCCGAGCAGGCACCCGTTCCGGTGGCGGGTAGCTGACATGTCGCTGCCACCACACGCCCGGCTCGCCAACGAGATCGCGATCCAGTTCACGCACGTCCCGGCGGCGCGGGCCACGGCCGAGATCGCCACCCACCTGCACACGTTCTGGGAGCCGCGCATGGTGCGTGACCTGCTGGCCTACGTCGACGCCGGGGCGCACGACCTCGATCCGCTCGCGGTCGCGGCGGCCGAGCAGCTGCGCCAGCCGGCCTGACGGCAGGTCGTTCCAGAGGCTGTGTTCTTCGTTGCTTCATGCGCAACTAACCGCGCTGCGTGCAACGGGGAGGAGTACCGTCATGGCTCGTCCGCCCCTGGAACACGGCTGCGGCGACCCCGCGCCGACCCTTGAAGGAGTCCCCATGGCCTTCCCCTCCGACCTGGAGATCGCCCGCGGCGCCAAGCTCAAGCCCATCGAGGACATCGCGGCCGACATGGGCCTGCCGCCCGCGCTGCTCGAACCCTACGGGCGCGACGTCATGAAGGTCGGGCTGGGCGCGATCGACGAGCTCGCCGACGCGCCGAAGGCCAAGTACGTGCTGGTCAGCGCCATCACGCCCACGCCGCTGGGCGAGGGCAAGACCACCACGACGGTCGGGCTCGGGCAGGGCTTCAAGCACCTCGGCAAGCAGGCGACGGTGGCCATCCGGCAGCCGTCGATGGGCCCGACGCTGGGCATCAAGGGCGGCGCGGCCGGCGGCGGGTACAGCCAGGTCGTGCCGATGGAGCTGCTGAACCTGCACCTCACCGGCGACATGCACGCGGTCACCGCGGCGCACAACCTGCTGGCCGCGATGGTCGACAACCACCTGCACCAGGGCAACGCGCTCGGCCTCGACCTCCAGGAGATCACCTGGCGGCGGGCGCTGGACATGAACGACCGGTCGCTGCGCAACATCGTCGTCGGGCTCGGCGCCAAGGCGGACGGCGTCACCCGGCAGACCGGGTTCGACATCACCGCGGCGTCCGAGGTCATGGCCGCGCTCGCGCTCACGACGGGACTCCAGGACCTGCGGGCCCGGCTGGGCCGGATCGTGGTCGGCTACACGCCGGCCGGCGAGCCGGTGACCGCCGAGGAACTCGAGGTCGCGGGCGCGATGACCGTGCTGCTGCGCGAGGCGATCAAGCCGAACCTGATGCAGACGCTCGAGAACACGCCCGTTCTGGTCCACTGTGGACCGTTCGGCAACATCGCGACGGGCAACTCGTCGGTGGTGGCGGACCTGATCGGCATCCGGTGCGGGGACTACCTGATCACCGAGGCGGGCTTCGGCGCGGACATGGGCGCGGAGCGGTTCTTCAACATCAAGTGCCGGGTCTCCGGCCAGGCCCCGGACGCGGCCGTGCTCGTGGCGACCGTGCGGGCGCTGAAGGCGCACTCGGGGAAGTTCCGGATCGTGGCGGGCAAGCCGCTGCCCGAGGAGCTGCTGGCCGAGAACCCCGACGACGTCCACGCCGGCGCGGCGAACCTGCGCAAGCAGATCGAGAACATCCGGATGCACGGCGTCTCGCCGGTGGTCTGCGTCAACGCGTTCCCGACCGACCACCCGTCCGAGCACGCGGCGATCCGCGAGGTGGCCGAGTCGATGGGCGCGCGGGTGGCGGTGAGCACCCACTTCGCCGACGGCGGCGCGGGTGCCACCGAGCTCGCCGAGGCGGTGGCCGAGGCCGCGGAGGAGCCGTCGGAGTTCCAGTTCCTGTACCCGACGTCGGCGCCGCTGCGGGAGAAGATCGAGACCATCGCGACCCGGGTGTACGGCGCGGCCGGCGTGTCCTACGCCCCCGCCGCCCGCAAGCAGCTCGACACCTACGAGCGCAACGGCTTCGGCGAGCTGCCGATCTGCATGGCGAAGACGCACCTGTCGATCTCGTCGGACCCGAAGCTGCTCGGCGCGCCGACCGGCTGGACGCTGCCCGTGCGCGAGGTCCGCGCGTCGGTCGGGGCGGGCTTCGTGTACCCGATCTGCGGCGACATGCGGACGATGCCGGGCCTGGGCTCCTCCCCCGCGGCGACCCGCATCGACCTGACCCCGGACGGCGAGATCGTCGGGCTATCCTGACCGGCTTGTGAGTTCCCTGCTGCACCTCTCGGTCGGTGGCCTGCTCGAGCGGGTCGCCGCCCGCACCCCGGCGCCGGGCGGCGGCGTGGTGGCCGCGGTGACGGCCGCGTCCGCCGCCGCCCTCGTCGCGATGGCGGCCCGGTTCAGCGACCAGCCGGCCACGCGGGCCGAGGAGCTCCGGGCCGAGCTGGAGCCCCTCGCCGACGCCGACGCGGCCGCCTACACCGC
>NZ_DASWSJ010000359.1:0-37590 GCF_036402745.1 Actinophytocola sp. | reverse complement strand
CGGGCTCGCGATCGAGCCGCTGGTCGCGCACCTGCTGGTGCCGCGCCGGGTCGGCCTGCTGCTCGTGCGGCTGGGCGGGCACAGCGTGGGCGTGGCCCGCGACGGGGTCGTCGAGGCGTCCCGGACCGACCGGCGGCTGGTCCCAGCACCGGTTCGCCCGCCGGCGCGCGGGCCAGGCCAGGGTCGCGCTGGAGGCCGCCGCCGCCGATGCCGCCGCGCTGCTCGTGCCCCAACTGTCCGAACTGGACGCGGTGGTGCTCGGCGGGGACCAGAAGGCGCTGGACGCCTTGCGCGCGGAGCCGAGGCTCGCGACGCTGTTCGCCCGCGCCGAGCCGCGGGTACTCGACGTTCCCGAGCCGCGCCGCTCGGTGCTCGACGCCGCCGCCCGGCGCGCGCGGTCCGTCGAGATCGTCGTGCGGGATGTCGTCGTGACGGATGCCGTGCGGGATGCTGGTACCTGATGCCCAGGAGGTCCGGTTGGCCAAGGTGAACGCGTCCGTGTCGGTGCCCGCGCCGCCCGACCGGACCTGGGCCACGGCCGCGGACCTGTCCCGCTTCGACGAGTGGCTGTCGCTGCACGAGGGCTGGCGCGGCGAGGTGCCGGCGGAGATCACCGAGGGCACGGACCTCACGTCGGTGGTCACCGTGCTGGGCCTGCGCAACCGGATCCGCTGGCACGTCGAGCGCTACACGCCGCCGACCGGCCTCACGATCTCCGGCCGCGGCGTGGGTGGCGTCAAGATCGCCCTGGACCTTGCCGTCCGCGCCGACGGCGCCGACCGCTCGACGGTCACCATCGACGCCGAGGTCACCGGCCGGCCGGTCTTCGGCCCGGTCGGCATGGCCATCGGCCGCGCCGTCCGCGCGGACCTGCGCAGGTCGGTCGCCGCCCTGGCCGCCCTGGTGTGAACCCGAGCGGCCAGGGCGACCCCCGACCCGAGGTCAGGCGGTGGGCACCAGGCTCGGCGTCAACCGCACCGGGAGGTACCGGCAGCCCCAGGTGAAGTTGGACGCCGTGTAGTCCGGCTCGCCGATCAGCTCCACCGACGACACGTGCTCGACCAGCTCCTCCAGGAACACGCTCAGCTCCAGCCGCGCCAGCCGCGCGCCGAGGCACAGGTGCCGCCCGCCGCCGAAGGCCAGGTGCCGGTTGGGTGCCCGGTCGATGAGGAACCGGCCCGCGTCGGGGAAGGCGCGCTCGTCCCGGTTGGCGGACACGTTCCAGACGGTCACCCGGTCGCCGACCGCGATGTCCCGGTCGCGGATGCGGGTGGGGCGCATCGCCGTGCGCATCACGTGCACGCCCGGCGTGGTCCAGCGCAGGATCTCCTCCACCGCGGTCGGGATCACCGCGGGGCCGCCCGAGCGCAGCAACGCCCACTGGTCCGGGTTCTGGGTGAACGCCAGCAGCCCGCCGGCCGCGGAGTAGCGGGTGGTCTCGTTGCCGCCCGCCATCACGCCGTTGCAGTTGACGATGATCTCCTCGTCGGTCAGCTCGGCCTCGCCGTCCGCCGTCTCGCGGCGGTCGGTGGCGATCCGGCTGACGAAGTCCTCGCCCGGGTTCTTCCGCCGCTCCCGCAGCAGCTCGGTGAAGTACAGGAAGATCTCCGCGTGGTTGCCCGAGCGGGTCTCCTCGTCCTCGCCCTCGAACGCGCCGTTCATCGTCCGGCCCAGCCAGTCCCACTCCGGGCGCGGCACGCCGAGCAGCGCGCACACCACCCGGGTGGGCAGCCGCCGGATCACGTCGACGACGTCGAGCTCGCCCTCGGCCAGCGCCTCGGTGAGCAGCGTCCGGACGATGTCGCGGACGAGGTCCTCGATGTCGTCCGGGAACACGCTCTTGTTCAGCACCCGCTTGAGCTGGGTGTGCTCCGGCGGGTCGGACACGATCAGCATCCGCTGCGCCACCGCGGCGACGGCCAGCTTGTTGGTGTCCAGCCGCATCCCGTACCGCGAGGAGAAGATGTCCGAGTCGCGGTAGACGTCCACGGCGTCGGCGTACCGGGTGACCGCCCAGAACCCGCCGCCGGACTCGTGCCAGTGCACCGGGTCGTTCTCGCGCAGCCAGGTCATCGTGGACCAGAACGCGCTGCCACCGAACGCGTCGTTGTCGGTCAGGTCGATCAGCACGGCACTCCCTGCGGGGTCACGATCTCGCCCAGCAGCTGGGGGATCTCACGGGCATGGTGCATCGCGAACACGTGCCCGCCGGAGAACTGCCGCCGGGCGACCTCGCGGCCGAGGAAACGGGTCCAGCTGTCGAGCTTGTCCGGCGCGGCGAGGTCGTCGCCCTCACCGCCCCACACGTGCACCTCGCTGTCCACGCCGGGATCGGCGGGCAGCTCGTAGTCGAGGGTGAGCGTGACGTCCTTGCGCACCAGCTCGAGGACCTGGTCCCTGGTGTCCTCGTCGAGCTCGGTGCCCTCCAGCCCCTGGCGGGCGAACGCCACCAGGCCGTCCGGGTCGGTCCGCACGGTCGGCGGCTCGCACGCGGCCAGCACCATCGCCGACGGCGTCCGGCCGAGGTCGGTGAGCCGGCGGGTCAGCTCGTAGCCGATCAGCCCGCCGAAGCTCTCGCCGAACACGACGATCGGCTGCCCCGGGTCGGCGAGCTCGACGGCCTCCTTGGCCACCGCCGACACGATCTCGTCCAGCGAGGCCGGGTGCGGCTCGCCGAGCCGGGTCTCCCGCCCGGGCAGCTGCACGCCGACCACCGACACCGCGTCGCCGAGCTCGGCCTGCCATTCGCGGAACCGGCCGCAGCCCGAGCCCGCCGGCGGCACGCACAGCAGCGTGGGTTTGCCGGCCGTCGTCTCCGACCACGGGACCAGCCACGCCCCGGCGGTCGCGGCCGCCGCGGTCGACGTGCCCGCGTGCTGGCGGTCCAGCTCGCGGGCCAGCGCGGCCGGCGTCGGGTGGGCGAGCAGGTCCTGCATCGACAGCCGCACCCCGGTGCGCTCACGCAGCGCCGCGACCGCGCGGGCGGCGAGCAGCGAGTGCCCGCCCAGCTCGAAGAAGTTCGCGTCGACGCTGGTGACCGGGCGGTCGAGCACCGAGCTCCACGCGTCGCACACCGCGACCTCGCGCGGCGTGGACGGGCCGCGGCCGGCGCGCACCGGCACGCTCGCGGCGGCCGCCTGGGCCAGCAGCGCCCGGTCGACCTTGCCGTTGGCGGTGGCCGGCAGCTCCGGCACGATGTCGATCACGCCGGGGACCATGAAGTCCGGCAGCCGGTCCCGGCACCGGCCACGCACCGTGTCGACCTCGACCGTCGCACCGGCGTGCGGCACCGCCGCCAGGCCCAGCGCGTCCCCGGTCTCCAGCACGAACGCGGCCGCCGCGGTGACCTCGGGCAGGTCCTCGACCACCTGTTCCACCTCGCGCAGCTCCACCCGGAACCCGCGGACCTTCACCTGGTCGTCGCGCCGCCCGGCGAACTCCAGCAGCCCGTCGTGGCGCAGGGTCACGAGGTCACCGGTCCGGTAGACGCGCTCGCCCGAGGGCAGCGTGGGGAACCGCTCGGCCGTGAGCTCCGGGCGGTTGCGGTACCCGCGCGCCACCGCCGCCCCGCCGACGTACAGCTCACCGGTCGAGCCGGCGGGCACCGGCTGCCAGTCGTCGTCGAGGACGTGGGCGGTGTAGCCCGGGAGCGGCCGGCCGATCGAGAGCACGTCGTCGCCGCGGGCGCTGTCGGCCCAGGTCGCGGAGATCGTCGTCTCGGTCGGGCCGTAGACGTTGAGCATCCGGCGGCCCTCGGCGAGCTGCTCGGCCAGCCCGCGCGGACAGCGCTCCCCGGCCACGACCACAGTGTCCACAGTGGACAACGCGGTGACGCACGAGGCGAGCAGCGAAGGCGTGAGGCAGACGGTGCGCGGCGCCACGGCGGCGATCCGCGCGGCGAGGTCGGGGTGCTCGGCGTCGCCGTCGGCGAGGTCGATGAGCGCGGTGCCCTGGCCGTGCAGCAGGTACAGCAGCGTGCACCACAGCCAGCCGTCGAAGGCCGGCGACAGCGGGTTCACGCCCATCCCGCCCGGGGTGAGGCCGAGGCCCGCGAGCGCCGCGAGGAACGTGCCGAGGTTGCGGTAGGTGATCTCCACGCCCTTCGGCCAGCCGGTGGTGCCCGAGGTGTAGATGACGTAGGCGCACTCGTCGAGGTCGACATCGAGGTCGGCGACAACCGGTGCCGGGCCGGCGCCGGTGACGTTCTCGAGCCCCACCCGGCGCACGCCGGCAGGCACCACGCCGGGCGCGATCCGGTCCGCCAGCAGCAGGCGCACGCCCGCGTCCCGCAGGATGAAGTTCACCCGGTCGGCCGGGTACCGATCGTCCACCGGCACGGCGGTTGCCCCCAACCGCCACACCGCGAGCAGGGCGGGCACGGTCAGCCGGGACCGGCCGCTACCGACGCCCACCACCGTGCCGGGCCGCACGCCGCGCTCGGCGAGCATCCCGGCGATCGCCCGCGTTCTGTGCGCGAGCGCGGCGAAGTCCAGCGTGCCGTCCGCCGCCGAGACGGCCGTGTTGGTGGGCGTCTCGGCCGCCCACCGGTCCAGTGCGGCGAGCACGCGGCCCGCCCCCGAACCGCCGTCGCTGTCCACCGATAAGTCGGAGGTGCTCATTCCCGATCCTGTTCTTTCGCAAGGGAAAAGCGCAGCCTGAAACGACTCCGGGGCGGGGGCAGGGCCCATCAGGAGTACGTGGTCTGCGGTGACGAAGTGCCAAGGTAGCGGCAACGCCGCGTAACGACCAGGCTCCATTCGGCTAACGATGTTGGAGCAAGAAATCACCCGATCGGCCTAGTCCGGGCTGCGCGAATCGGCGCACACTGCTACGCAAACGGCCCGGCGGATCGCTCCACCGGGCCGGTCGGGTGAGGGGTTCAGCCCAGAGAACCGGTGGCCAGGATGCCGCCGTCGACCCGGACGGTCTCGCCGGTGATCCAGCTGGCCTGGTCCGATGCGAGGAACGCGACGAGCTGGGCGACGTCCCTCGGGTCGCCGAGACGCTTCATCGGGTAGGCGTTGGCCGCCTCGTCCTCGCGGTCGGTGTAGAGCATCTCGGCGAACTTGGTCTTGATCACGGCGGGCGCCACCGCGTTCACCCGCACGCCGGGGCCGAGCTGCCAGGCGAGCTCCTCGGTGAGCCGGATCATCGCGGCCTTGCTCGCGCCGTACGCGGCGATCACGCCCGACGAGCGCAGGCCTGCGACCGAGGCGATGTTCACGATCGAGCCGCCGTGCTCGGCCATCCACGCCTTGACCGCGAGCTGGACGAAGCCGAGCGCGCCGACCACGTTGACGTCGAAGAGCTTGCGCACGGCGGCGAGGTCGGCGTCGACGAGGGGACCGTAGGTCGGGTTGATGCCGGTGTTGTTGATCAGCACGTCCAGCCGGCCGAGCTCCGCCACGGTGCGCCGCACGACCTCCGCGCGGTCCTCGTCCCTGCCGGTGTTGGCGGGGACGGCGAGGATCTGCGCGTCCGGCACCTCGTCCCGCAGCTCGTCGGCGGCCGCCGCGATCTGGTCGGGCTTCCTGGACGTGATCGTCACCGCCGCGCCGCCGCGCGCCAGCTCCGCCGCGATCGCCAGCCCGATGCCGCGGCTGGCACCCGTGACCAGCGCGACCTTGCCTTTGAAGTCTGGGGTCATGGGAGGACTCTAGCTAAGCGCGCGCTTAGTGCACAGCGTGCCGTCGATCTCGGTGGCGGCTACCCGTAGACTCGAGTCGTGGTGGTTAGGACGGACTAGGCCGCAGGCGGGCTCGCCGGTCACGACCGGTGGGCGGACGAGGCCTGCCCATCACCACCCTCACGGAGTCTCCGCATGATCACCGCCACCGATCTCGAACTGCGCGCCGGCACGCGCATCCTGCTCTCCGACACCACCCTGCGCGTCCAGCCCGGGGACCGGATCGGCCTCGTCGGGCGCAACGGCGCCGGCAAGACCACCACGCTGCGCGTGCTGGCCGGCGAGGGCGAGCCCTACGCCGGCGACCTGCGCCGCGCCGGTGAGCTCGGCTACCTGCCGCAGGACCCGCGCGAGGGCAACCTGTCGGTCACCGCCAAGGACCGGGTGCTGTCCGCGCGCGGGCTCGACCAGCTGCTGCGCGACATGGAGAAGGCGCAGTCGGCGATGTCCGAGCACGCCGACGAGGCACAGCGCGACCGCGAGATCCGCCGCTACGGCCGGCTCGAGGAGCGGTTCGCCGCGCTCGGCGGCTACGCGGCGGAGAGCGAGGCCGCCCGGATCTGCGCCAACCTCGGTCTCGCCGACCGGGTCCTGGCCCAGCCGCTCTCGACGCTCTCCGGTGGTCAGCGCCGCCGGGTGGAGCTCGCCCGGATCCTGTTCGCCGCCGCCGAGTCCAGCGCGGGCGCGGCCACCACGCTGCTGCTCGACGAGCCCACCAACCACCTCGACGCCGACTCCGTCAACTGGCTGCGCGGGTTCCTCAAGTCCTACAGCGGCGGCCTCGTCGTCATCAGCCACGACGTCGAGCTGCTGGCCGACGTGGTCAACAAGGTCTGGTTCCTCGACGCCATGCGCGGCCAGGTCGACCTCTACAACATGGGCTGGCAGCGTTACCTCGACGCGCGCGCCGCCGACGAGAAGCGCCGCCGCCGCGAGCGGGCCAACGCGGAGAAGAAGGCGTCCGCGCTGATGGTGCAGGCGGACAAGATGCGCGCCAAGGCCACCAAGGCGGTCGCCGCGCAGAACATGGCCAAGCGCGCCGAGCGGCTGCTGTCCGGGCTGGAGGACGTCCGCCAGTCCGACAAGGTCGCCAAGATCCGCTTCCCGGAGCCCGCGCCGTGCGGCAAGACCCCGCTCACCGCTGAGGGCCTGTCGAAGAGCTACGGCTCGCTCGAGGTGTTCACCGGCGTCGACCTCGCCATCGACCGCGGCACCCGGGTGGTCGTGCTGGGTCTCAACGGCGCCGGCAAGACCACGCTGCTGCGCCTGCTCGGCGGCATGGAGAAGGCCGACTCGGGCGGGGTCCTGCCCGGCCACGGGCTGCGGATCGGCTACTACGCCCAGGAGCACGAGACGCTCGACCACCAGGCGTCGGTGTGGTCCAACGTGCGGCACGCCGCGCCGGACACCCCTGAGCAGCAGCTGCGCTCGCTGCTCGGCACGTTCCTGTTCTCCGGCGAGCAGCTCGAGCAGCCCGCCGGCACGCTGTCCGGCGGTGAGAAGACCCGGCTCGCGCTCGCCGGCCTGGTGTCCAGCGCGGCCAACGTGCTGCTGCTCGACGAGCCCACCAACAACCTCGACCCGGCGAGCCGGGAGCGGGTTCTGGAGGCCTTGCACAACTACGCGGGCGCGGTCGTTCTCGTCACGCACGACCCCGGTGCGGTGGAAGCTCTTGCGCCCGATCGGGTGATCTTGTTGCCGGACGGTACCGAAGATCACTGGTCAGCGGACTACCTGGAACTCGTTCAGCTGGCCTGATGCTCCGCGACGGAGTGACCGACTTCATAGCTATTTTCGATCTCGCCTGGCATTCCTAGCCTCCGTGTTCGATCATTGCGTCGGCAGGTGTTAGCAGAAAACCTCCGTCACACGCTACGGAAGGCGGACGACGTGGCTGATCTGAAGAAGGGCGCGCGGATCACCGGCAGTACGCGCGACAAGCTGGCCGCTGACCTCAAGAAGAAATACGAGAAGGGCGCCAGCATTCGGGCCCTGGCCGAGTCGACGGGCCGCTCCTACGGTTTCGTGCACCGGGTGCTGTCGGAGTCCGGTGTTGCGCTGCGCGGCCGGGGCGGCGCCACCCGCACGAAGAAGAAGTAGTTTCGGTCAGGGTTGGCTGCCGCGGGTGTCGGGGCCCGCGACCAGTTCATCGGTCGGTCCCGCGGTTGTCCGGTCCCTGTTCGTTCCTCTGAGCGTCGTTCCGCCGACGGAAGCGAACCCGATCATCGCGCCCAGCAGCGCCAGCGGGTACACGAGGTAACCCCAGCGTGTGGCCGGCGCGAGGATGATCGCCGCCCCGAGACTGACGGCGATGCGCAGCGTCGCGCCCGCGGGATCCCGCGGCGGACGCAACAAGAGCCACGCGACGATGGCGCATGCCGCCACGGCGAGGATCACCAGCGACACGGCGTGCCCCGCCGGTCCCAGCTGCGCGATCAGGTGCCCTGGCAGCGGGCTGGCCGCGGGTGAGCCGGCCTCGCCGAGCCCCGCCGGGTAGAGGATCACGTGCTCCACGAACGACTTCGGGTCGACCAGCAGCACGGGCACCACGATGACCGCGCTCGCCGCGACGACCGTACCGAGGAAGATCGCCAGGCCGCGGCCGCCCCGGTGGCACAGCACGGCCACCGCCAGCACGCCGAGTGCGGGCAGGGCGGTGAGCTTCATCGTGGCGACCAGCGCGCAGACCACCCCCGCCCACACCAGGTTCGCCCGCCCGGGCCGGGGGGCGTAGACCAGCGCGGTCGCGAGCACGATCAGCGCGATCACCGGGATGTCGTCGCCCGCAACGACGATCGTGAGCAGGGTGAGCGGGCTGATCACCGCGAGCTGTGCGGCGAGCACGGGGACCCGCGGCCACCCCATGACGGCGAACGCCAGCACGATGATCAGCACGGCCGCGACGGCGAACGCGACCCGCGCGTCGGTGAGCGCGCCGTCCCCGAACAGCGCCCGGGGCAGGCCGAACACGGTCATCGACGGGCCGTAGGGCGTGTAGTCGTCCGGGTGCGGCGGCCGGCCGAGCAGCGACAGGTCGGGGTAGGGCGTTCCGTTGGCCAGCAACAGGTCGGCCGACCGCTCGACGACCCACACCTCGGGCTGGGACGGGAAGGCCCACGGCCACTGACCCCACACGAAGCTCGGCGAACGGCGGAAGACCAGCACCAGCAGCGGGACGACGCCGGCGAACAGGCCAGCGAGGGCGACAGGGGTCCAGCGGGAGCGCACAATACTCGAGGCGCCCGACAGGTCCGTCCTGGACAATAGGGCGAGGCAGGTGAGCGCGGCGGCGAGCAGGTAGCCGACCGTGGCGAAGTTGCCCCACACCCGGTACCCGTAGAACTCCGAGAACATCGCGTTCCCGGCCGCGAACAGCAGGCTCACGGCGTAGACGAGCAGGTCGAGACGCCGCGCGCGCTGCCCGGTCTGCTCCACGCGGGCAGGCTACCGATGGCCGGGCCGTTGTTCGCTCTCCGGGTAACGGGAAGCCCGTCACGCCGACCGGCGTTAGGACGAGGCAGGGGGAGAAAGAGGGCGTAGTGGATAACACCTGGCATTTCATGCGCGGCGCCATGCATGCGGCGGACGCGCCCAAGGGCCTGCACAAGGGCACGATCCGCCGGGTCTACCGGTTCGCCGGTCCGCACCGGGGCAAGCTGGTCGTGTTCCTGCTGCTCACGATGATCTCGGCGGTGCTGGCGGTGTCGACGCCGCTGCTGGCCGGGCGGGTGGTCGACGCGGTCGTCGGCGGGCACGACGTGTCGCTCGTGGTGTGGCTGGCGCTGGCGATCGCCGGGGTGGCGATCCTGGACGCCGGGCTGGGGCTGGCCGAGCGGTGGCAGTCGTCGCGGATCGGTGAGGGGCTGATCTACGACCTGCGGCGCGCGGTGTTCGAGCACGTGCAGCGGATGCCGGTCGCGTTCTTCACCCGCACGCGCACCGGCGCGCTGGTCTCGCGGCTCAACAACGACGTGATGGGGGCGCAGCGGGCGTTCACCTCCACGCTCGCCGGCCTGGTCACCAACGTGATCCAGCTGGTGCTGTCGGTCGTGGTCATGGCCACGCTGTCGTGGCAGGTCACCGCGCTGGCGTTGGTCCTGCTGCCGATCTTCGTGCTGCCCGCGCGGCGGATGGGCAAGCGGATGGCCGACCTGCAGCGCGAGTCGGCCGGGCTGAACGCGTCGATGACCACCCAGATGACCGAGCGGTTCTCGGCGCCGGGGGCCACGCTGGTCAAGCTGTTCGGCCATCCGCGCGAGGAGGCCGAGGATTTCGGCGGGCGCGCGGCGCGGGTCCGGGACATCGGCGTGCGCTCGGCGATGCTCACGCGCTGGTTCATGACGAGCCTGACGCTGGTGTCGGCGCTCGCGCAGGCGCTGGTGTACGGGCTGGGCGGCTACCTCGCGATCACCGGTGCGCTCGCGCCCGGCACGGTGGTGGCGCTGGCGCTGCTGCTCACCCGGCTGTACACGCCGCTCACCGCCCTCGCGAACGTGCGGGTGGACGTGATGACCGCGCTGGTGTCGTTCGAGCGGGTCTTCGAGGTGCTCGACCTCAAGCCGATGATCGCCGAGTCGCCGTCCCCGGTCGCCGTGCCCTCCGGTGGCGTGTCGGTCTCGTTCGACGACGTGCGGTTCGGCTATCCCGCGGCGGACAAGGTGTCGCTGGCCTCGCTCGAGGAGGTCGCGGTGCTCGACCAGCGGGGTGGGCAGGAGGTGCTGCACGGGGTGTCGTTCCGCGCCGAGCCGGGGCAGATGGTGGCACTGGTCGGGTCGTCCGGGGCGGGCAAGTCGACCATCGCCTCGCTGGTGCCCCGGCTGTACGACGCGGAGCACGGCTCGGTGCGTCTGTCCGATGTGGACGTCCGGGACCTGTCGTTCGACGCCCTCCGCGCCACGGTCGGCGTCGTCACCCAGGACGGACACCTGTTCCACGACACGATCCGGGCCAACCTCGCCTACCCCCGGCCGGCGGCGACGGACGAGGAGATCTGGGCGGCGCTGCGCCAGGCCCGGTTGGAGGCGCTGGTCACGTCCCTGCCGGACGGCCTGGAGACGGTCGTGGGCGAACGCGGCTACCGGTTGTCCGGCGGCGAACGCCAGCGGCTCACGATCGCGCGGCTGCTGCTGGCCCAGCCCCGGGTGGTGATCCTCGACGAGGCCACGGCGCACCTGGACTCCGAGTCCGAGGTGGCCGTGCAGGAGGCGCTGACGTCGGCGCTCGCCGGCCGGACGGCGCTCGTCATCGCGCACCGCCTGTCGACCGTGCGGGCGGCGGACCAGATCCTCGTCGTGGAGGACGGCCGGATCGTGGAGCGGGGTGACCACGAGTCGCTCCTGGCGGCGGCGGGTCGTTACGCCGATCTGTACCGGACCCAGTTCGCTACGCAACCGGCCGCGGCGGCCTGACAACTGCCCGCGGGCCGGGTCTGTGGCCCGGCCCGCGCGGCGGTGTCAACGAGCGAGATCCTCGGGCCGGTCGACGTCGTCACCGACGGCGATGTCCTCGCACGGCACGTCGATCGGTGCGTGCGCGGCGAGGTAGTGCCGCGCCCCCGCGTCCCCGACCGCCGACGCGGCGACGTCGGCCCACCGCTCCCGCCCGATCAGCACCGGATGCCCAGGCTGCCCGTGATAGCTGGCCCGAGCCAGCACATCCGGCGCGGCCAACGAGACGAACCTGCGGACGGCGGCAGCGGTGACCCCAGGCGTGTCGACGGGCAGCACCAGCGCCGCCACCGCCCCCGCGGCCGCCCCCAGCCCGACCCGCAACGACGACCCCATCCCGGTGGTCCACTCTGGATTGTCCACAAGCGACGACCCAGCCAGCGAGGCGGTGGCCCGAACCTCCCCGGCCGCCGCCCCCAACACGACGACGACCGGCGCGCACCCGCCGTCGTGCAGGACGCCGGCCGCGTGCTCGACGAAGAGCCGGCCTTGGTGGCGCACCAACGCCTTCGGCATCCCGAACCGCCGCCCACCGCCGGCCGCCAGCAGCACTCCCGCCACGTTCACGCCCCCAGCCTAGCGACGTCGTGGCCGCCGGCCCCGATATCCGGCAGGTCCGCCTCGCCGACTCAGGAACTGTCGGTCCGCGCCGGTAGGCTGGAAACCGGGGCCGGCGGCCAAGCTCGCGATCACCAGCGCCACACAGGCCAACGGAAACGACCGCAGCGCCAGCCCGGTCACCAGCAGCCGGACCCGCCGGTCAGCCAGGATCACCGGAACGCCTCCACGTTGTCCCGCACCCATTCCGCGTACGACCGCGCCGGCCGGCCGGTCACCTGCTCGACCGTCGGCAGCGGCCGCAGCATCTCGTCCCACTCCTCCACGGAAGCCGGCGAGACCGGCGAGGTGGCCGAGTCGGGCGAGGTGGGCGAGGTGGGCGAGTAGGACTCGAACCCCGTGAGGAAGTCCGCGTTCTCGGCCGCCCACCCCCCTTGCCGGCGCAGGATCTCGCGCGCCTCCGCCGGCGAGACCTCCTCGAAGCGCACCGGCGTGCCGAGCGCCTCCCCGATGCACCGCACCTGGTCCCGCGCGCTGATCCGCGCCGGCCCCGTCAGGTCGTAGGCCCGCCCGTGATGCCCGTCCGTCAGCAGCGCCGCCACCCCGACCGCCGCGATGTCCGCCTCGTGGATCGGCAGCCCGCGCCAGTCCGGGTTGCAGTACCGCACCACCCGCGACGCCCGGATCGGCGGCCCGAACAGCTTCAGCGAGTTCGACGCGAACTCGCCCGGCCGCAGGTGCGTCCACTCGCACCCGGACGCCTCCACCGCCTTCTCCACCGGCAGCTGGAAGTCCGTGTCCAACCCGGCCGACACCGCCCCGGACGACAGCGTCACGATCCGCCGCACCCCGGCCCGCACGGCCGCGTCGACCACCGCCGCCGCGGTCCGGGGCTCGGGGAACAGGTACAGCGCGGACACCCCGCGCAGCGCCGCGGCGACGCTCGGCGGCTCCAGCAGGTCACCCCGCACCACCTCCACCCCGGCAGGCACCACGGCCCGCGCGGGGTCCCGGGTCATCGCCCGCACGTGCTCGCCGGCCGCGGCGAGCTGCGTCACCACGTGCCGGCCGACCTGCCCCGTCGCGCCGGTCACCAAGATCGTCATCGAGAGCTCCTCAAATATGGGTACGCTGTACGCAAATAAGGTAACACAACTGGGTGCGGTGTACGCAAATGCCGCCTTCTACGATGGGCGCACGATGACCGAGGACGACACTTCCGTGGCCTTCGGCGGCTCGGCCGCCGCGGCGCGCAGCATGGAACTGCTGTGGGGCACCAAGCCGCCACCGAGCCGGGGCCGAAAGCCGGGCATGTCCGTGGACCGCATCGTCGCCGCCGCCATCGAGGTCGCCGACGCCGAAGGGCTCGACGGCCTCTCGATGCGCCGGGTGGCCGACGCGCTCGGCGTCGGCACGATGTCGCTCTACCGGTACGTGCCGTCCAAGGCCGAGCTGCAGGACCTCATGCTCGACACCGTGATGGGCGAGGACCTGCCGCTGGACCTCGGGACCGGCGGCTGGCGGGCCGGCCTCGAGCGGCTCGCCCGGATCAGCCTCGACGGCTACCTCAAGCACCCGTGGCTGCTGCGCACCTCGCTGACCAGGGGCGCGATGGGCCCCAACCAGGCCGCCGCGCTCGACGCCGTGCTCCGCGCGCTCGACGGGATCGGCCTCACGGGCGGCGAGCGGATGGCGGTGGTCCAGCTCGTCACCGGCTACGCGCAGGGCGTCGCCCGGCAGCTCGTCGACTCCACCCGGGCCCAGCAGCGCACCGGCCTGTCCGACGAGCAGTTCTGGACCGAGCTCGCGCCGCTGCTCGACGGCCGCCTCACCGCCGAGCGCTTCCCCGCGCTCACCGAGCTGTGGCACAAGGAGGAGTTCGACTGGGTGGACCCCTTCGACTTCGGGCTGCGGCGGGTCCTGGACGGCGTCGAGACACTGGTCGACTCGCGGAAGGTGGGCTCGTGACCAGACCCAGCGTGCGGGTGCTCGCCGGGACCGAGGTGCGCTCGGTCGTGCTCGTGCTGCACGGCGGCGAGGAGCGGAGCACGGCCCCCGCGCACCGGTTTCGCCCCGCGTACCTGCGGATGCTGCCGTTCGCCCGTGACCTGCGGTGGACCGGTCGCAACGCCGGCGTCGCGGTGTGGGCGCTGCGGTACCGGTATCGCGGGTGGAACGGGGCGGACCTCGACCCCGTGCGGGACGCCCGCTGGGCGCTCGACGAGATCCGCCGGACGCATCCCGGGGTGCCGGTGGTGCTCCTCGGTCACTCGATGGGCGGCCGCGTCGCGCTGCGGGTCGCCGACGCCCCGGCGGTGGTCGCGGTGTGCGCGCTCGCGCCGTGGACACCGGAGACCGACCGCGTCGACCAGCTCGCCGGGCGGACCGTCCTGATCGCGCACGGCGACCAGGACACGGTCACCGAGCCGGCCCTGTCGCTCGCGTACGCGGTCCGCGCCAAGGAGGTCACCGACGCGGTCTGCCGCTTCGAGGTGCGCGACGAGTCGCACGCGATGCTGCGCCGGGCCAAGGACTGGCGGCTGCTGGTCCGGCGGTTCGTGCTCGGCGTCCTCGGCGTCACCGAAATGGATCATGTTATCGCGAGTGCGCTGGCCAAGCCCTCGCCGGGCGGGTTGATCGTGCCGCTCTGATGCCGGTCTCGTACGGTGTGCCCGAACCAGCGCGCAACCTCGACTGCGGTACCCACGTCTTGGGTATCGACGGGAAGGCGGGGAAATGAGCTACGGCCACCAGCAGGGAGCGCCGCGACGACCCGAGTACGGGGGCGGGCCGGGTTACGGCCGCCCGCAGGGTCAGAGCCGGCGCCCGGAGTACCACGAGACCCGGGCACTGCCCATGCCACCGACCGAGGACCCGCGCGGCCGGCCACCGGGCCAGCGCCGCTACGACGGCCCGCCGCCGGACAACTACGGGCCTCCCGAAGAGGGCTACGGCCCGCCTCCGCCGCCGCGCCGCCCGCGCAAGCGCCGCCGGGTCGGCCGCACGATCGGGATCGTGCTGCTGGTCATCCTCGTGGCCATCGCGGGCGTGTGGTTCTGGCTGGACACGTCGATCAACCGGGTCGCCGCGCTGGCGGACTACCCGGGCCGGCCCGCCGCGGCCGCCGGCACCAACTGGCTGATCGTCGGCTCGGACAGCCGGGAGGGGCTGACCCCGGAGGAGAAGGCGAAGCTGGCCACCGGCGACGCCGGCGGCAAGCGGACCGACACGATCCTCGTCGCGCACCTGCCGGACAACAGCACCCCCGCGACGCTGCTGAGCCTGCCCCGTGACTCCAATGTGGAGATTCCCGGGCACGGCACCAGCAAGATCAACGCCGCGTTCGCCCTCGGTGGCGCGAAGCTGCTCGTGCAGACCGTCGAGCTCGCCACCGGGCTGCGGATGGACCACTACGCCGAGATCAGCTTCGGCGGGTTCGCCAACATCGTCGACGCGATCGGCGGCGTCGAGATGAACATCGACCAGGAGATGCACGACACCAAGACCGGCGCCACGATCAAGCCGGGCCTGCAGAAGCTCGACGGCCCGCAGGCGCTGGCGTTCGTGCGGATGCGCTACAGCTCGGCCACCCCGCGGTCGGACCTCGACCGCGTGGTGAACCAGCGCAAGTTCATCGGCGCGCTGGCGTCGGAGATCGCGAGCCCCGGCACGCTGCTGAACCCGTTCTACCTGTTCCCGCTGCTGTCCAACGTGCCCGGCGCGCTCACCCTCGACGAGGGCGACCACCTGCACAACCTGGTGGGCCTCGGCCTCGCGATGGGCGGCATCTCCGACGGCAGCACGGTGACCACGACGGTGCCGGTCACCGACTCGTCGGCCAAACACTGGGACGACGCGAAGTCCAAGCAGCTGTTCGACGCGCTCCGCACGGACGCGACGATCCCGCCGGAGGCGATCAGCAAGTAGAAACCTAGCGGGCCTTGAGGACCTCGAGGGCGCGGTCCGCGTGTACCGACATGCGGAACTCGCTCTTGACGACCTCGAGGACGGTCCGGTCGGTGTCGATGACGAAGGTCTGCCGCCGGGTGAGCAGCGGGCCGAAGCCGCGCCGCACGCCGAACTGGGTGGCGACCGCACCGTCCGGATCGGACAGTAGCGGGAAGTCGAACGAGTGCTGCTCGCTGAACGCCTGCTGCTTCGCGACGTCGTCCGGGCTGATCCCGACCCGGGTCGCCTTGACGGCGGCGAACTCCGCGGCGAGGTCGCGGAAGTGGCAGGACTCGGCGGTGCAGCCCTTGGTCATGGCGGCCGGGTAGAAGAACAGCACGACGGGCCCGTCGGCGAGGAGGTCGGACAGCTTGCGGGGAGTGCCGGTCTCGTCGGGCAACTCGAAGTCGGGGGCTTGCTCGCCGGCCTTCATCGGTCTCCTTCGTGGGACATTGGGTGCCATGGACACTACCGGGCCACTGGCGGCGCGAGTCGTGACCGAGGTCCTGTCGCCCGCGGTCGTGGTGGTGGCGCTGCCGCTGGCGGTGGCCTGGCACGCGACCGGCGCGGACGTCGTCGCCACGCTCGGCTGGGGCGTGCTGGTGGCGGTGTTCTACAGCGTCCTGCCGATGGCCTTCGTGGTCCGCGGCGCCCGCCGCGGCCACTGGGACGGGCACTGGGTACGCGACCGCGCCCACCGGACCGTGCCGCTGCTGGTGTGCCTGCTGTCCGCGGCGGCCGGCATGGCGATCATGCTCGTGGGCGGCGCCCCGCGCGAGGTGGTGGCCCTGGCGTGGTCGATGATCCTCACGTTGGTGGCCTGCCTGGTGATCACCCGCTGGTGGAAGATCTCGGTCCACGCGACGGTCGCCGCCGGCGCGGTGGCGATGGTGGCGTTCCTCTACGGCCCGTGGCTGCTCCTGCTCACCCTCCTGGTGGCCCTGGTCTGCTGGTCCCGCGTGGCGGTCGCCGACCACACCGTGCCGCAGGTCGTGGCGGGCGCCCTCCTGGGCCCACTGGCCGGCGGCGCGGTGTTCCTGACGCTGCACTGAGCCCAACCATTCCGGCGCCACGGCCCCCGGCGATCCGCGACCATTCGCGTTCGCCGCCCGGCAGCGGCCACGCCACGGCGCGCCCGGTCACGGCAGACGGCTCCACGCACTCCGCACCGAACCCCCCGCGCTATCCGCGGGCCGCGCCCGGAGGCGAGCGGCGTCCTGCCGCAGCAGTCGCCGCTCGCCGGGGGCGGGCTCAGTTCTCCAGGCGTAGTCCGGTCTCCGGGTGGAACAGGTGGATCTCGGTCGCGTCGCGGAGGGCTACGTGGACCGACTCGTTCAGGCGGGGTGGGGTGCGGCCGTCGACGCGGACCACGATGCGGTCGCCGGTCTCCAGCTTGCCGTGGAGGTACGCGTCGGCGCCCAGTTCCTCCACCAGCTCGACCCGAAGGGCGAACCCCGGGTCGTCGGGGCCGGCCAGGCGCAGGGCCTCCGGACGCACGCCCAGCGTCACCGACGTGAGGCCGGCGTCCAGGGTGGACCGGGACAGCGGCACCTCGAGATCGCCGAGGCGCACGCCGGTGTCGGTGAGCGGGCGGGTGCTCAGGTTCATGGCCGGCGAGCCGATGAAGCCTGCCACGAACACGTTCTCCGGCCGGTCGTACAGCTCGCGCGGCGCGGCGATCTGCTGCAGCACCCCGTCCTTGAGCACGGCCACCCGGTCACCCATGGTCATCGCCTCGACCTGGTCGTGGGTGACGTAGATCGTGGTCGTCCCGAGGCGCTGCTGGAGCTGGGCGATATTCGCCCTGGTCTCCACCCGGAGCTTGGCGTCCAAGTTGGACAGTGGCTCGTCCATCAGGAACACGCTGGGCTCGCGCACGATCGCCCGGCCCATCGCCACCCGCTGGCGTTGCCCGCCGGAGAGCGCCTTGGGCTTGCGGTCGAGGTACTTGGTCAGATCGAGCAGCGCGGCGGCGTCCTTGACCTTGGTGGCGATGTCCACCTTGGACATCCCGCGCAGCCGCAGCGCGAAGGCCATGTTGTCCGCCACGGTCATGTGCGGGTACAGCGCGTAGGACTGGAACACCATCGCGATGTCGCGGTCCTTCGGCGGCAGGTCCGTCACCTCCCGGTCACCGATCCGGATCGCGCCCTCGTCGACGTCCTCCAGACCGGCGAGCATCCGCAGCGCGGTGGACTTGCCGGACCCCGACGGCCCGACCAGCACGAGGAACTCCCCGTCCGGCACCGCGAGGTCCAGGCGGTCGACGGCCCGCACCTGGTGCGCCCCGGGGTAGACCCGCGAGGCCTCTGCGTACACGACTTCAGCCATGATGAACTCCTTGCCAGCGGGTCACTTGACGGCGCCCATGGACAGGCCCCGCACCAGGTGGTTCTGCGCGATCCAGCCCACGATCATCACCGGCAGCGAGGCCAGCAGCGCCGCCGCGGACAGCTGCGCCCAGTACAGGCCCTCGCTGGTGATGAAGCCGACCAGGAACACCGGCACCGTGCCGGCGCGCGCCGCGGTGAGGTTCACCGCGTAGAAGAACTCGGTCCACGAGAAGATCACGCAGATCAGCGCCGTGGCCGCGATGCCGGGCGCCACCACCGGCAGGATGATCTTGTACAGCAGCGTCGGCAGGTTGGCCCCGTCGACCCGGGCCGCCTCGATCATCTCGGTCGGCACCTCGAGGAAGAACGACCGCATCATCCAGATCGCGAGCGGCAGGTTCATCGACGTGTACAGGATGATCAGCGCCCACACGTTGTCCAGCAGCTTGAGGTTCTGCGAGATCACGTACAGCGGGATGATCGCCGCGACGACCGGCAGCATCTTGGTGGACAGGAAGAAGCCGAGCGCGTTGCTGGTGCCCTTCACCGGTGCGAGCGACAAGGCGTACGCCGCGGGTATCGCGAACAGCAGCACGACGAACGTCACCAGCACCGTCACGAACGCGGAGTTCGCGAGGTAGGGCAGGAAGCCGCGGTCGACGACCCCGGCGAACTGCTCCAGCGTCGGCTTGAAGAACAGCCGCGGCGGGTCGGTGTAGGCGTCGGCCTCCTGCTTGAACGACGTGAGGATCATCCAGATCAGCGGGAACACGAACAGGATGGCGAGCACCCAGGTGAGCGCGGACAGCGACACCGGGCCGATCCTGCGCTTGCGCCTGCGCCGCAGGGGAACCGCACTGTCTACAGTGGTCATGTCACTTCACCCCGCCGCTCACCGAGAACGTCCGGAACATCAGCCGCAGCGCGAAGGTCGCCACGATCATGGTCAGGATGACCACGACCACGCCCATCGCCGAGGACTGGCCGATGTCGAAGCCCTGGAACGCCCGCTGGTAGATGTAGTAGGGCAGGTTGGTGCTGGCGATACCCGGCCCGCCCTGGGTCATCAGGAAGATCGCGTCGAAACTGTTCACGATGTAGATGGCGCCGAGCAGCGTGGCCAGCTGCAGGTACCGGGACAGCTGCGGCAGCGTGATCGACACGAACGTGCGCCACTTGCCCGCACCGTCCACTTGCGCCGCCTCGAGCACCTCCTTGGACTGGCTCTGCAGGCCGGCCAGGATCAGCAGCGTCATGAACGGCGTCCACTGCCAGATGACCTGCGTCATCACCGACGCGAGCGGGTACTCCGCCAGCCAGTCGGTGGACCCGCCGAACACGAAGTTCAGCAGGCCGTAGGTCGGGTCGAACATCGTCGTCTTCCACAGCAGCGCGCCGGCCGCCGGCAGGATCAGGAACGGCGTGATCAGCAGCGTGCGGACCACGCCGCGGCCCATCATCTTGCGGTCGAGCAGCACCGCGAGGCCGAGCCCGATCAGCAGCGACAGCAGCACGCTGACGATCGTCAGCACCACCGTGTTGAGCAGCGCGGTGCGGAACTGGCTGTCGACGAACACGTCGAGGTAGTTCTGCAGCCCGACGAAGTGCCGCGAGCCGGGCCGCACCAGGTTCCAGGACTGGAACGAGTAGATCACCGTGAGCACGAAGGGGATCTGCGTCACGACGATCGTGAAGACGAGCGCGGGCAGCAGGGGCAGGCGCCGCCTCCACGCAGCGCTGCGGATGCCGCTCGCCTGCTTCGGCGCCGACGCCGACTCGGCCGGCGCCGCCACGCTCGAGGGCAGGACTGAGGAGGTCATCGCGTCTCCCGGTAGGACTGGCCGACCGTGTCGGCGTACTCCTGGGACTGCGCCAGCGCCTCGTCGACCGAGATCTGGCCGGCGATCGCGGCGGAGAGCTGCTGGCTCACCCGGGTGCCGAGATCCTGGAACTCGGGGATGCCGACGAACTGGATGCCCGGGTAGGGCACGGGGTTCGCCATCGTGTTCTGCTGGGTGGCCTCGTTGATCGAGTCCAGCGTCGGCTGGGCGTAGGCCTTGGCCGCGTCGGTGTACTCCGTGATGTCGTAGGTGGACTTGCGGCAGCCGGGCGGCACCGCGTTCCAGCCGAACTTGTCGCCGACCGACCGCACGAACTGCTTGTCGGTCATCCAGCGCATGAACTCCCACGCGCCCTGCTTGTCCTGGGCCACCTTCGGCATCGCGAGCGCCCAGGTGTAGAGCCAGCCACTGCTCTTGGTCTTCTCGACCGGCGCGGGAACGTAACCCGACCTGCCGACGATCTTGCTGCTGGCCGGGTCCTCGTTGGTGCCGGCCATGACCGTGGCGTCGTACCACATGGCCGCCTGACCCTGGGCGTAGCGCGTGCCGCACTCGGAGAAGCCCGCGCTCGACGCGCCGACCTCGCCGTGGTCGCGCACCAGGTTGACGTAGAACTTCGCCGCCGCGCGGAACTGCGGTGAGGTGAGCCGCGCGTTCCAGTTCTCGTCGAACCAGCTGGCCCCGAACGTGTTGGCCACCGTGGTGAACGGGGCCAGGCTCTCGCCCCAGCCCGGCTTGCCACGCAGGCAGATCCCGGACACGCCGGCCGCGGCGTCGTCGAGCTTGGCGGCGAAGTCGGCGACCTGCCGCCAGGTCGGCCGGGCCGGCATGGTGAGCCCGGCCTTGGCGAAGAGGTCCTTGCGGTAGGCCAGGAACGAGGACTCGCCGTAGAACGGCACCGCGTACATCGAGTCCTTGTAGGACAGTGAGGTGCGGATGCTGGGGATGAAGTCGCCCTCGTCGTAGCCGCTGCTCCGCTTGAGGTACGGCTCGAGGTTCTCCAGCCACCCGTTCTGCGCCCACTGCGGCGTCTCGTAGTTGCTGATCATCACCACGTCGAACTCGCCGCCGCCGGTGGCCACCGACGCGGTGATCTTCGCCCGGGCCTGGTTCTCCGGCAGCGTCACGAACCGCAGCGTGATCCCGGTGTCGTGCTCGAACTGGCTGGACAGCTCGATCGCGTCCTGCATCTGCGGGTTGGCCACGATCGCCACGACCAGCGTGCGGCCGCCGGAGCCGACCGCGCCGGCCCCCGCGCACCCGGCGACGCCGAGCAGCGCGGCGACCACGAGCAGGGCGAGCCTCGCCGGGCGGGTCATGGCAGCACCTGCACCTTCAGCCCGGCGCCGCTGCGCATCAGGTCCAGCGCGGCCGGGTACTCCTCGAGCGGCAGCGTGTGGGTGAGCAGCGGGGCGGAGTCGATCGCGCCGGTGGCGACCAGGTCGAGCGCGCGGCCGAAGCTGTGCAGCACGGCCATCGAGCCGACCACGGTGATCTCGTCGTTGTAGATCCGGAACGGCGACAGCGCGATCCGCGCCTCGGCCGGCGCGACGCCGAACACGAGCAGCCGCCCGCCGCGGCGCAGCGAGTCGAACGCGGCCTCGATGGCGGGTGCCGCGCCGGTGGCGTCCACCGCCGCGTCGAACCGCTCGCCGTCGAGCTCGGTCACGTCGCCGGCCACGGCTCGCGCGCCGAGGTCGGTGGCCCGGCCGAGCCGGGAGGTGTCCCGGTCGACCACCGTGACGACCGCGCCGGCGTTCTGCAGGAGCTGCTGCATCAGCAGGCCCATGGTGCCGGCGCCGATGACGAGGAACCGCTCGCCCGCCTCGACGCCGATCCGGCGCACGCCGTGCACCGCGCAGGACAGCGGCTCGACGAGCGCGCCCTGCTGCCAGCTCAGGTCGTCGGGCATCCGGTAGCAGTTGGCCGAGGGCACCGCGACGTACTCGGCGAACGCGCCGCTGACCGTGTCGCCGGTGGCGCCCCAGTTCTCGCAGAGGTTGCCGTGCCCGTCGCGGCAGGGGCCGCAGTAGCCGCAGAACAGCGACGGGTCCACGGCGACCCGGTCGCCGACCGACCAGCCGCTGACGTCGGCGCCGAGCTGGACGATCTCACCGGCGAACTCGTGCCCGGGAACGATCGGGTAGGGGGTGGGCGGGAAGTGTCCGTCCGCGATGTGCAGGTCCGTGCCGCAGATGCCGCAGGCGCCCACCTTCACGACCACGTGTCGTGGTTCCGGCTTGGGATCGGGTACGTCGCCCACGCGGATCGAACCCGGCGTGTCGACGATTGCTGCTCGCATGCGGCCTCCCTCGTTGGACGCTCATTTGAGCACCTATTCAGATGTCCACCACATGACGTGGTCATTGCATTGAAGGACTTCCCTGTGAATTACGTCAACCTTTCGGGCAGATTTCGTGTTAGATTGCTCAAATGAGCGCGCAGGCTCGACGATTGAGCCCGACGAAGTCGATTGCCGCGGCCGCGATCGCGCGCCGGTTCTACGTGCTCGGCCACTCCAAGCTGGAGATCGCCGAGGAGTTCGGCATCAGCCGGTTCAAGGTGGCCAGGATCCTCGACAATGCAAGGGAAACCGGGCTCGTGCGGGTCGAGTTCGACCTCGGCGTGCCGGTCGACGTCACGCTGTCCGACGAGGTGCGCTCGGCCTACGGTCTGAATCGTGTCCTAGTGCTCGAACGAGCGCTTTCGGCCGGTGGCCGGCCGGCCGTGCGGCGGCACATCGGCGCGCTCGCGGCGTTGGTGCTGTCGGAGATGGTGACGAAGGACGACGTGCTCGGCCTGTCCTGGGCGCGGTCGGTCAACGTGATGGCCGAGTCGGTCGCCACGCTGGCGCGGGTGCCGGTGGTGCAGCTGTGCGGGGTGCAGGCGGGGATCGACATGCGGGACCGCTCGGTCGAGACCGTCACCCGGGTGGCCAGGGTCGGCGGTGGGGACGCGTACCCGATCTACGGCCCGCTGGTGCTGCCCGACCGGCGGACCACGGACATCCTGCGCCGGCAGCCGGGGATCGCGGAGACCTTCGGCCAGTTCCGCAACCTCACGAAGGCAGTGGTGTCGATCGGCGCGTGGGCGCCGGGGGAGTCCACTGTGTACGACGCGCTCGACCCCGCCGAGCGCGACGCGATCGGCCGGCGGGGCGCGGTCGCGGAGGTCACCGCCAGACTCTTCGACGGTGACGGCAACGCCTTGTCCACGGGCCTCGCGCACCACGTGCTGGCGGTGAGCACGGAGGAGCTCCGGGCGGTGCCGGAGGTCATCGCGCTCGGCTACACCGCGCCGAAGGCCGAGGCCATCGACGCGGTGCTGCGCTCGGGCATGGTGACCACCCTGATCACCGACACCGCCGCCGCCGAGCCACTACTGGAACTCGCCGGCTAGGGCACCAACAGGATGCGGCCCAGCTGGGCGCGGTCGTCGAGGAGCTGGTGGGCCTTCGCCACCTCTGCCAGGGGTAGCCGGGCGTGGACCGTCGTGTGCAGGCGGCCCGTCGCGAAGTGGTCGGTCAGCTCGGCCACCGAGGCCGCGGCCTCCTCCGGCCGCCCCGCGCGCCACGCCATCAGCGAGAACCCCGCCGCCGCGCGCATCTGGAACAGCTTCGCCAGCGGCACGTCGATCAGCTCGCCCGACGCTATCCCGTAGGCGACCAGGCGGCCGTAGGGCGCTAGCAGATCCAGGCTCTGCAGCATGGTCTGTCCGCCGACCGAGTCGAGTACCACGTCCACCCCACCCGGGGCGGCCGCGCGCACCTGGTCCGGCCAGTCGTCGCGCGTGTAGTCGATGGCCACGTCGGCGCCCTGGGCGCGGGCGAAGTCGAGCTTGGCCGCAGAGCCCGCGGTCGCGATCACCGTCCCCGCGCCGAGCAGCTTGGCCAGCTGCACGGCGAGGTGGCCGATCCCACCCGCCGCGGCGTGCACCAGCACGGTCTCGCCGGGGGAGAGGCGGCCGCTGCGCAACGTCCCCAGCGCGACCGGCGCGGCCAGCGGCAACATCGTCGCCGAGCCGTCGTCCAGTCCGTCCGGGACGGTCGCTGCCCATTGCGCGTCGGCCAGGACGTGGTCGGCGAAGGCGTCCTCGCTCAGGGCCGCGACCCGGCGGCCGGTCAACCCGGGATCCACCTCGGGCCCGACCGCCTCGACCCTGCCGACCACGTCGCCGGTCAGCGTCGCGGGCATCGGGCGGTTGTACTTCGCGCCCAAGCCCTGCCGGAACTTGCTGTCGATGAAGTTGGCCCCGATCAGCTCGGTCGCGATGCGCACCTGGCCCGGGCCGGGGTCCGGGACGTCGGCCTCCTCGACCCGCAGTACCTCCGGGCCGCCATAGGCGTGATAACGGACTCGACGCACGGTATTCTCCCTTAACTGGACTTACGGTCGACTTAACCGTACTGGACCGGCGGTCCAGTTGTCCACGACGTCCCCGAAGGAGGGCCATGCCCGGACAGCGGCGCGAACGTGCCGACGCGGCACGCAACCGGCGCGCGATCCTGCTGGCGACCGAGGACCTGCTGACCCGCCACCGCCCGGACGAGGTGACGATCGAGCAGGTCGCGGCCGCCGCGGGGGTCGGTAAGGGGACAGTGTTCCACCGCTTCGGCAACCGGATGGGCCTGATGATCGCGCTGATGCAGGAGCGCGCCCGCGGTCTCAACGAGGCCGTCGAGAGCGGCCCGCCGCCGCTGGGCCCCGGCGCCCCGCCGCGCGAGCGCCTGCTGGCGTTCCTGTCCGCGGTGGTCGACTTGGTCGGCCGCAACAAGGGCCTGCTGGCGGCGCTGGGCCAGGCCGTCTCCCCCCGAGCCCACGGCGAGGATCACCCGGTCTACCTGTTCTGGCACGGCCACATCACCGAGCTCATCGAGGCCGAGCGCCCGGAGCTCGACGCCCCGCTCCTGGCCGACCTGCTCCTGGGCGGCCTCCAGGCGGAGCCGATCCTCCGCCTCCTCGAACGCGGCGAGACCAAGCGCCTGGAAGCGGGCCTGCACGAGCTCGCCGCCGGCCTGCTCGAGTAGGGCACGTCCGACGGACCCTGGCCGCGCGGTTCGCGCGGAGAGCGGTCGCTGTCGGTGTTGCAGATCCGCCGGACGCGCCCCTAGCGGAGCGTGCGGCTGCGGCCGCGGAACTCGGCGATCACCTCGTCGCCGCGGTACACGGTGACGTCGCAGATGCCGCTGCGGCCGTACACCACGCGTTCCTGCGCCCGCGCCTCCAGCACGTCGCCGCGGCGGGCGGCCGCGACGAACGTGACGTCCGCGCCGGCGGCCACGGTGACCGGGCCGTGGCTGTTGCACGCGCATGCGAACGCCGTGTCGGCGAGCAGGAACACGAACCCGCCGTGGGCGATGTCGTGGCCGTTCACCATCGTGTCGGTGACGGTCATCCGGACCACCGCGTAACCGGTCCCGGCGTCGACCAGCGTGATGCCCAGCGAGCGCGAGGCGAGGTCGTCATCGAGCATCCGGCGCACCGACTCCGGAACCACGGATTCTCCTAACGTGTCGACCTAGTGTCGAGAGCCCCGCCATCATCGCAGGTCGCGGCGTCGCGTTAGCAAAGAACGGGGAGATGTGGACCACATTGGTTGCACGTCGGAAAGTAGGACATCAAACTATTCTTATGGCTGACGTCCCAGCGCTGCACCGCCCCGCGAACCCAGTTCGGTTCGTCACCGCCGCGAGCCTGTTCGACGGGCACGACGCGGCGATCAACATCATGCGCCGCATCCTGCAGTCGCAGGGCGCCGAGGTCATCCACCTCGGCCACAACCGCTCCGTCCGCGAGGTCGTCCGCGCCGCCATCCAGGAGGACGTCCAGGGCGTGGCGATCAGCGCCTACCAGGGCGGCCACGTCGAGTACTTCAGCTACCTGGTCGAGCTGCTCAACGAGCACGGCGCCGGCCACGTCAAGGTCTTCGGCGGCGGCGGGGGCGTCATCGTCCGCGAGGAGATCGAGCTCCTCCACGGGCGCGGCGTGGCGCGCATCTTCTCCCCGGACGACGGCCAGCAGCTCGGTCTCGCCCGCATGATCAACTCGATGATCGAGGCCTGCGACGTCGACCTCGCCGACCGGCCCGAGCCCGCGCTCGACACGCTCTACGCCGGGCACCATGACGCGCTCGCCCAGGTCATCACCAAGATCGAGGCCGGCCGCCTGGACGACGCCACGCTCACCCAGATCCGCGAGACCGCCGAGCGCAGGAGGGTGCCGGTCCTCGGCATCACCGGCACCGGCGGCTCCGGCAAGTCCTCGCTCACCGACGAGCTCGTCCGCCGGTTCCGCCTCGACCAGCAGGACAAGCTGCGCGTCGCGGTGCTCGCGGTCGACCCGACCCGCCGGCGCGGCGGTGGCGCGCTGCTCGGCGACCGCATCCGGATGAACACCCTCGGCGGCATCGCGGGCGTCCCCGGCGGCGACGGTGACCAGGTGTTCTTCCGCTCCATGGCCACCCGCGGCGCGGTCGCCGAGGTCCCCGAGGGCCTCACCGACGCGATCGCCGCGGCCAAGGCGGCGGGCAACGACCTCGTGATCGTCGAGACCCCCGGCATCGGCCAGGGCGACGCGGCCATCGTGCCGTTCGTCGACACCTCGCTGTACGTGATGACGCCCGAGTTCGGCGCCGCCTCGCAGCTCGAGAAGATCGACATGCTCGACTTCGCCGACGTCGTGGCCATCAACAAGTTCGAGCGCCGGGGCGCGGAGGACGCGCGCCGCGACGTCTCCCGCCAGCTGGTGCGCAACCGGGAGGCGTTCGGCGCCTCCTGGGAGGACATGCCGGTGTTCGGCACGAGCGCCGCCACCTTCAACGACGACGGCGTCACCGCGCTCTACCACCACACTCGCGACCTGCTCGCCGAGGCCGGGCTGCCGGTCAGCGAGCCGACCCTCGCGCCGGTCGACGGCCGGGTGTCCACCCGCGCGGCCACCGTGGTGCCCGCACAGCGGGTGCGCTACCTCGCCGACATCGCCGAGACCGTCCGCGGCTACCACGGCGACACCGACGCGCAGGTGGCCGCCGTGCGCGAGCACGCCGCGCTCACCCAGGCCCGGGCGGCCCTCGACCGGGCCGGATCGTCCACTTCGGACATCGAGGCGCTGGTGGCGGAGGCCGGGCGCCGGGTCGAGCGGGACACCGAGGACCTGCTGGCGAGCTACCGCACGCTCAAGGATGCCTACACCGGCGAGGAGCTGGTGGTGAAGGTCCGCGACAAGGAGCTGCACACCCAGTTGTGGCGGGAGACGCTGTCCGGAACGAAGGTCCCGCGGGTGGCGCTGCCGCGGCTCGACGACGACGGCTCGCTGCTTCGCTTCCTGCGCAAGGAGAACCTGCCGGGCTACTTCCCGTTCACCGCCGGCGTGTTCCCGTTCAAGCGCGACGGCGAGGACCCGGCCCGGATGTTCGCCGGCGAGGGCGACGCGTTCCGCACCAACCGCCGCTTCCGCTACCTGTCCGAGGGCTCTGAGGCCACCCGGCTGTCCACCGCGTTCGACTCGGTGACCCTCTACGGGCACGACCCGGACACCCCGCCGGACATCTACGGCAAGGTCGGCACCTCCGGCGTCTCGATCGCGACGCACGACGACATGCGCGCGCTCTACGACGGCTTCGACCTCACCGCACCGTCCACTTCGGTCTCCATGACGATCAACGGCCCGGCGCCGACCATCCTCGCGTTCTTCCTCAACACCGCGATCGACCAGAACGTCGAGAGGTTCGCCGCCGAGCACGGCCGCCAGCCCTCCGACGACGAGCGGGCGGAGATCACCGCGTGGGCGCTGGCCAACGTCCGCGGCACCGTGCAGGCCGACATCCTCAAGGAGGACCAGGGCCAGAACACGTGCATCTTCTCCACGGAGTTCAGCCTGCGGATGATGGCCGACATCCAGGAGTGGTTCATCACCAACAAGGTCCGCAACTTCTACTCGGTGTCGATCTCCGGTTACCACATCGCCGAGGCCGGCGCCAACCCCATCAGCCAGCTGGCGTTCACGCTCGCCAACGGGTTCACCTACGTCGAGTCCTACCTGGCCCGCGGCATGGACATCGACGACTTCGCGCCGAACCTGTCGTTCTTCTTCTCCAACGGCCTCGACGCCGAGTACAGCGTCATCGGCCGGGTGGCCCGGCGGATCTGGGCGGTCGCGATGCGCGAGCGCTACGGCGCCAACGAGCGGTCGCAGAAGTTCAAGTACCACGTGCAGACGTCCGGCCGGTCGCTGCACGCGCAGGAGATGCACTTCAACGACATCCGCACCACGCTGCAGGCACTGTGCGCGTTGTACGACAACTGCAACTCGTTGCACACCAATGCCTACGACGAGGCCATCACCACGCCGACGGAGAGCTCGGTGCGCCGCGCGATGGCCATCCAGCTGATCATCAACAAGGAGTGGGGCCTGTCGAAGAACGAGAACCCGCTGCAGGGCTCGTTCATCATCGACGAGCTGACCGACCTGGTCGAGGAGGCCGTGCTCGTCGAGTTCGAGCGGCTGTCCGAGCGCGGCGGCGTGCTCGGCGCGATGGAGACCGGCTACCAGCGCGGTCGCATCCAGGACGAGTCGATGCTCTACGAGCAGCGCAAGCACGACGGCTCGCTGCCGCTGATCGGGGTCAACACGTTCCTGCCGAACAAGGACAACGCCGAGGAGCTGCCGACCATCGAGCTGGCCAGGGCCACCGAGGACGAGAAGCGCTCCCAGGTCGAGCGCACTCGAGCCTTCCAGGAGAAGCACCGGAGCGATGCGGTCGTCGCACTCCGGCGGCTGCGCGATGCGGTCGCCAACGAGGAGAATGTGTTCGGAGTGCTGATGGACGCCGCTAGGGTGTGCACGCTCGGTCAGATCACCGACGCCTTCTTCGAGGTCGGCGGTCAGTACCGGCGCAACGTCTGACTACGGAGGGTTCCTTGAGCGAGCTTGCGAGCGAGACATGACACGGGGCGACCGCGAGGGGCTGTCATGAGTATCGAGCGGGTTGGGGTCGTCGGCTGTGGGCTGATGGGGTCGGGCATCGCGGAGGTCTGCGCGCGGGCGGGGCTCGGCGTGATCGTCAGCGAGGTGAGCCAGGACGCGCTCGACGCCGGCCGGGCCCGGGTGGAGAAGTCCCTGGCCAGGGCGGTGCGCAGCGGCAAGCTCGACGAGGCCGGCCGGGACGCGGCGCTGGGCCGGATGCGGTTCAGCACGGACCTCGGCGAGTTCGCCGACCGCCAGCTCGTGGTCGAGGCGGTCGCGGAGAACGAGCCGATCAAGACCGACGTGTTCACCTCGCTGGACAAGGTCATCGCCGACCCCGAGGCGATCTTCGCGTCGAACACGTCGTCGATCCCGATCATGAAGCTGGGCATGGCCACGTCGCGGCCGCAGCAGGTGATCGGCATCCACTTCTTCAACCCGGTGCCGGTGCTCAAGCTGGTCGAGCTGGTGCCCTCGCTGCTCACCGGCGAGTCCACGAAGGAGCGTGCGGAGTCCTTTGTGGAGACGGTGCTGGGCAAGGAGGTCATCCTCTCCCAGGACCGCGCGGGCTTCGTCGTGAACGCGCTGCTGGTGCCCTACCTGCTGTCCGCGATCCGGATGCTCGAGTCGGGCTTCGCGTCGGCGGAGGACATCGACACCGGCATGGTGCAGGGCTGCGCGCACCCGATGGGCCCGCTCGCGCTCACCGACCTGATCGGCCTCGACACCACGAAGGCCATCGCCGAGTCGATGTACGCCGAGTTCAAGGAGCCGCTCTACTCGCCGCCGCCGCTGCTGTTGCGCATGGTGGACGCGGGGCTGCTCGGCAAGAAGAGCAGCCGCGGCTTCTACGACTACAGCGCCTGACCGGTCAGCTCCGCCCGCACGGCCTGGGCCCGCTCGGTGATCAGGTCGAGCACCTTCTTGGTGACGAGCTGGTCGTCGGCGGAGATGCCGTCGAAGAGCTTGTCACCCGCGCGGACCGCCGCCGCGGTGATCTCCTCGAAGACCTGCCGGCCGCGTGCGGTCGGCGTCACGGTGCCGGTGTCGCCGGCCTGAACCAGGCCGGCGCCCGCCAGCTCGTCCAGGGTCCGCAACACCGCCGCGCGGTCGCCGGCCACCGGGGGCACCGCGTCCGCGGCGGCGTCGCGCGTGACCGGTGTTTCCATGCCGGCGAGCCTGCGCAGGACGACCCACTGCAGGAACGTGATGCCCGCGGTGTCGAGCAGCGCGTCCAGCACGGAGCGGCTGGCCGCCGCGGCGACGCCGATGTGCTCGCCGTTGAAGACGCGTGGTCGGGTCATGGTGGGCTCGCTTTCGTTGTGCTGTACCAGGGGTGTGTCGTCCAGCAGGGTCAGGAGGGTGGCGCGCAGCTCGCGGTCGCGCGACCCGTCCGGCCCGCCGATCGCCGCGGTGAGCGCGGCGTGCCGCTCGTGCACGATGCCGGCCGCCTCGGCGACGACGTCGCGCCCGCGGTCGGTGAGCGCGAGCCGCACCGCGCGCGGGTCGGCCGGGTCGGCCGGTCGCTCGACCAGCCCGGCCGCTTCCAGCGCCCTGGCCAGCCGGGACACGTAGAGCGGCTCGAGGCCGGTGAAGGCGGCGAGCCGCCGCTGGTTGGGCCGCTGCCCGTCCCTGGCGAGCGTGGAGAGCGCGCCGAGGACGGCGAACTGCGCGTGGGTGAGGCCGAGCGGCGCCAGCGCCCGGTCGACGTCGGCGCGCCACTTGGTGGACAGACGCCAGATGAGGTAGCCGGTGGTCGGCCCGTTCGGTCCCACGCGGATACCGTACATGGACATTATGTCTATGGCTACCATCGTCTCCGGTCCACGCGGCGTGATACAAAGATGCACGAATGTCTCATCGACTCAGGCGGGGTGGCGGTCATGACGGCTGAGGCGACGCGGGCCGAACCGGAGCTCGAGGTGCCCGGGCCGGGCACACTGCACTGGCGCTACGCCGGCGAGGTGCGCGGCTACCTGCTGCTGGTCAAGGCCGGCCTGCTGCAGCTCATGCATCCCGGTCTCGGCGCGGGGGTCGAGCAGCACTCGGACTTCTTCACCGAGCCGTGGGAGCGGGTGCTGCGCTCGGTGCCGGAGATCCAGGGTGTCACGTTCGACTGGCCGCACGGCGGGCGCACCGCTCGCAAGATCCGCGACTACCACACGCACATCAAGGGCCTCGACGGTCAGGGCCGGCGCTACCACGCGCTCGACCCCGACGTGTACTTCTGGGCGCACGCCACGATCTTCGACGCGCTGTTCCAGCTGATCGAGCTCTTCGACCACCCGATGAGCGAGGCGGACAAGGAGCAGCTCTACGCCGAGTCGCGGCAGGTGTACCGGGCCTACGGGGTCAGCGACCGGGTCGTGCCGCCGGACTGGGCGAGCTTCCAGGTCTACTTCGACCGCATGTGCCGCGAGGAGCTGGTGATCACGCCGTCCGCGCGGGGGCTGATCGAGTTCGCCAAGGAGCCGCCGGTCAGTTTCCCCCTGGTGCCGGCGCCGCTGTACCGGCTGCTGCGCCGGCCGAGCGCCAAGCCGCTGTGGTGGCTCTCGGTCGGCACGCTGCCCGAACCGGTCCGCCAGCAGATCGGTGAGCGGTGGACCGCCCGCGACGAGCGCCGGCACCGGCGGTTCCGGCGCGCGGTGAGCACCGTCTGGCCCCTCGTGCCGGCGCGGCTGCGCTACACCGAGCGCGCCCGCCGCGGCTACGCGCGGACCGGGATCGGGCCACTCGGATGAGCCTGCTGGACCTGGTCCTGGCCGAGCCCGACACGGACGCGGTGGGGGAGTCCATTGTGGACGCCGCGCTCGCGGAGTTCCTCACCTACGGCCTGCGGCGCACCAACGTCGACGTCGTCGCCCGCCGCGCGGGCGTCTCGCGCGCGACGCTGTACCGGCGCTTCGACGGCAAGGACGCGCTCGTGCAGGCGGTGCTCGTCCGCGAGTCCCGGCGATTCTTCGCCAGCATCGCCGAGGCGGTCGCCGGCCTCGACACCGCGGAGGAGCGCCTGGTCGAGGGCTTCGTCGTGGGCGTGCGCTACGCCCGCACGGACCGGCTGCTCAACCGCCTGCTGGCCGCCGACCCGGAGGCGTTGCTGCCCCACCTCACCACCAACGGCGGCCTGGTGGTGGCCGCCGCCCGCGACTTCCTCGTCCAGCAGGCGCCGGACGAGCCCGCACCGTCGGACGACCGGACGCCGGCCGGCGCGGCGGAGGTGTTCGTGCGGCTGGCGATCTCGTTCACGCTGATGCCGGAGAGCGCCATACCACTGGACACCGACGAGGCCGTGCGGACCTTCGCCCGCGCCTACCTCGCGCCGCTGATGCGCTCCGGCAGCTGACCGAGCACCCCGTCGATCAGCACCCGCAGGTCGGCCTTCGCGCGCTTCCACCGGGCGTCCTGCTCCGCGGTGTCCGGATTGGACAGTCCGAGCAGCTGGATGCCGCGCACCGTGTCCAGCGCGGTGTACATCGCGTGCCGGAACCGCGGGTTGTCCGCGTGCTCGCCGAACGCCGACGCGGAGAACTCCAGCACCGCCGTCCGCGCCTCCGGCTCCGCCGCGGCGAGCTGCGCGCGCAGCTCGAGGTCGGTCCGCGCGGCCACCCACATCTCGATCGTCGCGTAGAGGATTGGGCCCTGGTGGATCTCCCACATCAGGTCGAGCGCCGCGTCGAGCGGGTCGGGTGCCCGGCGCACCGCGTCGATCTTCTCGAACGCCAGCTCGGCGCGCTTGGCCGCGAGGTGCCGCACGGCGGCGGCGACCAGGTCGGCGCGGGTGGGGAAGTGGTGGACCTGGGCGCCGCGGGTGACCCCGGCCAGCTCGGTGACCCGAGTGGTCGTGGTGCCCGCGTAGCCGTACCGCACCAGGCACTCCACGGTGGCGTCGAGCAGCCGCTTGCGCATTGCGGCGCTGCGTTCCTGCTGGGTCCGGCCGGTCTTCGACTTTCTGGCGGGCATCCCCTCAGGTTACTGATTCATGCACCCACGTCGGTAAATGATCGCGCGTCTCTGGTGATTTCCTGGTCGCCCGCCACCTCGGGACGCCGGTACAGCGCGCCGTAGATCCCGATGACACCGGCCGTGACCAGGGCCGCGAGGCCGACGATCGACAGCAGCGTCGGGACCAGCGGGGCGGCCAGCGGCGGCACCTTGGTGATCGCCTCGACCAGCACGACCACGCTGAGCACCAGGTACCCGCCGGCGCCGAGCTGGACGATCCGCATCCGGGTGCGCTCGGGCCACGTGGTGAACGTCAGCAGCCAGGCCAGGCCGGGGATGACCAGGATCGCGTGCATCGTGACCGCGTGTGCCGGCTTGAGGAACCCGGCGGTGGTGTAGGCGAGCTCGGGATCGCTCTGCGACGTGGTGACGCCGACCGCGATCATCGCGGCGCCGACTCCCAGCGCGACCATCAGAGTCACGAAGCCGAACCGCATGGCCAGCCGCATGCTCGGCGAGTTCTGGCCCACCGAGCGGAACGCCGACAGCGTGAAACCCAGCGTCAGCGCGACGATGGCCATGCCGCCGAACGCCAGCGTGCCGGCGACGGCCGCGTCGAACGGGGTCGAGAAGTTGAAGTGCGACGGCACCCCGCGCCAGGCCTGCATCGACACCAGCGTCGTCTCGACCACGCAGGCGATCGTGAACCCGCCGAGCAGCACCCGCCGGGCGACCGTGCCGAGCTGGATGAAGTGCGTGACCCACGCGACCGTGGCCAGCGTGAGCCCGAACGACAGCCCGAACGTCGTGGCCTTGCGCAGCGAGATCGGCCCGGTCCACGGCCCGCCGGAGATGGTCAGGATGACCAGGTGCACCAGCCCGCTGAGGAACAGCAGCCCTCCGACGAGGAACGCCGTCCGCTCGATCCGGGTGCCCTCGTCCCAGCTGCGCCGCAGTGATCGGCCCATCGCCTGCATCACGGTCTTCATGACGCCCACCTCCTGACCACAAGACTGGCCCGGTCAGCGGCGGATGTCGTCAGCGTCTCGACGGCTTCTCGAGTACGCCCGGAGGCGTATGTCAGCCGAACGGGTGCGCCTTGAGCGCGCGGGTCAGCCCGGTGAGCCCCACGGTCAGTCCGGCGCGCTCTTCGTCGGTCAGCGCGTCGAAGACGGCGGCGTGCCGCTCGTGCATGATGCCGGCGGCCTGTTCGGCCACCCGCTTGCCCTCCTCGGTCAGCCGGACGCGGTATATCCGCCGGTTGGCCGGGTCCCGGACGCGCTCGATCCAGCCGCGTTCCTCCATCGACGCGCCCATGCGGCTGGCCCGGCTCTTGTCCACCCGCAACGCGTCGGCGATGTCCTGCTGGGCGAGCTCGCCGCGGTCGGCCAGCTCGAAGAGCATCACGCAGTCGGCAAGCGAGAGCGTGACGTCGCCGAACGGCCACTCGGACCGCAGGCCGACCAGCTGCACCACCTGGAAGAGCAGCCCGTCGAGCCGGTCGTGCACCGTCGCCTCCATGGTTGTCCTATGCAACAGTTGTCGCTAGCATCTATGACAGTTGCTCAGCACAACTTTCTCACAGGAGGACTCCCATGCACGCCATCCGCGGCTCCCAGCGCCTGTTCGAGCACGGCCGGCTCTACGACGCGTTCGCGCGCCGGCTGGCCGGCGGCCTGTACCGGCGGGTCGTCGACGACGTGCTGCTGGCCGAGCCGCGACCGGGCGCGGCGATCCTCGACGCCGGGTGTGGCCCGGGCCGGCTCGCCATGGACATCGCGCGGGCCCGCCCCGACGCGACCGTGCACGGCGTCGACCTGGCCGAGGGCGCCATCGACGTGGCGGTCGAGCGGGCCGAGCGGGCCGGGCTCGCCGACCGGGCGCGTTTCCTCCACGCGGACCTCGCCGACGTGCCGTTCCCGGACGACACCTTCGACCTGGTCGTGTCGACGGCGAGCTACCACCACTGGGAGCACGTCGCGCCGGTCGTCGCCGAGCTGGCGCGGGTACTGCGGCCGGACGGCCGGTTGTGGGTCTACGACGCTCGCGCGATGCCCGCGACGCCGCTGCGCGAGGCCGTGCGGGAGGCGATGCCGGACCGGTCACTCGGGCGGGCGATCGTGCGGACCGGCTGGTTCCCGGTCCCGCTCTTCCAGCGCCTGGGCGTCAGCCGGTCCGGGTGAGCTTGGCCCGGTGCCGGCGGACGGCGTCGCGGTTGGCGCAGGTGGGGGAGCAGTAGCGCTGCCTGCCGCCGCGGGTGAGGTCGCCGAACGGGTGGCCGCGTCCAGCCACGTCACCGGCGACGGCTGGGTCCGCCACCAACGCGGCCACCGCGGCGCGACCCGCGTACTCCTCAACGCCGAGCCGGTCGGGGTCGCCACGAGGAATGATCCAGAGCGGAACGGGGTTGTCGATGAGCGATGACCGTCACCTGCGGGCCGCCGGTCACCGGGGATAGCTTGGGGACAGACCGGCTGCACATTCGCCAGGAGGAGTGTCCGTGACCGAGGGTTTCGTACCCAGCGAGTCCGCTGTCCGACGAGCGTTGCGACGTGCCCGGGACGGGGTGGCCCTCGACCGCACCGAGGCCGAGACGCTGCTCCACGCCAGAGGTGAGCAGATGGGCCAGCTGCTCGACGCCGCCTCCCGGGTGCGGGACGCAGGGCTCGAGGCCACCGGCCGGCCGGGGGTCATCACCCACTCGCGCAGTGTCTTCGTGCCGCTCACCAAGCTGTGCCGGGACCGCTGCCACTACTGCACGTTCGCCACGGTGCCCGGCCGGGTGCCGGCGGCGTTCATGAGCCCCGACGAGGTGCTCGACGTCGTCCGGCGCGGCGCCGAGCTGGGGTGCACGGAGGTGCTCTTCACCCTCGGCGACCGGCCCGAGGACCGGTGGACGGCGGCGAAGGAGTGGCTCGAGGAGGCCGGCTACCCGGACACGCTTTCTTATGTGCGGGCCATGTCGATCAAGGTCCTCGAGGAGACCGGGGTCCTGCCGCACCTCAACCCGGGCGTGCTGAGCTGGACGGACTTCCAGCGGCTCAAGCCCGTGTCGGCGTCGATGGGCATGATGCTCGAGACCACGGCCACCCGCCTGTGGTCGGAGAAGGGCGGCGCGCACTACGGCTCGCCCGACAAGGAGCCCGCGGTCCGGCTGCGGGTGCTCGAGGACGCCGGGCGCAGCAACGTCCCGTTCACCACGGGCATCCTCATCGGCATCGGCGAGACTCTCGAGGAGCGGGTCGACTCGCTGTTCGCCATCCGCAAGGTGGCCCGGCAGTACGGTGGCATCCAGGAAGTCATCGTGCAGAACTTCCGCGCGAAGCCGGACACCGCGATGGCCGGCATGGCCGACGTCGAGGCGCAGGAGCTGGCCGCCACGGTCGCGGTCGCGCGGCTCGTGCTCGGGCCGAAGATGCGCATCCAGGCGCCGCCCAACCTCATCGGCGGCGAGTACGAGCTGCTGCTGCGTGCCGGCATCGACGACTGGGGTGGCGTCTCGCCGCTCACCATCGACCACGTCAACCCCGAGCGCCCCTGGCCGCAGCTCGACGAGCTCACCGCGCGCACCGAGGCCGCCGGTTTCACCCTGGCCGAGCGCCTGCCGATCTACCCCGAGTACGTCCGCCGCGGCGAGCCCTGGCTCGACCCGCGGGTCGCCGGCCACGTCGCCGCCCTGGCCGACGCCGAGACGGGGCTCGCCGCGCCCGGTCGGCCGCTGGTGGGCCGGCCGTGGCAGGAGCCGGAGGTGGCGCTGATCGACTCGGGTCGCACCGACCTGCACGCCAGCATCGACACGGAGGGCCGCACGACCGACCGCCGCGACGACTTCGACTCCGTGTACGGGGACTGGGAAGAGCTGCGTTCCCAGGTGGCCGCGATGCCGTCACGGGTGTCAGGTCCGGCGGGCTCGGGCGTCCGCCCGGAGTTCGCCACCGCGCTGCGGCATGCCGAGTCCGACCCGAGTGGACTGTCCGATGAGGACTCTCTGACGCTGCTGTCCGCGTCCGCCGGCGCCGAGATCGACGCGCTGGCCGCCCTGGCCGACGCCGTGCGCGCGGACGTGGTCGGCGACGAGGTGACCTATGTGGTCACCCGCAACATCAACTTCACCAACGTGTGTTACACGGGCTGCCGGTTCTGCGCGTTCGCCCAACGCCGCACCGACAGCGATGCGTATACCTTGTCGATCGAGCAGGTCGGCCAGCGTGCCGAGCAGGCGTGGGCCGTGGGCGCCACCGAGGTCTGCATGCAAGGTGGGATCCACCCGGACCTGCCCGGCACCGCGTACTTCGACATCGCGGCCGAGGTGAAGAAGCGCGCCCCCGGCCTGCACGTGCACGCGTTCTCGCCGATGGAGGTCGTCAACGGCGCGTCCAGGACCAACCTGTCCATCCGCGACTGGCTGACCGCCGCCCGAGAGTCCGGAGTGGACTCCCTGCCAGGCACAGCGGCAGAGATCCTCGACGACGACGTGCGGTGGATCCTCACGAAGGGCAAACTGCCCACCGCGGCCTGGATCGACGTGGTGACGACGGCACACGAGCTGGGCATCCGCACCACCTCGACGATGATGTACGGGCATGTCGACAACCCGTCGCACTGGGTGGCCCACCTCAAGCTGTTGCGGGACCTGCAGGGGCGGACCGGTGGGTTCACGGAGTTCGTGCTGCTGCCGTTCGTACACACGAACGCGCCGCTGTACCTGGCCGGCATAGCCCGCCCGGGCCCGACCCACCTCGAGAACCGCGCGGTGCACGCGTTGGCGCGCCTGCTGCTGCACGGCCGGATCGACAACATCCAGACGAGCTGGGTGAAGCTCGGTGACACGGGTGTGGTGGAGGTACTGCGCGGCGGGGTCAACGACCTGGG
>NZ_DASWSJ010000358.1:0-3611 GCF_036402745.1 Actinophytocola sp. | reverse complement strand
GCCTGCACCGTCGAGTTCCTCTACCACCCCGGCGAGAAGCTGTTCGCCTTCCTCGAGGTCAACACCCGGCTGCAGGTCGAGCACCCGATCACCGAGATCACCACCGGCACCGACCTGGTACGGCTGCAGCTGCACGTGGCGAACGGCGGGACGCTGGACGGCGCCCAGCCGGGCGAGACCGGCCACGCCATCGAGGCCAGGCTCAACGCCGAGGATCCCGATCGCGACTTCGCGCCCGCCCCGGGCCGCATCGCGCGACTGGTGCTGCCCGCCGGGCCCGGCATCCGCGTTGACACCGGCGTCAGCGAGGGCGACAGCATCCCGGCCGACTTCGACTCGATGATCGCCAAGATCATCGCCTACGGCAGCGACCGCGAGCAGGCGCTGGGCCGGCTGCGACGCGCGATGGCCGAGACCACGGTGATCATCGAGGGCGGCGCGACCAACAAGAGCTTCGTGCTCGACCTGCTCGACCAGCCCGAGGTGATCGACGCGAGCGCCGACACCGGCTGGATCGACCGCGTACGCGCCGAGGGCCGCCTGGTCAGCCACCGGCACTCCGCGATCGCTCTGGCCGCCGCCGCGATCCGGGCCTACCACAACGAGGAGGAGGTCAGCCGCCAGCGGCTGCTGTCCACCGCGCACGGCGGGCGCCCGCAGGTGCAGCACGAGAGCGGCCGTCCGCTGGACCTCAAGCTCCGCGGTGTCGGCTACCGGGTGAGCGTGGCCCGGGTCGGGCAGAAGCGGTTCCGCGTCGGCATCTCCGGCGGCGACGCACCGCACCTTGTCGACGTCGAGGTCGAGCGGTTCGACGAGCACAGCGGCCAGATCGTGGTCAACGGCCGTCGGTTCCGACTGGTGTCGGCGGCCCACGGGCCGATCCATATGATCGAGGTCGACGGCGTCGCGCACCGGATCAGCGGCGACGAGGGCGGCGTCGTCCGCTCCCCCGCACCCGCGCTGGTGGTCGCGACGCCGCTTGCCCTCGGCGACGAGGTCGAGTCCGGCGCGCCGATCCTGGTGATCGAAAGCATGAAGATGGAGACGGTGCTACGCGCGCCGTTCCGCGCCCGCGTCCGTGAGTGCCCGGTGTCGGTGGGCAGCCAGGTCGAGACCGGCACGCCGGTGATGCGGCTGGAGCCACTGCCCGACGGGGGCGCCGAGCAGACGGAGCCGGTCGCCGAGACCGTGGAGATCGAGCTGCCCGCGGAGCCCGCGGCGGCATCCGCGGCCGATCGCGTCGAACGCGGCCTGCAGGATCTGCGCAGCCTGCTGCTCGGCTTCGACGTCGACCCGCACGACCGCGAGCGGGTGCTGTCGGCCTATCTGGCGGCGCGCGCCGAGCTGGGCGGGCGGCCGCTCGAGAGCGAGCTGGACCTGCTCACCGTATTCGCCGACCTGTCGGAGCTGAGCCGCAACAAGCCGAGCGGCGGGCTCGATGTCGAGCCGGGCAGCCCGGTGCACAGCCCGCGCGAGTCCTTCCACAGCTACCTGCAGAGCCTCGACGTCGAGCGCGCCGGAGTCACCGAGGCCTTCCAGGCCAAGCTCACCAAGGTCCTCGCCCACTACGGCATCGCCGGCCTCGACCGTACGCCGGAGCTGGAGGCCGCGGTCTTCCGGATCTTCCTGGCCCAGCAGCGGATGAGCACCAACGTCGCGATCGTGTCGGAGCTGCTGCGCCAGTGGCTGGCCGGCGCGCCGCCGACCGAGTCGCTCAGCGAGCGCGCCGGGCTCACCCTTGAGCGGCTGGTCGAGGCCACGCAGGTGCGTTTCCCGATGGTGTCCGACCTGGCCCGCGGCGTGGTGTTCCGTTGGTTCACCCAGCCGCTGCGGCGCCGCAACCGCGCCAAGGTCTACGCCGCGGTGCGCGACGACCTGCGCTACCTGGACCACAACCCCGACGCGCCGGACCGTGCCGGGCGGATCCAGGCCATGGTGGCCAGCTCCGAGCCGCTCGTCCGGCTGATCGGCCAGTGGATCGGCCGGCTCGGGCGGGACCCCCTGCCGCTGCTGGAAGTGCTGACACGCCGCTACTACGGCAGCCGCGGGCTGTCCGAGGTCACCGCGCGGGAGAGCGCGGGCTGCCGGTTCGTCACCGCCGAGCACACCGGTGCACACGGCGTGACACGCGTGGTCACCAGCGCCGTCGATATCGCCGCCCTGCCCGACGCCATCGGTGCCGTCGGCACTTTCGCCGCCGACGTGGCCGAGCACGGGCTGGTCGCCGACCTGTACGTCACGTGGGAGGACCAGCCGGACGCCGACGCGATGGCGGTGCGGCTCGGACGGCTGCTCGCCGAGCACCCGCTGCCCGCGGGCGTCCGCCGGATCACCACGACCGTCGCCGGCACCAGCGGCGCCGTGATGCACCACCACTTCACCTTCCGGCCCGACGGCGCGGGCTTCGCGGAGGACCGGCTGATCCGTGGCCTGCACCCGCAGATCGCCCGGCGCCTGCAGCTTCAGCGGCTGCGCGAGTTCGACCTCACGCGGCTGCCGTTCGCCGACGAGGAGATCTACCTGTTCAAGGCCGTGGCGCGCAGCAACCCGGCCGACGAGCGGCTCATCGCGATGGGCCAGGTACGCGACCTGACGCCGTTGCGCGAGGCCGGCGGCAGACTGGTCGCGCTGCCCGCGGTGGAGGACGCGATCACCGCGTGCCTCGACGCCATCCGCAACATCCAGGTGCAGCGACCCCAGAACAAGCGGTTCGACACCAACCGGATCATGATGTACGTCTGGCCGTCGGCCGAGCTGTCCACCGACGAGCTCAACACGCTGGTCCAGCGCGTCCTGCCGACCAGTGCCGGCGCGGGGCTGGAGGAGGTCCAGTTCGTGGCCCGCCAGCGCACCGCCGCGGGCGAGCTGGCCGAGGTCGCCGTGCGGATCACCTTGGACCCGGGCCACGGCGCGCGCCTGTTCGTGGACAAGCCGTCGACGGAACCGGTGCGGCCGCTGGACGACTACCGTCAGAAGGTGCTGCGCGCGGCCCGGCGCGGGAACGTCTACCCGTACGAGCTGACCGGCCTGCTCGCCGGGCCGCAGGGCCGCTTCGTCGAGCACGACCTCGACGACCACGGCGCGCTCGTGCCGGTGGAGCGGCCGAAGGGGAAGAACTCCGCGGCGATCGTGGCGGGCGTCGTCACGACGCCGACCGCGCGGCACGCCGAAGGCGTCACCCGCGTGGTGCTGCTGGGCGACCCGACGAAGGCGCTGGGCGCGCTGTCGGAGCCGGAGTGCGCGCGGGTGATCGCAGCGCTCGACCTCGCCGAGCGGATGCGGGTCCCCCTGGAGTGGTTCGCGCTGTCGGCGGGGGCGCGGATCTCGATGACCTCGGGCACCGAGAACATGGACTGGGTCGCGGCCGCGCTCAAGCGGATCGTCACGTTCACCCAGGACGGCGGCGAGATCAACATCGTGGTCGCCGGGATCACCGTCGGCGCCCAGCCGTACTGGAACGCCGAAGCGACGATGCTCATGCACACCAAGGGCATCCTGGTGATGACGCCGGACTCGGCGATGGTGCTCACCGGCAAGCAGTCGCTGGACTTCTCCGGCGGCGTGTCGGCCGAGGACAACTTCGGCATCGGCGGCTACGACCGGGTGATGGG
>NZ_DASWSJ010000357.1:0-3483 GCF_036402745.1 Actinophytocola sp. | reverse complement strand
CCCGGCGCCAGCTCGATCTCCAGCCCGCGCCGCCCACCGCTGCAGAAGACCGTCTCGAAGCCGGTCGCCGAGCTGTCCACCACGACCGGCAACCGCTTGCGATGCCCGAGCGGCGAGATCCCGCCTGCCACGTACCCGGTGGCGCGCTCGGCCGCGGCGACCTCGGCCATCCGCGCCTTCTTGCCACCCGCCGCAGCGGCCAGCGCCTTGAGGTCCAGCTGCCCCGCGACCGGCACGACCCCGACTGTCAGCGCCCCGTCGACCTCGGCCACCAGCGTCTTGAACACCCGCTCCGCCGGCAGCCCGAGCAGCTCACTCGCCTCGGTCCCGTACGACGCCGACCGCGGATCGTGCGCGTATTCGTGCACCTGATGCGGCACCCGCTGCTTGACGAGCAACGCGGTCGCCGGCGTTCCCTTACCCGCCACGCCGGCAAACCTAGCGCCCGCGGTGAACGAGCCACCGCGGGCGCTCGCGGGTCAGCCGCCGGGTTGGGTCGGGTAGACCGTCGGGTCGCCCTGCCTGAGCCAGACCTCCGGGGTGTTGATCGGCAGGAACGAGCGGTCGCCGCCGGGCTCGCGGGAGTCCGGGACCGTGTCGCCGCTCGGCAGGTGCAGGATGAAGTTCACCGGCTTCGTGTCGTCCACCAGCGGGATCTCATACACCGCCCAGCCGTTCTCGATCCGGGTCGGCGGCCACGGGTGGTCCCACGCGATCTGCGCCAGCGCCGTCGGGTCCACCGCGTCGCCCCACAGGTGCAGGCCCCACTGGCCGTAGTCGCCCGCCGGCCGGAAGTACCGCAGCGTCGCCGTCTCCAGCGGCGGGCCGGCGTAGCGGACCGTCCGCGGCGCACTGACCACGCCGCCCGGCAGCGTCGCCCGGTACGCCACCGACGTCCCGGGCGCGAGCCCGAGCGAGCCGAGGTCGTCGAACACCGTGTAGGCAGGCGACGAGTCGTCGCTGCCGATCGCGGTCCACGGGCCGCCGGCGACGCTGCGCTCGAACGACACGACGTGCGAGGCCTTCTCCGGGTCGGCCACCGCGCGCACCTCGACCGTCCCGCGCACGCCGCCGCCCTCGGCCGGCGCCTCGATCGTCAGCACCGGCGCGGGAACCCGCGAGCGGACCGACGGCGCCGACCGGGTGTGCCCGGCGTTGTCCAGCACCACGGCCCGGTACTCGACCGGCGTGCCCGGCGTCAGCGACGAGACGTCGTGGAACACCCGGTACGGCGCGTTGTCGTCGGTCCCGATCGGCTGCCACCGGCCGCCGCCCACGCGCGCCTCGAACGTCACCTCGTACAGCGACGAGCCGCCGACCGACGCGGTGACCTCCATCCGCCCCCGCGACGCGGCGGCCGGCGTCGGCGTCCCGAGCGAGACGGCCGGCGCGCTGTGCGAGCGCGGGATCCGGCCGTCGAGCGCGTAGACCACAGTGGACAGCGCGGGCACGGTGACGCTCAGTTTCCCGTCGCTGCCGGAGGAAAGCCGCGCCGGGCCCGAGCCGTACACCCGGCTGTAGCCCTGCCGCGAGGTGTACGTCGGGATCGCCGCGGTCGCCGGGGCCTCGCTGTTGTTCAGCGCCACCACGTACTCCCGCTGCTTGCCGCGGTCGATCCGGGAGAACGCGTAGACCCCGGCGCCCGTCGAGGACAGCCGGCTCTGCTGGGTCCCGTCCCGCAGTGCTGGATGTGCGCGCGTCACCGACGCGAGCGTGCCGATCGACCGGTACAGCGGGTGCGTGGTGACGAAGTTGTCCGACGCGTGCGTCGACGTGGTGCCCAGCAGGTCGTCGTCGAGGTAGTCCGGCACCCGCGAGGCGAACAGCGTCTGCCGCGCGTCCTGGTCCCCGCCCGGGCCGGTGAAGCCCTGCTCGTCGCCGTAGTAGATCACCGGGTTGCCGCGCGAGAAGTACATGAGCTCGTGCCCGAGCCGGTCCCGCGACACCCACTCCGCGTCACCCGCGCCCGGGTTGTCCGCCACCACGAAGCTGCCGAACCGGCCCATGTCGTGGTTGCCGAGGAACGTCGGCAGCTCGTAGACGTTCGAGTCGGCGTCGGTGTACCAGTCGTCGCCGGCGAAGAACGTCGCCAGCGCGTCGGTCGGGCCGCCGCCCGAGGCGAACTGCCGCGCCGCCGCCTGGAACGGGAAGTCGAGCACCGACTGCATCCGGTCGGTCGTGGTGAAGTGCGACGTGTAGCTCTTCGTGGTGTCGAACACCTCGCCGAACATGAAGAACTCGCGCTTGCCGTGGGCCTTGGCGAACTTCAGGATCCGCGGCCCGAACGACTGCCAGAACTCGTCGTCGACGTGTTTCATCGTGTCGATCCGGAAGCCGTCGACGCCGAAGTCGGCGATCCAGCGCTCGTAGATCTCGGCCATGCCGTCGACGACCCGCGGGTTCTCGGTGAACAGGTCGTCGAGGCCGAAGAAGTCGCCGTACTGGGAGTTCTCGCCGGTGAACGTCGTGTCGCCGCGGTTGTGGTACAGCGTCACGTCGTTGAGCCAGGCGGGCACCTTCAGGTTCTGCTCCGCCGGGTCGAGCACGGGCTTGTACGGGAACGACGTGGCCGGGTCGAGCGCCGGGAAGGTGTGGCCGCCCGCGAAGTCCCGGTCGTCGAACGGCGCACCCGAGGCGTCGGTGTAGGGCGCGACGTCCTTGGACGTGTACGCCTTGCGCGCGCCCTCCTGGTAGCCGATGACGTCCGCGGTGTGGTTGGTGATGATGTCGAAGTAGACCTTCATGCCGCGCTTGTGTGCGTCCTTCACCAGCGCCGCGAGGTCGGCGTTGGTGCCGAGGTGCGGGTCGATCTGGGTGAAGTCGGTGATCCAGTAGCCGTGGTAGCCGGCCGACGGCCCGTCCTCGAGCTGCACGGCCTTGTTCTTGAAGCTCGGCGTCAGCCAGATCGACGTGGTGCCCAGGCCCTGGATGTAGCTCAGCCGGTCCCGCAGCCCCGCGAGGTCGCCGCCGTTGTAGAAGCCCTTCCTCGTCGGGTCGAAGCCGGACACCAGCGGGTCGTTCGGCAGCCCGCCCAGGTCGTTGGCGGTGTTGCCGTTGGCGAACCGGTCGGCCATGACGAAGTAGAAGTTCTCGTCGGTGACCGGCCCGCGCAGCGAGTGCAACGCCTCCGGTTGGTCGTGCTGCCCCGGATCGGCGACCGCCGGGCTGGTCGTCAGCCCGGCGACGACGAGCGGAACCAGAAGCGCCACCGCGGCGCGACGGACTGACATGGCTGCCCTCCATTGGTGCGGCTGGGTGCGGACCCTAGCCGCTGGCGGGCCCGGTCGGCGACGGCCAACCAGCGCATTCCCGGTGTTGACAACCAGCCGAACCTCGCGCCGCCTAAGAGACTGTTGGGTATGCGGGTGGTTACGGTGCGAGTTGAGCCTCCAGGTTGAGTCGGTGAGCGGCCTCGCGTTCGGTGGCGTTGGACCAGTGGACAGCCTGGCCGGCGAGGCGGGTGGACATCAGACGGATCATCGC
>NZ_DASWSJ010000356.1:0-17960 GCF_036402745.1 Actinophytocola sp. | reverse complement strand
GCCGACCTCCTGGCCGACCTCACGGCCCATGCGCTGCCGGCGCTGCTGGCGGATGCGCGCAAGGCCGGCATGTACCACGTGGCGGCCGCCGGCGAAACCACGTGGAACCGTTATGCCCGCTTCGTTGTGGCGAAAGCGCAGCAACGCGGGGAAATCCTCAAGGCGGGACCTGAGCAGGTGGAAGCCATCCCGACCGCCGCCTTTCCAACTCCGGCGCGTCGACCGCATAATTCGCGGTTGAGCACTGCCCGCTTCCGGGCCGCCTTTGGCCTGACGCTCCCGCCCTGGGAGCAGGGTGTGGCGCGCATGCTGGACGAAACCCTCTGACCTTATGACCCGACGCAAAGGCATCATCCTGGCCGGAGGCGCCGGCACCCGGCTGCACCCCGCGACCCTGGCCGTCAGCAAGCAGCTGCTGCCGGTCTACGACAAGCCGATGATCTACTACCCGCTGTCGGTCCTCATGCTGGCCGGCATCCGGGACATCCTCATCATCTCCACACCGAACGACCTGCCCAACTTCCAGAAGCTCCTGGGCACCGGCAACCAGTTCGGCATCGAGCTCTCCTACGCCGAGCAGGCGCAGCCGAACGGGCTGGCCGAGGCGTTCATCATCGGCGAGCGGTTCGTGGGTGACGACGACGTCGCGCTCGTCCTCGGGGACAACATCTTCTTCGGCGCCGACTTCTCCGCCGTCATGGCCGAGTACGTCACCGGCATCGACGGCGCGGTCCTCTTCGGCTACCCGGTCAAGGACCCGCACCGCTACGGCGTGGGCGAGGTCGACGGGGACGGCAAGCTCCTGTCCATCGAGGAGAAGCCGGCCCAGCCCAAGTCGAACCGGGCGATCACCGGGTTGTACTTCTACGACAACGACGTCATCGAGATCTCGAAGGGCCTCAAGCCCTCGCCCCGCGGCGAGCTGGAGATCACCGACGTCAACCTCACCTACCTGCGCCAGGGCCGCGCGCGGCTGATCGACCTCGGCCGCGGGTTCGCCTGGCTGGACACGGGCACGCACGACTCGCTGCTCGCCGCCGGCCAGTTCGTGCAGGTGCTCGAGCACCGGACCGGCGTGCGGATGGCCTGCCTGGAGGAGATCGCCCTGGACCGCGGCTTCATCGGCGCCGACGACTGCTTCGCGCTGGGCATGAAGCTCGCGAAGTCCGGCTACGGCGACTACGTGATGGCCATCGCGAAGGCGGCCGGCGCCACCGGTTGACCGCCACGGGAGTTGTCCGGGGTACCGCCGAGCAGGAGAAGCCGCCAACCGTACCCGGCCCTCCGGCTGTCCTCTTCGGACTGACCAGGACCGAGCACGACGGGCGCGGGTCAGGGCGTGATCTGCTCGCGCGGCGGGTCGTCGTTCTTCGGCTCCGACGTATCGGCTATGCCGCGCTTCACCGAGTCGAGGATGGCCAGGCCCTGGCCCACCAGGCCGGCCGCCATCTCGCCCAGGCCGTCGGCGCCGTTGACGATGTTGACGTTCGCGCCGGACAGGCCGTGCGCGGCCTCCTTCACGATCTGGGGCAGCTGCTCGATGATCAGGCGGTCGAGCGCCACCCGGTTGTTGGACGCGGCCGCCGCGGCCTGGACCTCCATCGACTCCGCGTCGGCGCGGGCGAGGATGCGGACCTTCTTCGCGTCGGCCTCGGCGGGCTTGACGACCTCCGCCACCAGCTGCTGCTCGCGGAGCTCGGCCGCGCGCTGGGCCAGCTCTGTCCGCGCGTTGATCACCTCGCGCTGCGCGGTCGCCTCCGCCAGCGGGCCCGCCTGCGCGGCCTCGGCCTGCGCCTTGTCGATCTCGGCCTTGTACTGCGCCTGCACCACCGACGTCTTCCGCGCGAACTCGGCCTGCCGGCGCTGCGACTCCTGCGCCGCCTCCGCGGCGGCCTGGTCGGCCCTCGCCTGGGCGATCTGCGCCTCGCGCTGGATGGCGGCGTTGTGCGGCGCGGCCATCGCGGCGATGTAGCCCAGCTCCATGTCGTCGATCGACTGGATCTGCAGCGCGTCGATCGTCAGGCCGATCTTGGCCATCTCGACGACCGACCCGTCCAGGACCTCCGTGGCCAGCTTCTGCCGCTCGGTGATGATGTCCTCGACGGTCATCGAGCCCACGATCGAGCGCAGGTGTCCGGAGAAGATCCGCCCGGTCAGCACCGCCATCTGCGCCTGGTCGGACAGGAACCGCTGGCCGGCGTTGACGATGCTCTCGGTGTCGTTGCCCACCTTGAACGCGATCACCGCGCGCACGCGCAGCGCGATGGCCTGCTTGGTCACGCAGGTCTCCATGACCTCCGCTTCCGACATCTTCAGCGAAAGAAAGCGGACTTTTCGGAAGAACGGCATGACGAACGCGCCGTGCCCGGTGACCACCCGGAAAGGTGCGCCATTGTTCCGCTTCATCCGTCCGCCGGAAATCAACATAGCCTCGTCAGGAGACGGGACCCGATAGCCGAACACCATTGCTCTCCTAGTTGCCCGTAAAAGGATCGGACCAGCGCGTGACGCCGACCGAACGCGCGCCGCACGACTCGATGACCAGAACTGTCGCGCCTTTAGGGAGCGGCTCGTCCGAGAATGCCAGGTAGGACTCGGACCCGCCACGAATCTTGACCAGCACCTCGCCCGGCCCGCCCGCCCCACGGGTGGCGACGAGCAGCACGCCGACGCAGCCCACCGGCGACGTGTCAGCCGTCATCCGAGCACCGACCTCTTCACCCGTAGCCACGTCTGCCGGTGGCCTCCCCGGCCAACGCTAGCCCGTTCCTGTGGCCGTTCGTCAGCGGCGTTGGCGACCATGGAGAGCTCGTCACCGAGGACCGGGGAGCACCATGGACGACATCGAGCCGAGACCATCGAGAGCGCTCAGCCGGCGGCGGTTCGTCGGGCTCGCCGCGGGCGCCGGCCTCCTCGCCGGCCGGCCGGCCGCCGCGGAGTCCACACCGGACGTCGTGGGCTGGGTCGACCGCACCGCCGCGCCGCTGCGGACGGCCGGCGCGCACGGGCCGCTCGACGATCTCCAACCGCTGCGGCGAATCGTCCGCGACGCGCACCTCGTCGGCCTCGGGTACTCCGCGCACGGCACGCACACCCAGCTCACCCTGCAGCACCGGGTGATCCGGTTCCTGGTCGCGCACCTGGGTTTCCGCACCGTCGCCTGGGAGGAGAGCTGGGGCGGCGGGGTGGTCGTCGACCGGTACGTCACCGGGGGCGGCGACGTGGACGACGCGGACGAGGTGGTCGGGCAGGCGCACGTCATGCTGCGCAGCGCGGCCTTCCTCGACCTCGTGCGCTGGCTGCGCGCGTTCAACCGCGGTCGGCCCGAGCACGACAAGGTGCGCTTCCTCGGCGCGGACATCGTGGAGCTGCGCGACCTTCTCGCCGACGAGATCACCCGGTACGTCGCCGGCGTCGCGCCCGGGCGGGTGCCGGAGCTGCGCGGCCACCTGGACCCGCTCCGGATGCGCGGCAACCCGCAGGAGCATCTCGCGTGGTACCTCGACCCGGCCCGGACCGAGGAGGAGAAGCGCGAGCTCGTCGCCCACGCCCACGCGGTGCACGACCTCCTCCGGCGGCTGCCGCACGACGACGACGTCGTCCAGCATGCCCGCGCCCTCATCGGGTTCTACGACTTCTACACCCAGGCCGGCCTCGCGCAGGACGCCCGCGACCGCTACATCGCGGAGTTCCTCGAGAGCTGGCGCCGCCGGACCGGTCACCGGATCGTGTACTGCGCGCACAACGCCCACACCGCGGCGAACCCGCGCATGCTCACCAGCACGCCCGACGGCCGGCCCGGCGACGACACCCGCGACCGCGCGCTCTCCGGCGGCATGCTGCGCCGCCGTTACGGCCCGCGGTACGTCTCGATCGGCACCGTCTTCCACCGCGGCCAGGTCCTCACCGGCTGGGAGCGCCCGGCCGGGCCGTCGGTGTTCGACGTCCCGGCGCCGCACCCGTCGTTCGTCGACCACGTCCTCGGGCAGGCCCACGAGCCGGACTACCTGCTCGACCTGCACGCCGGCGGGCCGCCCGAGGTCCGGCGCTGGCTGGCCGGGCCCGCGAAGACCCGCATCATCAGCTCCGCGTACGTCCCCGCCGACGACACCCACTACTCCCAGACCGTCGACTCCTGGTGTGCCGGCTTCGACGCGATGCTCCACGTCGGCCGGGTCGCGGCCACCCGGCTGGTCTAGGCGTGCACCGCCCGGCGCGCCTCGTACCACGTGTCGCCGGCCGGCTCGCCCGCGAGGTTCCAGCTCCACGAGACCGTCGGGGTGATCCGGAGGTAGAGGCCCGGGCCGACGAGCCCCACCCGCTCGACCGGCTCGTCGGCGACGCCGTAGACCCGCACGCCTCGCGCGACGAACGGCTGGAGCGACACCAGGTCGTCGACGACCAGCGCGACCTTCCGGTTGCCGGCCAGGACGTTGCGGAACTTCCGGGTGCGCGTGACGCTCTCGCCGGAGCCGCCCACCCAGAAGCACCGCCCGTCGAACTCGAAGGCGAGCGGGACGACGTCGGGCTGCTCCCCGTCGCCGCCCAGGGTGGCGACCCGGGCGAGCGGCTGCGACCGCAGATAGGCGACCTCTTCCTCGGTGAAGGACACGAAGGCTCCTTTCGTAGAACGGCTTCACGGCTCATACGAACGACACCCACCCGGATCGACCTGAGCGCCGGTTTCTGTCGGACCCCTCGGCTAGCGTCGCCGACGTGGAGATCGTCGAGGGCGCCGGGCACCGCATCGAGTACGCCGCCTCGACCGAGCGGCGGTCGCCATGAGAAGGCTCACCGCCACCCAGACCCGGCAGGCCCGCGCCGCCGCCCAAGGCCTGGCCGGCCGGGCCACCACGGTCGCCGGCGCCGTGCGCAAGGTCGTCGCGCTGCAGGCCCAGGACGTGCGCGCCAACCGGCTCGCGGTCCGCGTCCGCACCACCGGGCTCACCGCGGCCGACGTCGACGCCGCGTGCCGTCACCGCGAGGTCGTCCGCACCTGGGCCATGCGCGGCACCCTCCACATGCTCGCCGCCGACGACTTCGGGTGGGTCACCGGGCTCCTCGGCCCCTACTTCGCCGCCCGGGGCGCGCCGCGGCGCCGCCAGCTCGGGCTCGACGAGGCCACCCTCGAGCGCGCCACCACCGCCCTCGACACCATCGCGACCACACCCCTGACCAGGGCCGGCATCGTCGAGCGGCTGGCCGGGCACGGCACCGTGCTCGACCCGAGGAGCCAGGCACCCGCCCACCTCCTCGCCTACGCCGCGCTCACCGGCCAGCTCTGCCGCGGGCCCGACACCGCCAAGGACGAGCCCACCTACGTCCTGGTCCGCGAGTGGCTCGGCGCGCAGCGGGCCCTGGCCGAGGACGAGGCCCTGGCCAGGCTCGCCGAGCGCTACCTCGCGGGCCACGGCCCGGCCACCGCCGCCGACCTCGCCGCCTGGTCCGGACTCCCGGTCGGCCGGGCCAAGCGCGGGCTCGCCGCGATCCACACCGAGCCGGTCGAGGCGGCCGGCGAGGCCGCGGTCGTGCTCGCCGGGCACGCCGGCGACCCACCGGCACCCAGCCGATTACTCGGCCACTTCGACGCCTACCTCCTGGGCTACCGCGGCCGCGCGCTCGCCGTGCCCCAGGCCCACGCCCACGTCATTCAGGCTGGTGGGGGCTTCGTCATGCCCGCCGTGCTCGTGGCCGGGCAGGTCGTCGGCACCTGGCGGCTCCGGTCCACAATGGACCCGATGCGGGTGGAGCTGGAACCCTTCGGCGAAAGCCGGATACCGGACACCCGTAACGAGATGGCCGACCTCGGACGATTCCTCCGCAGGCAGGTCGTGGCAGGGAAGCCAATGGGGTGACACCCGAAGGTGTGGAATCTCTGACCATGGTTTGCGAGGTCCATTTAGCACAGTCGGTTTCTTCGCCCGGACGGGGTACAGTTACGCGACCGTGACTTGCCCGTTCGGGGGGCGTCGTCACTGTGCGGCGGATACAACCTGGTTGTCGCCTGGACGGCCGAGGAGAGTGCATGCCCGAGACGGCACACGAGCGCACCACACCAACGGAGGCACTCGCCGAAACGGCGGCCGGTGACCCGTCGGCGGATCGGCGCTTCAGCACGTTCTCGGTGATCGTCCTGGTCACCGGGGTCGCGGCGGCCGCGCTCGTGTCCCTGTGGCTACCGCTGCGCCCGAGCACCGAGCTCATCGGCACCGCCGTGCTGCTGGTCCTCGCGTTCCTGGTCGTCGAGCAGCTCTCGGTCAACATCGACGTCCGCGGCGGCGTCTCCTGGACCATCTCCTTCACCGAGATACCGCTCGCGATCGGCCTGTTCGTCGCGCCGTTCCAGGTCGTGCTCGCCGCGCACCTCATCGCAGGCGTCGGCACCCTGCTGGCCCGCCGCGTGCAGGACCGCGTCCTCTACAACACCGGCGCCGAGATCCTCGAGATCAGCGCCGCGTTCGCCGTCTTCACCGCCACGGGCAGCGTGCTCCACGGCGCCGGCCCGCACTGGTTCGCCGTGTTCGTCGGCGCCCTGTCCGCCCCGATCACCAGCACCCTGCTCGCGCTCGTCGCGGTCCACATCCTCGGCCGCCGGATGCGCATCGGCGCCGCCACCAAGCTCGTGTCCCGCACGCTCGTCCTCGGCCTGGTCAACGCCTCCGTCGGCGTCGTCGGCTACGAGGTCGCCACCAACGTCGACCACGGCTGGCCGCTCGTGCTGGCCATGCTCGGCGGCGTGTGGGCGCTCTACCTCGCCTACTCGGGCCTGCTGCGCGAGCAGCGCGACCTCGAGGCGCTGTCCGAGGTCAGCCTCATCGTCGCCCGCTCGGGCCGGCGCGCGGCCGCCCGGCCCGCCGCCGGGCCGGACGCCAACGCGGTCAAGTCCGACGACTGGCTCGGCATCGCGCAGCGGATCAAGGACCAGCTCGGCGCCGCACGCGTGGTGCTGCGGCTGCGGTTCGACCCGCAGTCCCCGATGCACACCGTCGTCGCCGGCGACGACCTGCCCGCCGACATGGTCGACCTCGACGCCGTCGGCACCCGGGCGGACGCGCTGCTGCGGCTGCCCGGCTCGCACGTGCGCCACTTCCGCCGGCTCGACGCGCTGCCCGAGATCCGGCACGCGCTCGTCCAGCGCGGCGCGCAGGAGGCGCTCGTCGTGCCGCTGCGCAGTGCCAGCCACCTGCTCGGCGTGGTCGAGGCGCACGACAAGCTCTCCCGCTGGCGCGGCTTCGGCCAGGCGGACCTGCGGATGATCGGCACCACCGCGAGCCACCTCGCCACCGCGCTGGACAACCGCAGGCTGCTCGCCACCCTGCGCCACGACGCCTACCACGACCCGCTCACCGGCCTGCACAACCGCCCCGGCTTCCGCCAGCTCGCCACCGAGCTGCTCGCCAGCCGCCCCGGCTCGGTCATGCTGCGCGTCGACCTCGAGGTCCAGGCGGCCATCAGCGACGCGCTCGGCTACGCGTGGAGCGACCGGATCACGATCGCGGCCGGGCGCCGGCTGCGGGAGGCGCTCGGCGCCGACACCCCGCTCGCCCGGCTCGAGGGCGGCGCGTTCGCCGCCCTGCTCGTCGACGCCGACGTCGCCGGGGCCCAGGAGGTCGCCGAGCGGCTCGTCGCCAGCCTGTCCGCGCCCTACCCGGTCGACCGGCTCACCGTCGAGGCCGGCGTGGTCGTCGGCTACTCCTCCTCCGCGATGGCCGACGGCGTGATGTTCCCCGACGCCGGCGGCAGCGAGAGCGGGGCCGCGGAGCTGGACGTCGACGAACTGCTCAAGCGGGCCGACATGGCGTTGCGCGCGGCCCGGTCGGCCGGGGAGAAGGTCCGCGCCTACATGCCGAGCATGGGCCAGATCTTCCTGCGCCGGTTCCAGCTCGTCACCCAGTTCCGCCAGTCGCTGGAGTCCGGCCAGGTCAGCGTCCACTACCAGCCCAAGGTCGCGCTGCCGAGGCGCGAGGTGCTCGGCGTCGAGGCCCTGGTCCGCTGGCGGCACCCCGAGTTCGGTGACCTGCACCCCGACGAGTTCGTGCCGGCCGTCGAGGCCGCCGGCCTCGTCGACGCGCTCACCGACTTCGTGCTGGACAAGGCGCTCATCCGGGTCCGCAAGTGGATGAACCGCGAGCTGCGCATCGGGGTCGCGGTCAACCTGTCCGTGCGCAGCCTCGCCGACCTGGAGTTCCCCAACCGGGTGGCGGCCGCGCTGGAGCTGCACCGGGTGCCGCCGGAGCTGCTGACGCTCGAGCTCACCGAGTCCGGCGTGATGGCCGACCCGGCGCGGGCGCTGCCGGTGCTGCGTGCGCTGCACAACCTGGGCGTCGTGCTCGCGGTCGACGACTTCGGCACGGGCTACTCCTCGCTCGCGTACCTGCGCCAGCTGCCGGTGGACGAGGTGAAGATCGACAAGAGCTTCGTGTTCGGCATGGGCAGCGACCTCGGCGACCTGGCCGTGGTCCGCTCGATCGTCGAGCTCGGCCACTCGCTGGGCCTCATCGTGGTGGCCGAGGGCGTCGAGGAGGACGCCGCCCGCGACCAGCTGGCCGCCATGGGCTGCGACGTCGCGCAGGGCTACCTGATCTCGCGCCCGCTGTCCGAGGAGCGGCTGGAGGCCTGGCTGCAGGCGCGGACCGCGCAGGCCAGAGGGCTGCGCGACGAGATGGTGCTCACTCTGTTGTCGTGACCGGGATCCCGATTTCGTCGGCCGCCCGGCTCCGTGTACTCTCAGCACGGCTCACGCGGAGAGAGCACGCCCCAATAGCTCAGTCGGCAGAGCGTCTCCATGGTAAGGAGAAGGTCTACGGTTCGATTCCGTATTGGGGCTCAGGAATACACTTGAGGGTGCGAGTCCCTCAGGGGGACCTGGCGGTGTAGCTCAGTCGGTAGAGCAAGCGGCTCATAATCGCTGTGTCGCCGGTTCAAGTCCGGCCACCGCTACGCGGGTTGAAATGCAGGAGAGAGAGGCAAGGCCGTGGCTGGCAGCGACGTGCGACCGAAGATCACGCTGGCGTGCGAGGAGTGCAAGCACCGCAACTACATCACCAGGAAGAACCGGCGCAACGACCCGGATCGCCTGGAGATGAAGAAGTTCTGCCCGAACTGTGGCACGCACCGCCTGCACAAGGAAACCCGCTAGGTGCCGCTGGACCCGTCCTACGTCGGGTACGCGTACCCACGTTCGGAGATCTACGAGGTCGGTCGGGCCAAGATCCAGGAGTTCGCGGACGCCATCGGTGACCCGCACCCGATGTACCGCGATGTCGACGCCGCCAAGGCGGCCGGCCATCCCGACGTGATCGCCCCGCCCACGTTCGGCATCGTCCTGTTCACCAGGTACGCCCTCGAGGCCGTGGTGCGGGACCCGGGGCTCGGCCTCGACTACGACCGCATGGTGCACGGTGACATGTCGTTCAACTACGCGCGTCCCGTGCAGGCCGGCGACCAGCTCGCCGTCACCACCTACATCGAGAGCATCATGTCCCGCGCGGGCAACGACTTCCTGCACCTGCGCGCGGAGATCGACACCGCCGCCGGCGACCGGGTCGTCACGGCCCGCGCCCAGCTCGTGGTCCGGGGCGAGTGATGGCCGAGATCGCCGCGGGCACCGAGCTGCCGCCGCTGGAGCTGCGGGTCCGGCGCGTCGACCTCGTGCGCTACGCCGGGGCGTCGCTGGACTTCAACCCGATCCACTGGAACGAGCGCGTCGCCGACGAGGTGGGCCTCCCCGGCGTGATCGCGCACGGCATGCTCACGATGGCCCTCGCCGGCCGCATCGTCACCGGCTGGCTGGCGGACCCGGGCGCGCTGGTCGAGTACAGCGCCCGCTTCATCCGCCCGGTGGTGGTCCCCAACGACGACGAGGGCGCCCTGGTCGAGGTGACCGGCAAGATCCGCGACGTCCGCGAGGACGGCACCGCCCGCATCGACATCACCGCCAAGTTCGAGGGCAAGGCCGTGCTGGGCAAGGCCATCGCCATCGTCCGCCTACCGGAGTAGCCGCCCCCAGCGGGAGCGGGGTAGCTGCCCGGACAAGGTCCGGACATCCGAATGACGCCTTCCGGGCATCCGAACGGTCCGGAAGGCGTCATCCGCCGGCGGGGTCTCGGCCGGTCTCGGCGGCCTACCTGTGGCGCCCGAGCTTGGTGCGGGCGGTCTCCACGTCCATGCCGTGCAACCGCAGCAGGTTCTCGCCCAGGATCTTCCTCTTCGCGGTGTCCGTCAGCTGGGGGTAGCCGTAGCCGTCGCACAGGTCTTGCGGGATCTGGAAGTCCATGAACGCGCGCAAGGCCCACTGCGGGTGGAACAGCGGCGCCTCACTCCCGTAGACGATCTTGTCCTCGCCGCACCAGAACAGCAGCTTGCCGATGATCTCGGCGAACATCCGCGGTGAGCGCACGACGAAGTTGATCGTCGCCGCGATCGAGGCGTACAGGTTCGGGTAGCGGATCAGCTGCCAGCACGTCTCGTCGAGGAACGGCAGCCCGACGTGGAAGATCACGAAGTTGATGTCCGGGAAGTTCGCGGCCGCGCCGTCCATGTCCCAGGTCTGCGTGTGCTCGATCGGCTGCGGCCCGAGCGGCACGCCCTTGTGCACCCCGATGAGGTTGACCCCCAGCTCCTGGGCCTTCTCGAACACCGGGAACGCGATCTGCGGGTCGTCCATCCGCCACGGGAACGGCCGCCCGTAGTCGTAGCGCACGTTGTAGAACTTGAACGCCTTCGCGCCGAACTCGCCGACCTGGCGCTCCATGAGGTCCAGCGCCCGCTTGCCCTCGAGCGGGTTCACCGACCCCCACAGGATGGTCCGGTCGGGGTCGAGCTGCGCCAGCTCCGCGCACTCCTCCCACGGCGACAGACCGTCCGCGAACAGGTCGGTCAGCGGCAGCGGCATGGCGACGAGCATGTCCGTGTCGGACTCCTCGTAGACCTGGCGCCGGATGTCCTCGATGGTCCAGTTGCGCAGGAACTGCTCGGCGGACAGCGTCTCCGCGTCGTCCGGGGTGAGCGTGGCGTGGAAGGCGTAGAGGTGGTTCGCGAACATCTCGCCCGGCTTGCCGAACGCGTTCTTCGACTCGAAGTTGAAGGGATGCGCCACGCCGTCGAACACGAACGCGTCGTCGATCATGACTGGTTTCCTTCCGTAGCGAGGTGGTCGGCAGCGAGGTGGTCGGCGAGGTAGCGGTCCCGGTCGGGCACCGCGGCCGGGTCGGGCAGGAAGCGGAGCTTGCCGCGGGCCGAGTCGGACAGCCGGTCGGTCGTCCACACGGTGTCCCAGACGACCTGCACCTCGGCCGAGTCGATGTCGGGCAGCTGCTCCATGCGGTCCCGCACGTCGGTGATCACCTGGACCGCGAACGGGCACCAGCCCGAGGTCAGCAGCAGCTCCACCCGGGCGTGCCGGTCCGTGACGGACACCGTGTGCACCAGCCCCATGTCGACCACCGAGATGCCCTTCTCCTGACAGCACGGGTCGTACACATCGGACAGCGCGGTGAGGAAACGCTGCGGGATCTCGTCCATGCGTCGAGGCTCGCAGCGGGCCGGGCGCGGAGGAAGGGCGAGGATTTCAGATGGCGAAAGACGGTACAGTGGTTTGCGTTTGTGATGTGACGCACAATAGGGCTCTCGGTGCTGAGCTCGCGGGACGGTGACTCATGAGCGAGCTTGCGAGCGAACCAACGTCACAGGGGGAAAAGGCGCGTGAGCCATCCGACCTCGTCCGTTCGGTGTCGCGGGCCTTCCGCATCCTGGAGGAGGTAGGGGCCAGCAACGCGCCACTGACGGTGAAGGCCGTCGCCCGGCGGTGCGGGCTGAACCTGTCCACGGCCTACCACCTGGTGCGCACGCTCACCTACGAGGGTTACCTCGTCCGGGACCGCGAGGGCCTCTACGTCCTCGGCTCCTCGGTGGCCCGCCGCTTCCACGACCTGCAGGCGTCCTTCGACCAGCCGCCCGAGGTGCACGAGGTGCTGCGGCACCTGTCCGCGATGACCCGCCGCACCGCCTACCTGGGCCGTTTCGTGTCCGGGCGGATCCTCATCACCGACCTGGTCGAGGGGCCGGAGTCGCCCCACCTGGAGGACCTGGAGGTCGGGCTCAACGTCGCCGCGCACGCCACGGTCATCGGCAAGGTGCTCCTGGCGGCGCTGCCGCGAGCGCGGCGGACCGCGTACCTCGCCGAGCAGGGCATGCGCCGGTTCACCACCCGCACCGTCGTCGACACGGACTCCCTCGAAGCCGAGCTCACCGGGCTCCGCGCCGGCGATCCCGTGCTCGAGCACGGGCAGTTCCGGGTCGGCGTGTCCTGCGTGGGCACGCTCGTACGGCGGGGGACCGCCGAGGACTCGTGGGCCGTGGTCGCCTCGACCCGGGCCGACGAGGTGCCGGCGCAGGTCGTCTGGCACACCTTGCGTGCGGCGGAGGACCTGGCGCCGGCTCTCTGAGTTACGTGGCCTCGCGCAGGAGGTCGCCCATGCGGGTGACGCCGGTGGCCAGGTCCTCGTCGCCCAGGGCGTAGGACAGGCGGAAGTAGCCCGGCGTGCCGAAGGCCTCGCCGGGGACGACGGCCACCTCGGCATGCTCGAGCACCAGCGCGGCCAGCTCGACACTCGTCGACGCCACCGTGCCGCGGATCTCCTTGCCCAGCAACGCCTTCACCGACGGGTACACGTAGAACGCGCCCTGCGGCGTGGGCACCTCGACGCCGGGGATCTCGGACAGCAGCTTGACGATGGTGCGGCGGCGGCGGTCGAACGCCTCGCGCATCTCGTGTGCGGCGTCCAGCGGGCCCGACACGGCGGCGAGCGCCGCGCGCTGGGACACGTTGGCCACGTTCGACGACAGGTGCGACTGCAGGTTGGCGGCCGCCTTGGTGACGTCCGCGGGGCTGACCATCCAGCCCACCCGCCACCCGGTCATCGCATAGGTCTTGGCCACGCCGTTGACCACCACGCAGGTGTCGGCGAGCTCGGGCACGGCCACCGGCATCGACACGGCCTGGACGCCGTCGTAGGTGAGGTGCTCGTAGATCTCGTCGGTGATCACCCAGACGCCGTGCTCGACGGCCCAGCGCCCGATGGCCTCGACCTGCTCGCGCGGGTACACGGCACCGGTCGGGTTGGACGGGGAGCAGAACAGCAGGACCTTGGTGCGCGGGGTACGCGCGGCCTCGAGCTGCTCGACCGTGACCAGGTAGCCGCTCGACTCGTCGGTGACCACCGGCACGGTGACGCCGCCGGCGAGCGCGATCGACTCGGGGTAGGTGGTCCAGTACGGCGCGGGCAGCAGCACCTCGTCGCCGGGGTCGACGAGGGTGGCGAAGGCCTGGTACACGGCCTGTTTGCCGCCGTTGGTGATGAGCACCTGGTTGGCCGCGACCTCGTAGCCGCTGTCGCGCTTGGTCTTGGCCGCGACGGCCGCGCGCAGCTCGGGGAGCCCGGCCGCGGGGGTGTAGCGGTGGTTGCGCGGTTCCTTGGCCGCCGCGACGGCGGCCTCGACGATCGCGGGGGGAGTGGGGAAGTCGGGCTCGCCGGCGCCGAAGCCGATCACCGGCCGGCCGGCCGCCTTGAGCGCCTTGGCCTTCGCGTCCACGGCGAGCGTGGCGGACTCGGCGATGCCACCGATCCGAGCGGAGATCCGGCGCGGGGAGCTTTCTGCCATGTCCCGAATCGTCGCAGATCCGCCAAACGGAATGGCGGCCGGTCGGTACTCTCGGCCGGGTGGCGCAGGCGACGTGGGACGGCGTGACCCTCCGCTCCGTCTACGGGGCCGGGGCGCAGGCCGAGCGGGACGCGTTCGCCGACGCCGCCCGCGACGGCGACCGGGCGACCGTTCTCGCCCGGCTCGCGAGGTCCCCGGAGCTGGTCAACGCGTGGCGGCCGAGCGGCCCAGGATCCGCCACCCGGTGCCGGCCGACGTCCTCGCGGCACTGCGGCGGCACCTGCACGACCTGATCCGCGCGCGGGTGCCCGACCTCGTCACCAAGGGCCGGCTGCGGCTGCCGGAGCTGGACCCGCTGACCGAGCTGGAGAACGCCGGCCGTGTGGTTCGCGGTGCCGGGAATGTACGGCGGCTTCCACTATGTTCTGCACGGTGTGGAGCTCGAGGTGAGCAGCTGGATCCGGGTGGTCGAGGGCTCAGGGGAGGCCCACCGGATCCGCGCCGACGGGTATGAGCTCGTCGAGGCGGGATACGTCTGACAGGCGCGGTTGCGGGTCGCATCGGCGGTTGTCGTACACTCTTGAACTTGGAAGTTGACGATCTCACCCCGCGTTGGACAGTGGGGTGGGTCGAATGCGTCCACGACCGTGCGGTCGAGTGATCGACTTCGCGAAGGGGTGTAGCTCAACTGGCAGAGCAGCGGTCTCCAAAACCGCAGGTTGCAGGTTCAAGTCCTGTCACCCCTGCGTCAGACGCAAGGTGCGGACCCATCGAGCGGAGGAACTGGCGTGGTTGACGACCGGGACAAGGAACGGGACAAGGGACAGGAGCGCCCTTCTCGTCCGGTCACCGCCGCGGCGCGGCGTGAGCGCCGTGCTTCCGCTCGCCCTGCCGCGCGGAAGGACACGGCGCCGGCCGACGAGAAGTCGAAGTCCGGTGCCAAGTCCGCGGCCGACAAGACGGACGACAAGGCCAAGGCGAAGGTCCGGGGCAAGGGCAAGGACGGCGAGGCCAAGTCGGCCACGCGGGGCGAGCACAAGGGCCGGCCCACGCCGGCCCGCGACCGCAAGGAGTCCCGGCCGTCGCTGTTCGCGCGGATCGCACGCTTCATGCGCGAGGTCGTCGCCGAGCTCCGCAAGGTCATCTGGCCGACCCGGAAGCAGATGATCACGTACACGGCCGTCGTGCTGGTCTTCGTGGCCTTCATGGTGGTGCTCATCGCCGCACTGGACTTCGGGCTCACCAAGGGCGTGGCCTGGCTGTTCGGCTGAGCTGCGCCCACGCGGGCGCGCCGGCACAGTGACAGGGCACGTGATCGATGGAAGGAAGCGAGACCGAACAGTGAGCTCCGAGAACGGCGCGGCTGGCAGCCAGGAGCTGACCGGCTTCAGTGGTGGTGTCGACCAGTTCGACGAGGAGGCGGCTGCGGCCGTCGAGGAGCGGACCGACGAGTCCGCCGAGTCCGCTGAGGACGGCGTCGACAGCGCGAACACCGACGACGCCGCCGAGGACGCCACGGCCGAGGCCGCCGCCGAGACAGACGACAAGACCGACGACGAGACCGACGACGACAGCGTTGCCGACACCGCCGAGGCGACTGCCGAGGACGAGGAGGCCGAGGAGGTCGACCCGGCCACCGAGATGCGCGAGGCCCTGCGCCGCGCGCCCGGTGAGTGGTACGTCGTGCACTCCTACGCCGGCTACGAGAACAAGGTCAAGACCAACCTCGAGACCCGAATCCAGACCCTGGACATGGAGGACTACATCTTCCAGGTCGAGGTGCCGACGGAGGAGGTCACCGAGATCAAGAACGGGCAGCGCAAGCAGGTCCAGCGCAAGGTGCTGCCCGGCTACATCCTCGTGCGGATGGACCTCAACGACGCCTCCTGGTCCGCGGTGCGCAACACCCCGGGGGTCACCGGCTTCGTCGGGGCGACGTCCAAGCCGTCGCCGCTGACCATCGACGAGGTGCTCAAGTTCCTCCTCCCGCAGGTGGAGGAGGCCAAGCCGGCAACGGCGGGCAAGGGGACGGCGGCCACGCCGGCCAAGGGCCCGGTCGTCGAGGTGGACTTCGAGGTGGGCGAGTCGGTCACCGTCATGGACGGCCCGTTCGCCACGCTGCCCGCCACGATCAGCGAGGTCAACGCCGACGGGCAGAAGCTGAAGGTACTGGTGTCGATCTTCGGCCGGGAGACCCCGGTCGAGCTGTCGTTCAGCCAGGTCTCCAAGATCTGACGGTTGTCGAGAAAGACAAGCAGGGAAAGAAATGCCACCCAAGAAGAAGAAGCTGTCCGCGGTCATCAAGTTGCAGATCACGGCCGGCCAGGCCAACCCGGCGCCCCCGGTGGGTCCCGCGCTGGGTCAGCACGGCGTCAACATCATGGAGTTCTGCAAGGCCTACAACGCCGCCACCGAGTCGCAGCGCGGCACCGTGGTGCCGGTCGAGATCTCCGTGTACGAGGACCGCACGTTCGACTTCAAGCTCAAGACCCCGCCGGCGGCGAAGCTGCTGCTCAAGGCCGCGGGTGTGGACAAGGGCAGCGGCGAGCCGCACCGCCTCAAGGTCGCCAAGGTGACCTGGGACCAGGTGCGGGAGATCGCCGAGCAGAAGAAGAGCGACCTCAACGCCAACGACATCGACCAGGCCGCCAAGATCATCGCCGGCACCGCCCGGTCGATGGGCATCACGGTCGTATAAACCGGATCGCGTGGGAGAGCCGGCGCGCTGGCTCGTAACCACTGACTGTGAGGAACAGAGATATGGCAAAGCGCAGCAAGGCCTACCGTCAGGCCGACGAGCTGATCGACCGCGAGCGGCTGTACACGCCGCTCGAGGCCGCCAAGCTCGCGAAGGAGACGTCGAAGGTGAAGCTGGACGCCACCGTCGAGGTGGCCATCCGGCTGGGTGTCGACCCCCGCAAGGCCGACCAGATGGTGCGCGGCACCGTCAACCTGCCGCACGGCACGGGCAAGACCGCGCGGGTGATCGTGTTCGCCACCGGTGACAAGGCCAACGAGGCCGTCGCCGCGGGCGCGGACGAGGTCGGCGCCGAGGACCTGATCGAGCGCATCCAGGGTGGCTGGCTCGACTTCGATGCCGCGATCGCGACCCCCGACCAGATGGCGAAGGTCGGCCGCATCGCACGCATCCTCGGCCCCCGCGGCCTGATGCCGAACCCGAAGACCGGCACGGTCACCCCCGATGTCACGAAGGCGATCGCCGACATCAAGGGCGGCAAGATCAACTTCCGGGTGGACAAGCAGTCCAACCTGCACCTCGTGATCGGCAAGGCGTCCTTCGGGCAGGACAAGCTGGTCGAGAACTACGCCGCCGCCCTGGACGAGGTGCTGCGGGCCAAGCCGTCCGCCGCGAAGGGCCGCTACCTGAAGAAGGTCACCTTCTCGACGACGATGGGCCCCGGCATCCCGGTCGACCCGGCCCGCACCCGCAACCTGCTGACGGACGAGCCGGTCGCCTGACCGCTCCGCACACGACAACGGCGCCCCATCTCCTCGGGGCGCCGTTCTCGTGTGTAGACCTAGCCGATCCGGGCGCCGACCGCCGCCAGCGCGGTGGTCACGGGCTGGAAGAACGTGACGCCGCCGCTCGTGCAGTCGCCGCTGCCGCCGGAGGTCAGGCCCACGGCGCTGCCGTCCTGGGTGAACAGCGAGCCGCCGCTGTCGCCGGGCTCGGCGCAGACGTCGGTCTGGACCAGCCCCGTGACGGTGCCCTCGGGGTAGTTCACGGTGGCGTCGAGGCCGGTGACCGTGCCGTCGTGCAGGCCGGTCGTGCTGCCCATGCGGAGCACCTGCTCGCCCACGGTGGCCTCGGCCGCCTGGTTGATCGCCACCAGCTGGCCGCCGCCGACGTCGACCGCGCTCGGCGCGTTGGTCGCGGGGTCGTCGTAGGTGGCGAGCGCGAAGTCCCCGGCGCCGGGGAACGTGGCGTCCTGGACCGTGGCGACCGGCTGGCCGCCCGCGGTGTCCGACCACTGTGCGGCGAACACCCCGCAGTGCCCGGCGGTCAGGAAGGCCGGGCTGCCGTCCTGCGCGGTGACGTTGAAGCCGAGCGAGCACCGCGCCCCGTTCGCGAAGATCGCGTCACCGCCCTCGGCGAACAGGTGGAACTCACCGGCCGACCGCTGGATCCGCGCGACGCCGGCACCCAGCGACTCGACGGTGGCCTGCACGGTGTCCCACCCGTCCCCGGTGACCGTCCGATCCGCGAGGACGACGATCTGGTTGGTCTCCGGATCGACCGACCACGCGGTGCCCGGGACCCGCGCCTGCTGCATCAA
>NZ_DASWSJ010000355.1:0-11834 GCF_036402745.1 Actinophytocola sp. | reverse complement strand
GGTCGCCGGCCTGGTCCGGGGCCGCGGTCGGCAGCGGGCCGCGGCTGCGCAGGTAGAGGGCGAAGACCTGCATGAACAGGTAGACGGTGAAGGTCCAGCCGAGGAAGTTGACCAGGGGGACGCCGAAGAACCCGCCGCCGTCCTCCCAGATCCAGGCGTGGTTGATGGTCGAGGTGCTGGGGTCGAGGGCCAGGTCCCACGCGGTCATGGCGAACGCGCCGATGACCGGCGTGCCGACGGTGGTCAGCCAGGGCGAGTTGCGGCGCACGTCGCCGAGCAGCACGGTGGCCGCGACCCAGGCGAGGTAGCCGGTGGCGAGGTAGGACGGGCCGATGAACCACGGCACCTCGAAGATCTTGCCGCCACCGGTGTAGTAGTAGTGGCCGAACGGGAAGCCGGTCCCGATGCTGAGGTTCTCCAGGATGTTGCTGAGCACGAGACCGGCCACGACGAAGACGCCGATCGCGCGCCAGTCGTAGCGCCGCGCGCCGTGCCAGAGGGCGAACCCGACCTGCGCCACGATCACCGGCAGCCTTACGCCGGGACCGGGAACGAAGGCCGAGACGAGCAGACCGGCGAGGATCACGGCGGTGAGGATCCACAGGGCGGTTTTCCTGGACATGCGGCGACTCCAGTTCTGGTGGCTTCAGGTGAGCAGGCCGTTGAGGACGATCGTGCTCAACAACGCGTGGTCGTCGGCGTCGTCGGCCCGGCCGAACAGGCGCGCCAGGGGCGCCTGGCTGTACATGGCCAGCGGCTTGGTGACGGCGAAGTGGAACAGGTACCAGGGAATGTCCCGCAGCTTCCCCTCGCGGACGAGCCGGTCGAAAACCGGCCGTCCGGCGTCGTTGAGCGGCTTCATCAGCTCGTAGAGGTACGCCAGGCGCGGCGAGTCGCGGCCGGATTCGTAGTCCATGACACGGGTGAGGTGCGGACGGCGCGCGTTGGCCTCGTGAAAGGCCCGCACGCTGGCGATCAGCCCTGCCAGGTCGTCGGTGGGCCGTTCCTTCTCGAAAGCGGCGGCCACCTCCTCGGTCACGTGGCGGATGGCCGACTCCATGACCGCCCGCCAGAAGGCGTCCTTGGTGCCGTAGCGGTCGTGGATGAACGTGTGCCCCATGCCGAGGCGCTCGTTGAGCTGCCGCACGGACACCGCCTCGTAGCCCAGCTCCGCGAACGCCTCCAGGCCGCGCTGAAGGATCTCCTCCAGCTCGGGTAACGGCGCGTCCGCCGGCGGCCTGCCCGGCCCGCGCCGGCTCTGCCGGGTCGCCATGGAACCTCCTGTGCTCTCCACCGATCAGTGCTAATGTTAATCCGACAGCTGCCTGATTAGCAACCGGCGGCCTCAGAGAAGGGCGATACGGTGAACGCTTCACTCTCGCGGCTCGGCTCGACGGCCGAGGACTACGAGCGGATCGGTATCAGGCCCGGCCAGGTCGCGCCCTGGGAGGACGGGGCGCGGACCGACGGCGGCGCGGGGAGCTACGAGTGGTGGTACTTCGACGCCCACCTCGACGACGGCGCGAAGCTGGTCGTCGTCTTCTACACCAAGAACTTCACCGACATCGGCAAGCCGCTCGCGCCGATGATCCGCATCGACCTCGACCTGCCCGACGGCACGAGCTACAACAAGGTCGCCGAGTTCGATCCGGCCGGGTTCGCCTCCTCCGCCGAGCGGTGCGAGGTGCGCATCGGCGACAACTCGTTCAGCGGCGACCTGCACACCTACCAGATCATCGCGACGATCGAGGACATCGCCGTGGAGGTCAGCCTCACCGGTGAGGTCCCGGCGTGGCGGCCCGGCACGGGACACTGGTACTTCGGCGCCGACGACGAGCACGAGTTCGACTGGCTGCCCGCCGTGCCGCAAGGCAAGGTGGACGCGACCTACCGCGTGGCCGGCAAGTCGGCCACCGCCTCGGGCGTGGGATACCACGACCACAACTGGGGCAACGCCCCGATGAACTCGTTGGTCAACAACTGGTACTGGGGCCGGGGGCAGGCCGGCCCGTACACCGTCGTCGCGTCGTACATCACGGCGGAACAGAAGTACGGCTCCGCCGAGCTTCCCGTGTTCCTGCTGGCCGAAGGCGGCAAGGTCGTCGCCGATGACGCCGGCAAGGTGACCTTCGAGCAGCTCGGCACCTACACCGACACCGCCACGGGAAAGCCGGTGGCCAACCTCACCCGCTACACCTACACCGACGGCGACGACAGCTACGTCGTCACCTTCACCCGCCACCGCGACCTTTCCGCCAACAGGCTGATCGACGAGCTCGACGGCCTCAAGAAGGTGGCCGCGAAGCTCGTCCGCTTCGACGGCGCCTACCTGCGCTTCACCGGCGAGCTGCGGATCGAGCACCGGCACGCGGGCACGATCGTCGACAGCTACACCGACTCCGCCATCTGGGAGCTCATGTACCTCGGCAGGACCCGCACCGGCCGATGACCGGCTCACTCCCCCACGTCGCCGTCGGCCAGCTCCGCGACGATGTCGAGCTGGCCGAGATGGCGGGCGTACTCCTGGAGCAGGTGGAACAGCACCCGCTCCAAGGACGCGGGCGTGGCCGGCGGGGGCCAGTTCGGGCCGGGGGCGCCGAGCGTGGCCAGGTCGGTGGACTCGACGAACGCGCGGGTGTGGACGGCCTGGGTCCGCAGGCCCGCCACCACCGAGTCGAGGGACCCGGTCACGTGCCAGCGGTCCTCGTGCTCGTCGGCCCAGGGGTCGGGCAGGGGGCGGCCCTCGAAGCGCCACTCGATCCAGCGGCGCTCCACGTGGCGCAGGTGGTTCAGCAGCTCCAGCGGGGTCCAGCCGGACGGGACGCGGGAGGCGCTCAGCTCGGCGACCGGCAGCGAGGCGACCTTCTCGATCGCGCGGTCGCGGAAGTAGTCGAGGTAGGTCAGGAAGACCTCGGCGCGGGAGGACGCCGGGGTGTTCGGCTCAGGAAACATCCGCGGCCCACCGGCTCAGGACCTTGTCGAGCGCGGCCAGGGTCATGGGCTTCGGCAGGTACGCGTCGAAGCCCGCGGCCACGGCCTGCTCGCGGTCGCTGTCCTGGATGAAGCCCGACACCGCGATCAGCTTCAGGTGGTCGGTGCCGGGGTGGCCGCGCAGGTGCCGGGCGATCTGGAGGCCGCCGATGTCGGGCAGGCCCAGGTCACACAGGACGACGTCGAAGGGCGCCGCCGCCACGGCGGCCAGGCCGGCCTTGCCGGTGGTCGCGACCGTCGCGGTGTCGCCCCGGCGTTCCAGCAGGGTGCGGTAGGTCGCGGCCAGGTCCGGATTGTCCTCGATCACCAGGAAGCGCAGCGCGGGGCGGGTCGGCGTCGCGCTCTCGTGTGGACTGTCCACTTCGGACGACGGGGCCGGCGGGAGGCGGACCCGGAACTCGGCGCCGGTGCCCGGGCCGGCGCTGTGCGCGGTGACCGTCCCGCCGTGCAGCTCGCTGATCGTGCGGACGATGGCCAGCCCGAGCCCGAGGCCGCTCACCGACGTCCGGCCGGCCGGCACGGCCCGGGTGAAGACCTCGAACAGCGAGTCCGCGATGGCCGGGTCGAAGCCGATGCCGTCGTCGCGGACGACGAGCAGCGCGTCGCCGGCGTCGGTGGCGACGGAGACCGCCACGGTGGCGCCCGGCTCGGTGTACTTCAGCGCGTTGATCACCAGGTTGCTCAGCAGCTGGGCCAGCCGGATCCGGTCGCCGGACACCAGGACCGGCGCGGGCGGCAGGTCGAGCCGCAACGCGCGCCGGCCGGACGCGAACTCGGCGGCCACGTCCGCGGCGGTCTCCGCGACGATCGCACGCAGGTCGACCCGCTCCGCGGTCAGCTCGAGCCGGCCGGTGAGCGCGCGGGTGGCGTCCAGCAGGTCGTCGGTCATCCGGATCAGCGTGCCGGTCTGCCGCTCCAGCACCGCGAGCGCGGGATGGCCGGCCGGCACGTCGAGCGCCAGCAGCTCGACCGCGGCCTGGATCGCCGCCAGCGGGTTGCGCAGCTCGTGCGACAGCGTCGCGATGAACCGGTCCTTCGCCCGCTGCTGCTCGCGCAGCGCCTCCCCCGTCGCGGCCAGCTCGTCGTTGGCGGCCCGCAGCCGCAGGTTCATGTCCTGGACCTCGCGGGCCCGCGCGAACAGGTCGGCCTCCAGCTCGCTGAGCCGGACGAGCGCGCCGGCGCCGGGACCGCGACCGGAGCGCACGAAGTCGGTGACGTCCTGGACCCGGTGGATGAGGTGCGTGATCGTCCCGTCCGCCGCCAGGATCGGCGTGTTGATCGGGCTCCACCACCGCTCCTCGAACGACTCGCCGGCCGGGATGTCGTAGCGCTGCAGCGCCATCGCGTCCGGCGCGCCGGTCGCGAGCACGGTCGCCAGCGACCGCCGCAGGTTGCGTACTCCGTCCGCGCCGCGGTCGTCCGGGTTGTCCGGGAACGCCGCGAAGATCGACTGGCCGACGAGCGTGTCGCGGTCGGTCGTCGTGGCACTCAGGTAGGCGTCGTTGACCGCGACGATCGTCAGCTCGGGGTCGAGCACGAGGTAGGGCGTCGGCGCGGCGTCGAACAGGTGCCGGTAGTCGGGTGGGCTCATGGCGTCTCCGTCACGGGTCGAGGCGGTACCCGAAGCCGCGCACGGTGGTGATCTTGGGAACCCGCACGCCCGCGTCGGTGAGCTTGCGGCGGATCCGGTACACATGTTCGTCCACTGTGGCCGGTGCCTGCCACTCGACCGACGACTCCCACACGTGCGCGAGCAGCTGCTCGCGCGAGTACACCCGGCCCGGCGTCGTCGCGAGGAACTCCAGCAGCCGGTACTCCCGGGGCGTCAGCGCGATCTGCTCGCCGGCCGCGCGGATGACGTGCGCCCCGGTGTCGATCACCAGCCCGCCCAGGTGGATCACCGGCGGGGCCGGGGCGCCGGTGCCGGAGCGGCGCAGCACTGCGCGGATCCGGGCCACGAGCTCGCGCAGGAAGAACGGCTTGACCAGGTAGTCGTCCGCGCCCAGCTCGAGGCCCACGACCCGGTCCGCCTCGTCGCCGCGGCCGGTCACGACGATGACCGGCAGCTTCTCGTGCTGGCCCTGGCGCAGCGTCCGCAGCAGGTCCAGGCCGTCGCTGTCGGGCAGCCCCAGGTCCAGCACCACCAGGTCGACCTCGTCGAGCCGGCCGCGCGCGCCCGCCGCGTCCGGGGTGCGGGCCACCTGGAAGCCGGCCCGGGTGAGGTAGGCGTCGCACATCGCCACCAGGTCCAGGTCGTCCTCGATCAGCATGATCGTCGGACGCCGGCCGGTGGAACCGCCACCGCCGTCGCTGGGTTCCACGTTGATCCGATGTTGAGGTTCGTCAAACGAAACGACCAGGTTGGCACGTTATCAAGGAGACAGCGCACGAGCGCCGTTCGTGACCCGATCGCCGCCAGCGGCCAAGGAGACCTCCAGCCATGTCCACAACCGACGCCGAGTACCGGGAGCTCGGACCCCACGAGGTCGTGGACCTGGCCGTCAACCGCCTGTTCCGGGTCGGCCTGGACCTGCACCGCGCGCTGGCCACGGTCGGCGCCCCGCAGCACGACGAGGTTGCGGGACAACGGATCCGGGCCGCCATCGGCCGGATCGACGACACCATCGGCGAGCTGCGGCTGGCCGTCATGAACGGCGAGCGGTGACGTTCGGGTCCTGCTCGTCGACCACCGCGAGACCACGCGGCGCGACCTCGCCGGCCCCGAAGAAGGCGCACGCCTGCGGCTGACCCGTCACGCCCCGAGCGGCACGCGCCAGACCAGCCGGGTGCCGCCGTCCGGGCCGGCGGTGACCGTGCTGCTCCCGCCGCACGCCACGGCCCGGCGCTCCAGGTTGCGCAGCCCGCCGCGCACGACGTCGGCCGGCATGCCGACGCCGTCGTCGGTGACGCCGATGACGAGGTCCGCGCCGGCCTCGACGGTGACCGTGACGTCGGTGGCGTGCGCGTGCCGCACGGCGTTGCTCAGTCCCTCCCGCAGTGCGGCGAGCGCGTGCTCGGCGATCGGCTCGGGCACGAGCGTGTCGACCGCGCCGGAGATCCGCACGGCCGGCGAGGTGTCCGCGCTGACCTCGGCGACGATGTCGAGCATGCGGCGGCGCACGCTCTCCCGGCTGCTGTCCCGGCTGGTGTGCAGGTCGAAGATCGACGTCCGGATCTCCCGGACGGTGTCGTCGAGCTGGCCGACGACCCGGCTGACCCGGCCGCGGACCTCGGGGTCGGCGATGCGCCGGACGATGCCCTGCAGGCTCATGCCGGCCGCGAAGAGCCGCTGGATGACGTGGTCGTGCAGGTCGCCGGCGATGCGGTCGCGGTCGGCGAGCACGTCGAGCATGCGTTGCCGGCGCTGGTTGTCCGCGAGCTCGATCGCGAGCGCGGCCTGGTCGGCGAACGACGCGAGCAGGGACAGCTGCTCCTGGCCGAACTGGCTGCCGCCCTTGGTGCGCAGCGCCAGGAGCAGCCCGCTGACGCCCGCGGGCGGCCCGAACGGCACCGCGTGCGCGGGGCCGAACTCGCCGAGCAGCCCGCCGTCGCCGCCGAGCACGTCGGCGAAGTCGGCGAACACGGTCGGCGTGCGGTCGGTGATCACCGCGGCGAGCGCGGGCTCGGCGGCCGGGACCGTGTGCCCGATCAGCTGCTCGCCCCCCGGGCCGGCGCCGGCGCTGACGACGAGCGTGTCGGCCGGCTCGTCGGCCAGCAGGATCACCGCGGAGTCCGAACCGGACAGCTCCCGGGTCCGCCGGGCGATCAGCGCGAGCGCGTCCGCGCTGGACGCGCCGCCCAGCAGCAGGGAGTTGACCTCGCCGGAGGCCTGCTGCCAGCGCTCGCGCAGCCGGGCCAGCTCGAACAGCCGGGCGTAGGCACCGGGCTTGAGGGCACCCCGCACGGCCTCCAGCCGCCGCCCCACGGGCGAGGCGCCCACGGATGGGCTCCGGGGCTCCCCTTCCGGCGCGGTATCCGGCATGACACTCCCGACCTAGGGGCGGACCCGAGGGGTGCGTTCCCTCGGGCCGCGGCCGATTGGCATTCCCGATATCGGGCAGGTCCACGAGGTCGTTACGGTTTCAACGATCTCGTCCGTCGAGGTGCGGCGGCAGCCGGTCGAGCAGCGTGGCCCAGGACGCGAGCACGTCCCGGCCGTCGATCAGCAGCGTGAGCGCCTTGCGCAGGTTGCGCACGACCGGCCGCAGGTTGCGCGACAGCCGCTCGATGCTCTCGGCGACCGTGCTCAGGTCATCGGCGTCGGCGAGGCCGGGCGGCGCGCCGTCGACGAACTGGCGCAGCAGCCGGGTCATGCCGAGCACGTGGTCGCGGATCTCCGGGTGCTCGGCGACCTCCCGCTCGGCCCGCTCGACGACGATCCGCACCCCTTGGTCGACCGCGTGCAGCTGGCCGAGGAAGTCGTTGGCCTTGGCCTGCAGGTCGCCGACCGGCCCCTCCAGCGCGCCGGCGAGCCTGCGGGCGAAGGCGATCCGGTCGCCGAAGTCCGGCGTCGGCGGCTGCTGCTCGACGGCCACCTGCATGAACATGCCGACGTCGCGGAGCGCGGCGTCGAGCGCGGCGACGGTCTCGCGCCACGCCGGCACGGCCTCCTCGGTCCGGGCGAGGATGTCGAGGTAGCCGGGCGCGTCGTCGAGCTCGTCGAGGCCCGACTCGGGGACCTGCACCCACTCCGCGGCGGCCGACGCGCTCGCGAGCCGCCCGGCGAGCCCCGCGACCGCGCGGCGGTAGTCACCCGAGCGCCGCTCAGCGAACCGCAGCGACGTCCAGTTCTCCCAGCCGAACTTGCGGACGAGCGCGACGAGGTCGTCCTCGCAGGGATCGGCGTGCAGGTCGTCGAAGTCGACGTAGAGCAGCGGCAGCACGAGGTCCTTGACGCCGAGCTCGACCGCGCGCCGGGCGAACATGTCCAGCTCCCGGCGGCACTCGGTGCGCCGGAAGTAGGTGGGGGTGACGACGGGGATGAAGAACGTGGCCTGCGCGAGCGCCTCGTCGATCGTGAGCTTCCAGTCCTCACCCCACCGCAGGTGCTCCCGCTCGACGAACAGCCGCGCGGGCTCCCCGGTGAGCAGCTCGTACTGGGCCTCGATGTCCCCGGCCAGCTCGCGGATGCGGTTGCCCTCCGCGTCGTTGTCCCTGTGCGCGTAGGACAGGAAGCCCCGGCTGACCACCATCGCGCCCCCTCTCGCCGAGGGGATCGGTCAACGCGCGTGCGGCGTTTCGCGTTGGCGGGCCTTCGCCGCGCGCAGGCCGACGTGGCCGGCGATCGCGACCAGCACGCCCGAGGCGACGACCAGCGCGACCGGTGCGCCCACGTTGAGCACGGTGATCACGACGAACGCGTCGAACAGGGCGACGAGCGTGAACCCGACCCGGTCCACGTAGGCGGGCGAGAGGGGCAGCCGCCGGGCGGCGGCCGCGAGCCACAGCATCACCAGGCCCAGCGCCACGAACGCGGTGAACAACGCCCGGGACACGCTGTCGAGCCGGCCCCACTCCTCGGCCACCGCCGCGGCCAGGAAGGTGACCGCCGCGACCAGCGACCAGAGGTAGACCTCGAACAGGATCCGGCCGCGGTGCGCCACCAGGCCGGCGACGAGCGCGGCGGTACCGGTGAGCGCGTGCAGGGCGATGAGGATGGAGTGCCACACGACGAACCTCCCACTGTGGTAGGTCCAGCGTCGACCTAGCACAGTGGAATGTCAAGCGCGCTCAGCTCAGGTGGTTCAGCGCGTCCTCGATGGCCCGGTGGAAGGTCGGGTACGCGTAGATCATCTGGCGGAGCAGCTTGGTCGGCACCTCCGCATGCACCGCCACGACGAGCGCGCCGAGCACCTCGCCGCCGTTGGGCCCGGCCGACGTGGCGCCGACGAGCACCCCGCGGTCCGCGTCCTCGACCAGCTTGATGAACCCCTTGTTGCCGACCTTGTGGATGAAGCCGCGTGACGAGTCCGGGATCTGGGTGATGCCGGTGCGGACGTTGAGGCCCTGCGCGCGGGCCGCCGCCTCGGACAGCCCGACCGAGCCGATCTCCGGGTCGGTGAACGTCACCCGCGGCACCGCCCGGTAGTCGGCGACCTCCGCGTCCTCCTCGCCGAGGATGTCGGCGGCCGCGATCCGCGCCTGGTACATCGACATGTGGGTGAACGCGCCCTTGCCGGTGATGTCGCCGATCGCCCAGAGGCCGTCGGCGGCGCGCATGTGCTCGTCGACCTCGATGCGGCGGGCCGACCCGTCCAGGCCGACCGTGCCGATGCCGAGCGCGGCCAGGTCGGTGCTCCGGCCGGCGGCCACGAGCAGCCGGTCGGCGGTGAGTGCCTCGCCGCTGTCGAGCTTCACCGAGAACTGGCCGGCCTCGTAGCGCACCAGGGCCGCGGACAGTCCCGTGCGGACGGCCAGCCCGTCGGTGTCGAACGCCTCGGCGAGCAGCGCGCCCGCCTCCGGCTCGTCGGCCGGCACCAGCCGGTCCGCGTGCTGCACGACGGTGACCGACGCGCCGAACCGGGCGAACACCTGCGCCAGCTCGCAGCCGACCGGGCCGCCGCCGAGCACGATCAGCGAGCCGGGCACCTCCTCGACGGCGACCACGTCCCGGTTGGTCCAGTACGGCGTCTCGGCGAGCCCGTCGATCGCCGGCACGGCCGGGTCGGTGCCGGTGTTGAGCACGATCCCCTTGCGCGCGTGGAAGACCCGCTCGCCGTCCGATGTGGACACCGTGACCTCGCGCGGGCCGGTGATCCGGCCGCGGCCGCGCACGAACGTGCCACCCGCCTGCTCGAACCGGTCGACCGCGACGGTGTCGTCCCAGTTGTCGGTGGCCTCCTCGCGGATCCGGGTGGCCACCGGCGCCCAGTCCTTCTCGACGGTCGCCGAGCCCGCGAGCGTGTTGACCCGCTGCGCCTCGGCGAGCGCGTCGGTGGCCCGGACCATGATCTTGGTCGGGATGCACGCGTAGTACGGGCACTCGCCGCCGACGAGCCGCGCGTCGACACCCACCACGGCCAACCCCGCCTTGGCCAGCCGCGCGCCGACGTACTCGCCGCCCGGCCCCATCCCGACGACGACGACATCCACCTCGGTACCCGGCATCTCCACTCCTCGCGGCTCGGTGTGCGTGCGTGCACAGCACAGCATGTCGGGGTTCGAGTCGCAGCGGCAGCCTTGACCTTGGACCCCACTCCAAGGTTTACCGTCGGGTCATGACCACGAGCGCACCAGCCGGGCTGCTCGTCGCCGAGCTGGCCGCGGCGGCCGGGGTCGGCGCGGACACCATCCGGTACTACGAGCGCACCGGGCTGATCGACCCGCCGCCGCGCACCTCGAGCGGCTACCGCCGGTTCCCGCCGGAGACGGTCGACCGGCTGCGGTTCATCCAGGGCTGCCAGCGGCTGGGCCTGCGGCTGCGTGACATCGGTGACCTGCTGTCCATTCGGGACACCGGGGTCTGCCCCTGCGAGCCGGCCGAGACGTTGCTCCGGCGGCGGATCACCGAGCTGAACGAGGAGGTGGCCCGGCTGACCGCGCTGCGCGCGGACCTGGTGCACATGGTCGACGCGCTGCCGAGCCAACCGTGCCCGGACCCGCGGCCCGGGACCTGGTGCCCACCCGTCACTACCGGCGAAGGAGGTGACCCCGATGTGCTGCGATGACCTGAGCTGCGGTTGCGGCTGCTGCTGACCGATCCCCCGCCGGCGAGGCGCCCGCCGGCCTCAGGGGACCAGCACGGCGGCCCCGTTGACCCGGCCCTCGGCCAGGTCGAGGAGCGCGCGGTCGGCCGTCTCGAGTGGATAGTCCGTGGTCTCGACGCGGAGGTGGTGCTCGCCGGCCAGCGCGAGGAACTCCCTCGCCTGGGCGCGGGTGTTCGCCGTGACGCTGCGCAGCACGCGGTCCTGGAACAGGTGCCGCTGGTAGTTCAGCGGCGGGATGTCGCTCAGGTGGATCCCCGCCACCGCCAGCGTGCCGCCCCGGTCGAGCGCGGCCAGCGCCACCGGCACCAGCGAGCCGGCCGGCGCGAAGAGGATCGCCGAGTCCAGCGGCGGCGGGTCACCGGAGACCGACGCCGCGCCGAGGGACAGCGCCAGCTCCCGCGCGGCGGCGCTGCGCGTCACCACGTGCACCTCGGCGCCCTGCGCGATCGCCACCTGGGCGGCCAGGTGCGCGCTCGCCCCGAAGCCGTAGATCCCGAGCCGCCCGCCCGGCGGCAGCGCCGAGCGCAGCAGCGCGTGGTAGCCGATGATGCCCGCGCACAGCAGCGGCGCGAGCTCGGTCAGCGAGTATCCCGGCGGCAGCCGCAGCGCGTAGCCGGCAGGCACGACCGCGTAGTCCGCGTAGCCGCCGTCCGCGTCCCACCCGGTGTAGATCGAGCGGATGCAGAGGTTCTCCGTGCCGCGCAAGCAGAACTTGCACTCGCCGCACGTCCCGCGCAACCAGGCGATGCCGACCAGGTCCCCCGGCGCGAACGCCCCGGAAGCCGCGACGACCTCGCCGACGACCTCGTGCCCCGGCACCACCCGCGGCCGGTGCACGGGCAGGTCCCCCTCGGCGACGTGCAGGTCCGTCCGGCACACCCCGCACGCCCGCACCCGCACGAGCAGCTCCCCCGCCCCCGGCTGCGGCACCGACTCGGTCAGCAACCGCAGCGGCCCGGAGGCCACCGGACCGGGACGCTCCACCCGCCACGCACGCATACGACCATCCTGCCCACAGCACCCGGACCCGCGCGAGCCGCACGGGCCCCCGTGAGCGAGAGCGACGTGAGCGGGAGCGACGGAGCGTTCGCCGTCTGGACGCGTGAGTGGGAGCGACGGAGCGTTCGCCGTCTGGAC
>NZ_DASWSJ010000354.1:0-2399 GCF_036402745.1 Actinophytocola sp. | reverse complement strand
CGCCGAAGTCGCCGAACCGCCGCACCAACGCACCGAGAACCTGCGGCGCGAGGTCGCGCAGCAGGCCCTCGGTGTTGACCGGTTCGCTCCTGTGTTGAATGGTTCGCTCCGCTCCTGCGCTACTCGCCGTCTTCCCTCCTCTCGTGCACTGTGTTGGATTGTTCGCTCCGCTTCTCCGCTACTCGCCGTCTTCCTCCGTGCGATGCTCGGCGCTGGCGCGCCTGCGCTTCTCCTCCGTCCAGACGGCGAACGCTCCGTCACTCTCGCTCACTGTGTTGGATGGTTCGCTTCGCTTCTCCGCTACTCGCCGTCTTCCCTCCTCGCGTGCTCGGCGCTGGCGCGCCTGCGCGCGCTCGTCAGTCCAGACGGCGAACGCTCCGGCGCTCCCGCTCACGGCACGGGCACGGGCTGGGAGCGGTCACAGGTCGGGGGCGCCGAACGCGTCCATGATCGGGCGGATCTCGATGGTGTCGCCGACCGCGTCCGCTACCCGGGCGCCGATCTCCACGGCCCGGTCGTAGCTCTCGCAGTCGATGATGGCGTAGCTCGCCAGCACCTCCTTGACCTCGGCGTACGGCCCGTCGGTGACCTCCGCGCCGGCGGCGCCCGGGCGGATCGTCTTCGTGTGCGACGGGTGGGCCAGGCCCTCGGTGGTCACGAACTCGCCGGACTCGGTGAGCTCCTTGCCCAGCGCCCCGTAGAACTCGCACGCGGCCTGGATGTCCGGCGGCAGCGGGCCGTTCGGGTCGAAGTCGGCCAGCGCGTTCTGCCAGGCCTGCGCGTTGGTGTAGGCGAGCATCAGGTACTTCATCGTCACTCCTCCAGCCGTGGTGCCCCGGTGGCACATCTCGCGGAGACGTCGGAGCCGGTCGGCCCACGGGGACAGCCCGCGGCAAAAAACTTAGCTGGAAAAAGTTCCGCGTGGGATGTCCGAATCGCCGCGGCGGCTCCGACCCATCCGGGACCGACCCCGCAGGAGAGGACGAAGAGATGACGAAGACCCGCCGGCGAGCGCTCACCGTGGCGCTGCTCGCGACCCTGGTAGCCACCCTGCTCACCACCCCCGCCCGGGCCACCGAGGCGACCCGCACCTACACCGGCACCATCGACGGCGCCGAGTTCCGGGTCGAGGTGCCGGCCCGGTGGAACCACACGCTCGTGCTCTACAGCCATCCCTACTACACACCCCAGGTGCCCGGCGGCATCGGCCACGCGGGCCGCGCCGAGACGCAGGCGTGGCTGCTCGACCACGGCTACGCGCTCGCCGCGTCGGACTTCAAGGGCCGCAACGGGTTCGTGGTCCAGGACGCGCTCGAGGACCAGGTCAACCTGCTCGACTGGGTCGACCGGCACGTCGGCAGGCCCCACCGCACGGTCGCGACCGGCTCGTCGATGGGTGCCGCCTTGGCCATCATGCTGGCCGAGCGCAACCCGGGCCGGATCGACGGCGTGGCGGCGATGTGCGGGCCGCTCGACCTGAACGGCACCTGGAACGTGTCGCTGGACATCACGTTCGCGCTGCGCACGCTGCTCGCCCCGGACGCCGGCATCGACCTCGTGCGCCCGCGTGACGCCGCGGCCAGCGTGGGGGCGCTCGACGCCGCGGTCGGCACGGCGGTCGACTCGCCGCAGGGCCGCGCCCGGGTGGCGCTCGCCAACAGCTTCGGCAACGTCGACGGCTGGGGCTCCGCGCACCAGCCGAAGCCGCCGACGGTCGAGGGGCAGGTGCGCGCGATGGCCGCGCTGGACCAGCTGTTCTTCGTCGGCACGTTCGGCCCGGTCGGCCGGGTGGACCTGGAGCGCCGGGCGGGCGGCAACCCGTCGTTCAACACCGGCGTGGACTACCGGCGCCAGCTCGCCCGCTCCACCCAGCGCGACCTGGTGGTCCAGGCCTACCGCGACGCCGGCCTGGACCTCGAGGCCGACCTCGACGCGCTGGCAGCCGCGCCGCGCATCGCGCCGGACCCGAAGGCGCTCGCGTGGATGTACCGCTACGCCGTGCCGCGCGGCACGACGCCGTCGCCGGTGCTCACCCTGCACAACATCGCCGACGGCGCCGACCCGGCCAACGAGCGCTGGTACGCCGGCCAGGTCGAGCGGCGCGGTGACCCGGGCAGCCTGCGCCAGCTGTGGGCGGGCCGGGCGACGCACTGCGCGTTCAGCGCGGCCGAGGAGATCGTGGCGATGCGGGCCCTGTTCGCGCGGGTGGCGACGGGCCGGTGGCCGAGCCTGGACCCGGCGCAGCTGAACGCGGCGGCGGGCCGGCTGGCCGAGCCGTTCCAGCGGGTGTTCGACTTCGCGACCTTCACCGACCTGCCCCGCCCGCCCGCGTTCACCGAGTTCAGCCCTGGTCACCAGCCCCGTCCTTCGCACTGAGCGAAGTGATCACCGATACCGAG
>NZ_DASWSJ010000353.1:0-7394 GCF_036402745.1 Actinophytocola sp. | reverse complement strand
GGCGCGAAGTTGAAGTCCGTCAGCTCGTTGTTGAGCAGGAAACCCCGCCCCGGCACGACGATCCCGCTGCCACCCAGCTGCTCGATCGTGTTCGTGTACGACACGACGTCGCCCCACTTGTCGCTCACCACGAAGTGGTTGGTGTGCGCGCCCTGGTTGCCGTCGGGGGTGGCGGCCGCGGCGAGCTGGCAGGAGGCGGAGCCGCCGGGGTCGCCGGGCGCGACGGGGCCGGGTGCGGCCGCCGCCGGGTCGATCTCGCACGCGCGCTGCTTGGCGAACCGCTCGGACAGCAGGTCCTCCTGCGGAACGTCCACATAGGCCGGATCGCCGATGTACCGGCCACGGTCGGCGAACGCGAGCCGGGTGGCCTCCAGGTAGTGGTGCAGCGCCTGCACACGGTCCATCTCGGACAGGTTGAACTGGTCCAGGATGTTCAGCGACTCGCCGACCGTGATGCCGCCGCTGGACGACGGCGCCATGCCGTACACGTCGTACCCGCGGTAGCCGACGTGCGTCGGGCGGCGGTCGATCGTCCGGTAGCCCTTGAGGTCCTGCACGGTCATCAGGCCGGCCGGCGGATCGATGGTGGCGTCCGGCGCGACCGGCGGCGTGCGCACCGCGTCCACCAGGTCGCGGCCGATCGAGCCGCCGTACAGCGCGCCGATGCCGTCCCGCGAGATCTGCCGGTAGGTGTCGGCGAGGTCCGGGTTGCGCAGCCGGGAGCCGACCTCGGGCAGCCGACCACCCGGCAGGAACAGCTCGCGGGTGGCGCCGAACTGCGCGAACCGCGCCTGGTTCTGCCTGGTCTGCTCGCGGAACGTGGCGTCGACGGTGAACCCGCGGTCGGCCACCTTGATGGCCGGCTTCAGGTTGTCGGCCAGGTCGAACCGGCCCCACCGGTCGAGCGCGCGCTCCCAGGTGCCGAGCATGCCGGGTACGCCGACGCCGAGCCCGCTGGTGACCGCGGTCGCGAACGCGTAGGGCTGACCGGTGGCCGGGTTGACGAACATCGTGTCGCTGCCGGCCTTCGGCGTGGTCTCGCGACCGTCGATCGTGGACACCTGGTGCGTGCGCGCGTCGTAGTACACGAAGTAACCGCCACCGCCGACGCCCGCGACATAGGGATCGGTGACCCCGAGCGTGGCGGCGACCGCGACCGCCGCGTCGGCCGCCGTGCCGCCCTTGCGCAGCACCTCCAGGCCCGCGTTGGTGGAGTCGAGGGTGTCGGACACGACCGCGCCGCCGTAGCCGATCGCGACCGGTTGCTTGCCGGATGGTGGTCGGTGGTCGGCGGTGGCCGCCGTGCCTGCGGCCGCGAGTGCCGTGGCGAGCAGGAGTCCTACCGATAAGGCCGAGCCGATCCGGCGGGCACGCATGCCGACCCCTTCCCATGAGCATCAGGTGCCTCATTGTCATACCCGGCTGAACCACCGTGCACAACGACCGCCCAGGAACCGGCTTTCGCAGTCTTCCGCTGGGGTACCTACCCCTCAGACCGACTCCCGACCGGATCGAGGACGCGATGCTCCTGCCCGCCGCCACCCCCGCCGAGCCCACGAACGGCATCGCCGGGCTGGCCGTCGACCTGATGGACAGTGTGGGCGGGGCCGGCGCGGCGTTACTGGTCGCCCTCGACAACGTGTTCCCGCCGATGCCCAGCGAACTGGTGCTGCCGCTGGCCGGGTTCGCCGCCAGCCAGGGCACGATGAGCCTGGCCGCGGCGCTGATCTGGACCACGATCGGCTCGGTCGCGGGCGCCGTGGTCACCTACTACCTCGGCGCGTGGCTGGGCCGCGAGCGAGCCCGGGCGCTGATCGTCCGCGTGCCGCTGATGAAGGCGTCCGACTTCGACCGCACGGAGCGGTGGTTCCAGCGACACGGCACCAAGGCGGTGTTCTTCGGCCGCATGGTCCCGCTCTTCCGGAGCCTGATCTCGTTACCCGCCGGCGTGGAACGCATGCCGCTGTGGAAGTTCCTCGTGTTCACCGCGGCGGGCAGCTTCCTCTGGAACGCGGTCTTCGTCATCGCGGGCTACTCGCTGGGCGCGAACTGGCAGGTGGTCGACCAGTACGCGGGCCTGTTCCAGGACATCGTCATCGGCCTGGTCGTGCTGGCCATCGTGGTGTTCGTGGTGGTCCGCGTCCGCGAGCGCCGCCGCACGAAAGCGGAGATGTAGCCGGTCAGGCGCGTTCCGGGGCCTTGGTCACCCGGCGCACGTCGGCGCCCAGGTTCACCAGGTTCTCCACCAGGCCGGGGTATCCGCGGTCGATGTGGAACACGTCCCACACCTCGGTCACCCCCTCGGCGCACAGGCCGGCCAGCACCAGGCCCACGCCCGCGCGGATGTCGGAGGCCCACGCCGGCGCGCTGGACAGCCGCTCCACGCCGCGGACCACGGCGTGGTGGCCGTCGGTGCGGGCGTCGGCGCCGAGGCGGACCATCTCCTCGATGAAGCGGAACCGCGCCTCGAACAGGTTCTCGGTGATCATCGAGGTGCCGTCGGCGATCGAGGTCAGCGCGATGGCGAACGGCTGGAGGTCGGTGGCGAAGCCGGGGTAGGGCAGCGTCACGAAGTCCACCGCGGTCGGCCGGTCGTGCTGGACCACGCGGAACGCGTTGCCCTCGAGGATCGTCACCTCCGCGCCGGCGGTGCGCAGCTTCTCCAGCACGAGGTCGAGGTGGTGCGGGTCGACACCGCGCACGGTCACGTCACCGCGAGTCATCGCGGAGGCGAACGCCCAGGTGGCGCCCACGATCCGGTCGCCGATGACGCGGTGCTCGGTGGGCTGCAGGGCGTCGACGCCGTGGACGGTGAGCGTCGAGGTCCCGGCGCCCTCGATCTTGCCGCCCATCTGCAGCAGCATCGTGCACAGGTCGACGATCTCGGGCTCGCGCGCGGCGTTGTCGATCACCGTGGTGCCGTTGGCGAGCACGGCGGCCATGAGGATGTTCTCGGTGGCGCCGACGCTCGGGAAGTCCAGCCAGATCTGCGCGCCGTGCAGGCCCTCGGCCTCGGCCACGACACATCCGTGCTCGATCTCGCTGTGCGCGCCGAGCTGGCGAAGACCGTTCTGGTGCATGTCCAGCGGCCGCGACCCGATCGCGTCACCGCCGGGCAGCGCCACGACCGCGCGCTTGCAGCGACCCACGAGCGGACCGAGCACGCACACCGACGCACGCAGCTTGCCCATCGACGCGGAGTCCGCGCGGTGGTTGAGGTCCGCGGGCGTGGCGATGGTGACCGTGTCGGCCTCGATGGTCACCTCGCAGCCGAGGCTGCGCAGCACCTCGCCCATCAGCGGCACGTCCAGGATCTCGGGGCAGTTGGTCAGCGTGGTCGTGCCCTCCGCCAGCAACGCGGCGGCCATCAACTTCAACACGCTGTTCTTGGCCCCGACGACATCGACCACGCCGGCAAGCCGCGCCCCACCATGAACCTGGAAGTGCTCTGTCACGAGCGCTCATCATGCCCGAGCCCGCACACCACCCGTTGGCCACCCGCGAGTCGGCCCGTCGCCGACCGTCCGCTACCGCGGTCGCGCGGGTTGACCGGGCGTGGGCGGCATCCGTTCCGCTACCCTGCCGCCACTCGGCCCGAGAGGGGAATCGATGAAGGCCTCGTCGAGACTGGTCAGCCCGGCCGGGTTCGCGTTGGTGTTGCTGCTGTTCCTGTTCCTGCCGTTCCTGTCGGTGTCCTGCGAGGTGCCGGGCATGGGCTCGATCGGCGCGGACTACACCGGGGTGGGGCTCGCCACGGGTGCGGATCCGGCAGTCGACATCCCGCAGGATCTCCAGGACATGGCCAACGAGCTCCCCGGGTCGAGCACGTCCTCGGAGCCGCCGCCGGATCCGGGTGTGCAGGTGCTCGCGATCATCACGGGCGTCGTGATGCTGGCCGGCGTCGCGCTGCCGTTCGTGCCGCTGTTCCGCCGGCGGATGCGCGAGCGGCTGTTCGGCACCGCCGCGGTGGCGTTCGTGGCCGGCGTGCTGGTGGTCGTCACCCAGGTCGTCGCGCAGTCGAACCTCACCTCGCAGCTCAAGAACGACGCGCAGGGCCTGTCCCAGGACCAGGTGTCGATGCCCGACCTCAACTCGGTCGCCGACCAGCTCATCCACACCGAGGTCGGCTTCTGGCTCTCGCTCGTCGGGCTCGCGTTGATCGCGCTGCTGAGCGTCGGCTTCGTGTTCAAGGACAAGCTCGTGCCCAAACCGGCGCTCGCCGGCCCACCCGGCGCGGCGGCCGACCCCGGCACCGCTCCCCCACCGGACGGCGGCCCACCGCCGGACCCGGCCGCGGCGCACCTGCCCGCGGCGGACCCGGCGGGGGCGGGCGCGCCGGAGTCGGCCGGGGGCGCGCCGGCCGCCGAGCAGCCTTCCGAGCAGCCCGGTGCCGGCCGGTCGGCCAGCACGCCGGAGCCACCGGCCGGCGACCCGCCGCAGCAGTCCTGACTTTCCGCCGGACAGCGCCCGTCCACCAGCCGGACGGGCGCTGTCACGTTCTCGGGCCGCCGGCTTGACCTCGACATTGGTGGAGGTTGCACGCTGGTGCCGTCGCCCGGTGGTGGAGTGGAGGACCGATGCGTGCGGTGTGGTTGACCGAGTTCGGCGGGCCGGAGGTGCTCGTCGCGCGCGAGGCGCCCGATCCGGTGCTCGAGCCGAACCAGGCGCTGATCGACGTGGCGTTCGCCAACATCACGTTCATCGAGACGCAGTTCCGGGCCACCGGCGCCGGGCCGTTCGCCGGCTCGCTGCCGATGATTCCCGGCAACGGGGTGGGCGGCGTGGTCATCGCCGTGGGGGACGAGGCGGATCCCGGGCTCGTCGGCGCCCGGGTCGTCACCAGCACGGGCGGCTCGGGCGGGTACGCCGAGCGGGTCGCGGTGGACGCGGGCGCGGTGTTCGCGGTGCCGGAGGGCCTCGCGCTGGACGCGGCCGTCGCGCTGCTCGCCGACGGGCGCACCGCGACGATGCTCGTGGACGCGGCCGGGCTGCGGACCGGGGACCGGGTGCTCGTCGAGGCCGCCGCCGGTGGGGTCGGCAGCCTGCTGGTCCAGCTGGCGAAGGCGGCCGGCGCGCACGTCGTGGCCGCCGCCGGTGGGGCGCGGAAGGCCGGGGTCGCGCGGGAGCTGGGCGCGGACGAGGCGGTCGACTACCGGGAGCCCGGCTGGGCGAGCCGGGTGGGCAAGGTCGACGTGGTGTTCGACGGCGTCGGCGGCGACCTCGGCCGGGACGCGTTCGGGCTGCTCGACCGGGGTGGGCGGATGCTGAGCTTCGGCCTGGCGAGCGGGACGTGGACCGCGGTCGCGCCCGAGGAGGCGGAGCGGCGCGGGGTCACCCTCGTCCGCACCGCGTCGACGCCGGAGGAGCTGCGGGCCTACACGGAAAGCGCGCTCGCCGAGGCCGCCGCCGGGCGGCTCCGCCCGCTGATAGGCCAGCGCTTCCCGTTGGAGCGCGCCGCCGACGCGCACGCGGCGATCCAGTCGCGCGCGACGGTCGGCAAGACGCTGCTGGAGCTCACCCGATGAGAGTGGGGATCACGCCGCCGCCCACCGGCAGTCCCGCCGCCGAGTGGGAGAGTTGGATCACCGGCACCGTCGGCGACGCCGTCCTGCGCTGAGCCGTATCGTGCTTCGCATGGCGGTTCACATCACGCGCGTCTACACCAAGGTCGGCGACGACGGCACCACCGCGCTCGGCGACGGCCACCGGGTGCCCAAGACCGACCCGCGCCTGGCCGCCTACGCCGACGTCGACGAGGCCAACGCCTCGATCGGGGTCGCGGTCGCGATGGGCGGGCTCACCGACGAGATCGTCGACGTGCTCCGCGCGATCCAGAACGACCTGTTCGACGTCGGCGCGGACCTGTGCGCGCCGGTCGTCCCGAACCCGAAGTACCCGCCGCTGCGCATCACCGAGCCGTACGTCGAGCGGCTCGAGGGCTGGTGCGACGACTTCAACGGCCGGCTCACCAAGCTGAGCTCGTTCATCCTCCCCGGCGGCACCGCGGGCGCGGCCCTGCTGCACGTCGCCCGCACGGTCACCCGGCGTGCCGAGCGCAGCGCGTGGCGCCTCATCGAGACCGACGCCGAGCACACCAACGCACTGGCCGCGAAGTACCTCAACCGCCTGTCCGACCTGCTCTTCGTGCTCTCCCGGGTCGCCAACCCGGACGGCGACATCCTGTGGGCGCCCGGCGGCGGCCGCTGACCCACAGCAGGCGCACAGCGGACGCTCAGCCGGCGCAGGGCGCCCGTCCGCACCATCGAACCTGACGCGAAGGAAGGTTCGAGATGCACGACCACGACCGGGGCCTCGAGTTCGATCTCGCGACCCTGCGCAGCAGACGCAACGTCCTGGCCCTCTTCGGAGCGTCACCAACCTCGCGGGCACCTCGCTGGAGCGGGACACCGTGTTCGGCGACGGCTGGGACAGCCAGCTCGCCACCGTCACCGGCGCCCCGGGCGGCTACGTCGCCACGCTGACCGTCCCGGTGTAGAGCGGATTACTGCAAACGGCCCGTTCCGCCCCGGCCGGCCACGGGTACCTCCTCGGCAACGAGGAGGCGTCATGTCGTCGAAGACCGTGCGAGCGAAGAACAGCACGACCACGCAAGTTCTCGGCCGGGCCGGGATGGTCTGCTACGGGGTGGTCCACGTGCTCGTGGCGTACCTGGCGCTGCGGGTGGCGATCGGGGGCAGCTCGCAGCAGGCCGACCAGCGGGGCGCCGTCGAGGAGATCGGCTCGACCGGGATGGGCGGTTTCCTGCTCTGGGTGCTGGCCATCGGGCTCTTCGCGTTCGGCGCCTGGCAGCTGTTGCTCGCGGCCAAGGGATATGAGTGGATCGGCGAGAAGGGCAGGCGCACCCGCGAGCGGATCGGCTCCGCGGCCCGCGCCGTCATCGGGGTCGCGCTGGGCGTCACCGCGGCCCGCTTCGCGTCGGGCTCCGGGTCCTCCACCGGGTCGGGCAACCAGCAACAGCAGACCTGGACCGCGAAGCTGCTCGCGCTGCCCGCCGGCCCGTTCGTCGTCGGCGTGGTGGCGCTCGTCATCCTCGTCGTCGCGGTCATGACCGCCGCGAAGGGCTTCCGCAAGTCGTTCGTGCGGGACCTCGACCTGACCGACCTGCCGCGCGGCACCCAGCAGTGGGTCGTCCGGCTCGGCGTGGCCGGGTACGTCGCGAAGGGCGTCACGTTCGGCATCGTCGGCATTCTGGTCGGGCTGGCCGCGACGAACGCCGACCCGAAGCAGGCCGGTGGGCTGGACGCGGCCCTGCGCACCCTGGCCGCGCAGCCGTTCGGCACGATCGCGCTGGTGGTGGTCGCCCTCGGCCTCGCGGCGTTCGGCGTCTACTGCTTCGCCGCCGCCCGCGCCCACAAGAGCTGACCGGGGACTAA
>NZ_DASWSJ010000352.1:0-10819 GCF_036402745.1 Actinophytocola sp. | reverse complement strand
GTCACCTCACCACGAGCGGTGCCCAGGAACCCAACCCGCCGAGCCGGTGCCTCGTCGCCGCCGGACGGCCTGCCAACGGCTGGACCCGACACGCCTTCGGCGCCGGCCGTCTCCTTGTCGCTGCCCGGCTCCGCTGGGGCGACCTGTTCTTCGGAAGGCGTCTCGGCCGCCCGAGTGCCGGCAGGCACGTCGGTCCGAGTGGCCTCGCCTTCGCTCGGCACCTCGACGCCGTGGTCTTCACGCGAACCAACCTGGGCCGCTTCTACGGGCCCGGGCTCGGTTTCGGGTGCTTCGGCCGGCTCGGCGTCCGCCACCTGGCCTTCGGCCGCCTGAGCTTCACTCAGCCGCGCTTCGGTGGGTTCGATCTCGGCCGCCTGCGGCTCGGCTTCCGTGGTTCCGGCTGGCTCGGCTTGCGCCTCGGTCACCGTGGCTTCGGTGGGCTCAGCCATCTCGGTCTCGCCCGACTCCGGGTCGGTTGCTCGCGCTTCGCCTCGATCGGTCTCGGCCGCCTGCGCTTCGGCCGGCTCGGCGTCCGCCGCCGGGGTTTCGCCCAGCTGTGCCTCGGTTGGCTCGGCCTGCCGAGCGTCGGTTGCCTGAGCTTCCGCCGCCTCGGTTCCGGTCGCTACCGCTTCGGCTGCCGTGGCATTGGTGGAGTCGGCTTCGGCCGCGGTGGCCTCGGCCTCTGCCGCCTGGGTTTCGCCCAGGTGCGCCTCGGTCGGCTGGGCGTCGGTTGCCTGGGCTTCCGCGGCTTCGGTTTCGGTCGCCCCTGGCTCGGTCACCGTGGCTTCGGTGGGCTCTGCCTCGGCTACCCGTGCCTCGGTCGGCTCGGCGTCGATCGCCTGCGCTTCGGCGGTCGTGGCTTGGGTCGGGTCGGCCTCGGCCGGTGCGACTTCGGGTACCTGGGCTTCGGTTTGTTCGACCGCTGTCGCCGGCGCCTCGGCTGGCTCGGTTTCGGCTTCGGTTACCTCGGTTGCGGCCAGTCGTGCTTGCGCCGGCTCGGTGTCTGCCGCTTGGGCTTCGCCCAGTTGTGCTTGTGCTGGCTCGGTTTCGGCCGGCTCGGCCTCGGCAACTCGCGCTTCGTCCGGTTCGGCCTCGGCGACCTCCGCCTCCGCGATCTCCGCCTCCGCGACCTCCGCCTCCGCGACCTCCGCCTCGGCGCCAGCCTCCGGGGCTTCGGCGGCCGGGGGCTCGGGCTCGTCGACCAATGGCTCGATCTCGAGTTGGGCGTCGTCGTAGATGAGGTTGGCTACCAGGACCGGGCTTACCTGCTCGACCTCTGCCTCCGAGTGGGCGCCGCAGCCGTACTCGGCGTGGACCACGTGGCCGTCCGCCGGCGAGAGCTCGTTCCCGCAGGTGCCGAAGGCCGCTCGCAGCGAGCCGGCCAGGGGCAGGTAGAACGCGCACGTGCCGCAGTGGGCGGGGGCGCTCCGGGCCATGTCGGACCGCGGGCCGAACTCGCTCTCGTGCCAGCGGGCCGCCGCGTCCTCGCGGGCCGGGCGGGCCATCACGCGGGCGCGGCCGAGGCCGACCTCGAGCGCGACGTCCTCGACGGCCGGGTCGTCCGACTCGACAAAGGCCGGCACCAGGCGGGGGTCGTCGGGCGCGGTCGGCAGGAGATCGCCGACGCCCAGGTCGCCTGCCTGGACCCGGTTCTCCCACGGCACCCAGTCCGGCGCGACCAACGCGGCGGGGCCGGGGAGGAGGACCACCTCGCTGACGGTCACCTCGGTGCCGGGGCCCGCGCTCGCGACGGTGGCGGCCCAGCGCCAACCGCCGTAGCCGGGTTTGTACGCCTCGAACAGGTGGGTGACCGCCGTCCCGCTCTCCACCTGCGTCCCGACGTGCGCACCGACCTCCTCGTCACCCGCCTCTTCCTGGGCAGCGGCACGCGCGAGGTCGACCTCCGCCACCAGGGCGGGGTCCTGCAGCTCGGACTCGGTGACACTCATCGGGCACGATTGTGCCGCACTACCCCTCGACACATGTAAGGCTGGTCCCGTGAGGGCTCTCCTGGCCGCCGTCATCGCGGTCGCCGCGGTCGCCGCCGGGTGCTCAGGAGCCACGCCGGAACCGCCACCCGAGGCACCCACCCAGCTCCGCGCCGAGGTCCTCGACACCACCCCGCACGACGCCGGCGCGTTCACCCAAGGCCTCGAGATCGACGGCGGCGTCCTCTACGAGGGCACCGGCCTCGAGGGCCAGTCGAGCATGCGCGCCACCGACCCGGACACCGGCACCGTCGAGAAGCGGACCGCCCTGCCGAAGAACATGTTCGGCGAGGGCATCACGGTCGTCGGCGACACCATCTGGCAGATCACCTGGCAGGACGGCGTCGCCATCAAGCGCGAGAAGACCACGCTGAAGGAGGTGGGCCGGGCGAGCTACGACGGCGAGGGCTGGGGCCTGTGCCACGACGGCAACCGGCTGATCATGAGCGACGGCACCGCCACGCTCACCTTCCGCGACCCGGCCACCTTCAAGGCAACCGGCACAGTCCAGGTCAAGGACGCGAGCGGCCGGCCGGTCGACCAGCTCAACGAGCTCGAGTGCGTCGGCGGCGCCGTCTACGCCAACGTCTGGCAGACCGACCGCATCGTCCGCATCGACCCGGGCAGCGGGCGGGTCACGGCCACCATCGACCTCACCGGCCTCCTCCCCGCGGCCGACCGCGAGGGCGCCGACGTCCTCAACGGGATCGCCGCGATCCCGGGCTCCGACGAGTTCCTGGTCACGGGCAAGTTGTGGCCGACGATGTTCAGGGTGAGGTTCGTCACCGCCGGCCGTTGACGCGATCGATGGATCCCTTGGCCGGGCGGGCCCGTCAGTGCCTCATACAGACCCCGCGTACGGCAGGATGAAGACGTGATTCGTTCCGGTTCCGGTGAGCAGCCGCCGAGTGGTCGCCGTGGCCGCTCAGGCTCCGGCCGGAAACGTCGGCGCAGCTGGACCCGGCAGCAACAGCCGCCCATCGGCCAGCAGCCGCCCCCGCCGCCACCGCAGCAGCCCCCGTTGCCGACCGCGCGCTACGTGCCACGCCCGGCCTCGCCACCGCCACCGGTGCCCCGCGAGGAGCCGCTGACCGGCGCCATCCCCACGGCCAGCCCGTATCCGGTCGACGACCAGCGTCGCACCCAGCCGGTCCGCCGCGAGCCCGAGTACCGCCAGCCGCCGCCGGCGCAGGGCCGCAACTGGCGGGACGTGCCCCCGCCGCGCCGGCACCTGCCGCCCGACGAGCCGCGCTACGACGAGCCCCGCTACGAGGACACCCGGCACGAGGAGTACCCGCCGGAGACCTACGGCCCGGACGGCTACGCCGACGACTACCCCGAGGAGGCCCGCGCCGCGCAGCAGCAGGACCGCCCGGCCGCCGCCCCGCAGTTCCCGAAGAAGCTCACGGTCACCCGGGTCGCCGCCATCCGCAGCCGGCAGCTCACCAGCAACGCGGTGCGCGCGTTCCGCCGCGCGGCCAACGCCGACGGCGCCGACAAGTCCGGCCTCACCTCGTTGACCTACGCCACCATGCTCAACTACGCCAGCGACGCGGCGATGGCCGTGGCGCTGGCCAACACGCTGTTCTTCTCCGCCGCCAGCACCGACTCGTCCAAGGGCAAGGTCGCGCTCTACCTGCTGATCACCGTGGCGCCGTTCGCGTTGGTGGCGCCGGTGATCGGCCCCGCGCTCGACCGCATCCAGCGCGGCCGCCGGCTGGCCATGTGCGCCGCGTCGGCCGGACAGGCGCTGATGTGCCTGGTCATGGCCACCAACTTCGACACGTGGCTGCTGTACCCGGCCGCGCTCGGGAAGATGGTGCTGTCCAAGTCCTTCACGGTGTTGAAGGCGGCGGTCACCCCCAGGGTCGTGCCGCCGGACATCACGCTGGCCAAGACCAACGCCCGGCTCACCGTGTTCGGCCTCGCCGCGGGCGCGGCGTTCGGCGCGGTCGGCGCGTTGTTCCTGCAGCTCTTCGACTCGCCGGGGGCGCTGTGGTTCACCGCGATCATCTGCGTGGTCGGCGCGGTGCAGGCCATGCGGATCCCGGCCTGGGTCGAGGTCACCGAGGGCGAGGTGCCGGCGTCGCTGTCGGCCAACCCGGAGAAACCCAAACGCCAGCCGATGGGCCGGCAGATCGTGGTCGCGCTGTCGGGCAACGCGACGGTGCGGCTGCTCACCGGCTTCCTCATGATGTTCGCCGCGTTCGCCGTCCGCGCGCAGACCGAGGGTGACGCGTTCAAGCAGCTGCTGCTGCTCGGCATCATCGCGGGCGCGGCCGGCGCGGGCAGCTTCGTCGGCAACGCCATCGGCGCGCGGATGCACGTCGGCCACCCCGAGCAGGTGATGATCGGCTGCATCGCCGGCTGCCTCGCGTCGACCGTGCTGGCGGCGCTCATGGAGGGCATCGCCACCGCGGCCATCGTCGGGCTCGTCGGCGCCATCGCGAGCGCGCTCGCCAAGAACAGCCTCGACGCCGTCATCCAGGACGACCTGCCGGAGGAGTCCCGCGCGTCCGCGTTCGGCCGCTCGGAGACCGTGCTCCAGCTCGCCTGGGTGTTCGGCGGGGCGGTGGGTATTTTACTGCCCCCGGTGTTCTGGCTCGGCTTCCTCGTCATCTCGGTCCTGCTGGCGGTCGGCCTGGTGCAGACCATGCTCACCCGGCAGGGCGCGTCGCTGCTGCCGTGGTTCGGCGGCGACCGGCCGGTCCGCCCGTGGCGCACCGGCAGCGCGCCGCGGGGGTCGGTGCGCCACGGCGGCGCCGTGTTCCACGAGGGGCCGCCCGGCGCACGCGACGAGCGCCCGTAGTCTCTGCTGCGTGCGCAAGCTCGTCCTGCTGGTGGGCCTCCTCGTGCTCGCCGGCTGTTCGTCGGCCCCCGAGCCGCCGCCCCCGCCGCCGAAGGTGGACTTCACCGTGGCGGCCACCAAGGTCACCGCGAAGCCGTACCTCTACTGCGACGTGCAGGTCCAGGACTGCAAGCGGGACAACACGGCCCAGGTCAAGCTCAAGGTCGCGCCCGGGACGCCGGTCCGCGTGCGGGTGCCCAAGGAGGTCGCGGACACCCCGTGGTCGGTGGTGATCCAGTACCGCACGGCGGCCGGCGAGCAGAAGGCGCCCGAGACCGTCGCCACCTTCAGCCCGGGCAAGTCGTCCTCGTTCGAGGCGAAGCCACCCGGTGCCGGCGACCAGCTGCAGACCGTCGAGGTCAAGCAGGCCGGCGCGAAGCTGGTCCAGGGCGCCGCCGGCCCGGAGGCCGTGACGCGCGGCGTGTGGTCGGCCCAGGTCGAGCCTTAGGGGTCGAGCTCGCGGGCGACGGCGCGGACCACGTCGGCGACGCGCTTGGTGGCCTTGCGGTCGGGGTAGCGGCCGCGGCGCAGGTCGGGCTGGACGTTGGACTCCAGCAGCTTGATCATGTCCTCGATCAGGCCGTGCAGCTCCTCGGCCGGGCGCCGGCGCGCCTCGACGACCGACGGCGGTGGGTCGAGCAGGCGCACGGACAGCGCCTGCGGCCCCCGGCGGCCGTCGGCCACCCCGAACTCGATGCGTTGGCCGGCCTTCAGCCCCGGCACACCGGCCGGCAGGGCTGACGACCGGACGTAGACGTCCTCGCCGCCATCCTGTGTGACGAACCCGAAGCCCTTCTCCGAGTCGTACCACTTGACCTTTCCGGTCGGCACAACGGTCACCTCCAGACAAACGAACGCGCCCCAGGGCGTACCCAGGACGCGTCTGTCCAGACTAGGCCACCCCGGTGCGATGGGGGTAGCGGGTTTGGCCGGGTCAGCCGAGCACCTCGTGGATGCACAGGATGTTGCCCTCGCTGTCACTGAACCACGCGGCCTTCTCGTTGCCCAGTTCCGCGACGTGGTCGACGGTCCTGAGGTCGGGCAGGTCGTAGTCGGCGAACCGGACGCCGCGCCGCTCGAGGTCGCGGATCTCCCCGCGGATGTCGCTGACCTCGAAGGTGATCGTGGTGTGCGCGCTCTGCGCCCCGGCCTCGGCGGGCAGGAGGCCGATGGCGTCGCCGTTGCCGGCGTCGAAGCTGACGCTCCCGTCCGCGCCGGTGGCCCGCTGGTGCAGGCCGAGCGTGTCGCCGTAGAACCGGCCGGCGCGCTCGACGTCGGTGACGGGGAGCATCGTGGTGATCATGGACTTGGTGAGCATGCGTTGGCCTCCTCGGTGGCCGGCGCCGCGCGTGCGACGCGACTCACCATGCTGCGCCGCCCGCCGCCGTGGGGCCACCCTCGCGACCGTGCCGTTCCGGCTGGTCACCTTGGGTGGCACCTACATCGCCGCACCGCAGAAGCCGCAGCGGTTCGGGTTGCTCACCTCCGCGCAGTGCCGCCCGTCGGGGCTGAACGGGCATTCGGGGCGCGCGGCCTGGTCGGCCTCGACCGGAGAGTCCACGTCCGTATGGTGCGGCTGGCGGGGGTCGCAACGGCATTCCCCGGGCGAGTGATCGGTCAGGCGTGCTTGGCGGCGGCCACGTCCCGCAGGCCCAGCAGCTCGACCGACACCTCCCGCATCTCCACCTTGCGGATCTTGCCCGTGACCGTCATCGGGAACTCGTCGACGATGTGGACGTAGCGCGGGATCTTGTAGTGCGCCAGCTTCCCCGTGCAGAACTCGCGCAGCGACTCGGCCGTGAGCGCGGTGGCGCCCTCGCGCATGCGCACCCACACCATCAGCTCCTCGCCGTAGCGCTCGTCCGGCACGCCGATCACCTGCGCGTCCAGCACGTCCGGGTGCGTGTAGAGGAACTCCTCGATCTCCCTCGGGTACACGTTCTCCCCGCCACGGATCACCATGTCCTTGATCCGGCCGGTGATGTTGAGGTACCCCTCGTCGTCCATCACCGCGAGGTCGCCGGTGTGCATCCAGCGCGCGGCGTCGATGGCGTCGGCCGTCTTGTCCGGCTGCTCCCAGTAGCCCAGCATCACCGAGTAGCCCCGCGTGCAGAACTCGCCGGGCTCGCCGCGCGGCAGCGTCTGCCCGGTCGCCGGGTCGACCACCTTCACCTCGAGGTGCGGGTGCACTCTGCCCACAGTGGACACTCGACGGTCCACGCTGTCGTCCGCGCGGGTCTGGGTGGACACCGGCGACGTCTCGGTCATGCCGTAGGCGATGGTGACCTCGCTCATGCCCATCCGCTCGATGACCTGCTTCATCACCTCGACCGGACACGGTGAGCCGGCCATGATCCCGGTGCGCAGCGAGGACAGGTCGTGCTGCTCGAACGACGGGTCGGCGAGCTCGGCGATGAACATGGTCGGCACGCCGTAGAGCGACGTGCACCGCTCCTCGGTCACGGCCTCCAGCGTCGCCTTCGGCTCGAACGCCGGCGCCGGGATGACCATGCACGCGCCGTGCGAGGTGGCCGCGAGGTTGCCCATGACCATCCCGAAGCAGTGGTAGAACGGCACGGGGATGCAGATGCGGTCCTCGGCGGTGTAGCCGCACAGCTCGCCGACGAAGTAGCCGTTGTTGAGGATGTTGTGGTGCGACAGCGTCGCGCCCTTCGGGAAGCCCGTGGTGCCCGAGGTGTACTGGATGTTGATCGGGTCGTCGGCCGACAGCGCGTCCTGCAGCTCGGCCAGGTGTGCCGCCGACCCGCCCCGCCCGGTGGCGACCAGGCCGGTCCAGTCCTCGCCGCCGATCAGCAGGACGTCCTGCAGTGCCGGACATTCCGGGCGCACCTCGGCGATCATGCCGGCGTAGTCGGAGGTCTTGAAGCTCGGCGCGGCCACCAGCGTGCGGATGCCGGCCTGGTCGAGCACGTACCTGAGCTCGTGCACCCGGTAGGCGGGGTTGATGTTGACGAGGATGGCGCCGATCTTGGCGGTGGCGTACTGGGTGAACGTCCACTCGGCACAGTTCGGTGCCCAGATGCCGACCCGGTCGCCCTTCTCGACCCCGAGGTCGACGAGCCCGAGCGCGACGGCGTTGACCTCGTCGGCGAGCCGCCGGTAGGTCCACCGCCGGCCGGTGGCCCGGTCGACGAGCGCGTCGCGGTCGCCGTGCGCGGCGACGGTCCGGTCGAAGTCGTCGCCGATCGTGTCGCCGAGCAGCGGCTTGTCCGACGTGCCGGACACGTAGCTGGGGACGGTGGTCATGCGTGCACCTCCTCGTGCTGGGCCCGCTGTGGCACCCGTCACCATCTTGCCCCGCCCGTCCGGCCGCGGGCACGGGCCGGCGGTGCGTTTGACCGGGAAGCTACAAACTGGACCGTCCGGTGGGTAGCTTCATGGCCACCGAGCGAGGAGGCCGCCGTGCGTGCATCCCGGCCTTCGGTGCGGGTCGAGCTGTTCGCGCAGCTCGCGGGCCGGGTCGACGAGCTGGGGCTGCGGCGCGGGCGGCCGGTCGTCGTGCTCGTCGGGGGTGCGGGCGGCATGGGGAAGACCGACCTCGGCCTCGTCGACGGCCTGCTCCGCGAGGCCGTGTTCCCGCTGCTCGACCGGCTCGACGCGGTCGTCGTGGACGGGGGCACCGACTCGGGCGTCATGCGGGTGGCCGGCCGGGCCCTGCACGCCGTCGGCGCGCGGTTTCCCCTGCTCGGGGTGGTCGCCACCGGCACCGTCGGCGCGGACGGCGACGGGGAGCTCGAGCCCTACCACACGCACACGCTGCTGGTCCCCGGCGCGACCTGGGGGGACGAGTCGCCGTGGCTCGCCGGGGTCGCGTCGGTGATCGCGGGCGGCGAGCCGTCGGTGACGCTCGTGGTCAACGGCGGCGCGATCACCTACGACGACATCGCCCGCAGCCTCGACCTCGGCCGGCCGATCCTCGTGGTCGCCGGGACCGGGCGGACCGCGGACGCCGTCGCGGAGGCGTCGGCCGGCCGCCTCGCCGACCCGCGCGCGGCCGAGGTGGCCGCCTCGCCGCTCACCACCGTCGTCGACATCGCCGACCGCGCCGCGATAACCGCCGCCCTGGAAACGGCGCTCGCGAAACCGTAACGAGGTGCGCGCGAAGTGCGACCAATTGATGCGGATACGACTCGATTGAAGGATCCGACATGGCGCTGCAACTACTCGCGCGTTTGCCTTCGCTCCGGTCGCCACAAACGTCACCGCCGGTGATTCCCGCCGAGACGCGGCAGGCCTACCCGACGCTCGCCGCCGACTTCGCGGCGCTGGACGAGGCGGTCGGGGACGCTTTCCACGGCTCCGACCGGGCCGCGCTCCGGTACCAGAACCGTTACCGCCGCCAGCAGGTGACGATCCTCGTCGGCTCCGTCGTCACGAGCGGCCTCGGCGGTTTGCAGGCGCTGCTCGCCGACCAGCGCTGGCCGGGTGTGCTGCTGGTGCTGCTGGGCGGGGCGCTCGCGGCGAGCAGCAGGGTGACGAGCGAGCTGGGCGCGCAGAACGAGTATCTCGCCGAGCGCGTCAAGGCCGAACGCTTGCGCGCGCTGCATTTCCGGTTCCTCTCGCGCACCGGCCGGTACGCCGGCGGCGACCGCGATGTCGCCTTACGCCGGGCCGTGCTCGCGATCCAGTCGGGCAGGGAGCCCCGGTGACCGATCGGGCCGCGGAGTTCCACGCGCTCTACGGCGAGCTGCGGATCGGGACCCAGAAGCGGTACTACGAGGCCAGGCGCGACGAGTACCGGGACGCGCACCGGCAGGCGATCGTCGTGCGCAACACCCTGCTGATCGGCGCGGCGCTGGCCGGTGTCGCCGGGCAGATCGCCGACGGCGCGGCCCGGGCGGCGTTCGCGATCGGCGCCGCGATCTGCGCCGCGCTCGCTGGTGTCGTGGTCGCTTTCGGTGCCCTGATCGGGTTTCCGCGCCTGTCGAAGCTGTACGAGGACGCGTGGCTCAACCTGGCGGAGGCCGAGATCGACTGGGACGCGCTCGACCCGCACGGTGATGTCGCGGGTGGGATCGACCGCGTCGAGGAGATCTTCCGCAAGGAGAACGGTCAGTGGGGGCAGCTCGTCGTCCAGGCCGAGCGTGGGCAGGCCGCGGACCTCCCGGTGAAGGAGGTGCCATGACTGAGCTTGCGAGCGAACGGATGACACAGGGTCGCGGGGAGCTGTCGTGAGCCTGTTCGTGAGCTATACGCGCACCGATGAGGCGCTCGTGCGCGTGATCCGCGAGGACCTCGAGCGGCTGGGCCGGCGGGTGTGGATGGACCACCAGATCCACGGCGGCGAGTCGTGGTGGCGGGAGATCATCACCGAGATCCAGCAGGCGCAGGTGTTCGTGTTCGCGCTGTCCAACCACTCGTGGCGGTCCAAGCCGTGCCGGCTGGAGCTGCGCTATGCCGAGTCGCTGGGGATCCCGGTGCTGCCGCTGCAGGTGGGGCCGCTGAAGAGCATGTTCATCCCGTTGGCGGAGAGGCAGATCATCGACTACCGCGGTCGCAGCGCCGACGCGGTGGTTCGCCTCGTGGCGGCCCTCTCGGAGCTGACCGCGCGCCCGGTCGTGCTGCCGGACCCGCTGCCCGAGCCGCCCCAGGTGCCGTTCGAGTACCTCTACCGGATCGCGAGCGTGCTGGGCCCGGACCGGATCTCCGTTGACGCGCAGGAGGAGCTGATCATCCAGCTGCGCCGCAAGCTGCGCGAGGAGGACGACCAGGCGGCGCGCGGGGACATCGTGAAGCTGCTCCACGAGCTGGCCGCCCGCAACGAGCTGACGGTCCAGAACTCGCGGGAGATCGAGGAGATCCTGGCGGCCGTCCCCCCGGAGACGGTCCCCGACCCGGACGACGACGCCACCCGGCTGCCGCCCGGGGACCAGTGGCAGGGCGGAGCGGAGCTCGACTGGGGCGGCGGGGTGGCGGTGACGGAGCGAACGGCGGTCGAGGAGTCCAGTGTGGACACCGCAGC
>NZ_DASWSJ010000351.1:0-29856 GCF_036402745.1 Actinophytocola sp. | reverse complement strand
CCCGGGGAGGCGGACGAGCCGTGCCAAGCGGCGCCGAGAGGCGGACCATCCCGTCGTTGCCCCCGCTCGCGATCCGCACCGTGCCCCCGGGACCGGGCACGCTCGTGACCGCCAGGACGGTCGCGAGTCCCGGGCTCGTGCCGCCGAACGCCGGCCCGTGCCGGGTGAGCGGCTCCCGCTGCCGCCGGCCCGCGTAGGGGTCCAGGAGCTGCACCACCGCGTCCGGCGGGCCGTCGAAGGCCACCGCCAGCAGCGTCCGCCGCGCCAGCGGGACCGCCGCGAGCGCGTTGACGCGCCCGTCGAGCCGGACCCCCGCCACCAGCTCGCCGGTGGCGGCGTCGTACACCTCGACCTTGCGGGGGACCACCACCGCCACGTGCGTGCCGTCCATGGCCGCGAGCGGACCACCCGCACGGCTGGTCAGCGCGCGCTTGCGCCACTTGCGCCGCCCCGGCGACCACACCTCGACATCGCTGCCCCAGCGGACCGCGGCGAACCCGGCCGTGCCGTCGCCGAGCCGCACGCCGACCGTCGCGTGGATCTGGTCGCCGATGTGGCCCGGCGGGTCCGGCGGCTGCGCGAGCACGCTCTCGACCCGGCCGGTGGTCAGGTCCGTCACGCGCACCTGCTTCTGGCTCACCCGCACGAGCCGCGCGGGCGACCGCTCCGCCGCCGGCACGAGCGTCGCGCCGGCCAGCACCGCCAGGTCCGCCGCGCCGAGCCGCAGGCCGGCGAGGTCCTCGGCGATGCGCTCGGCCGGCACCGGCCCCGCGACCGGCGCACCTGTCGCCGGATCCCACACCCGCACCGACCGGTTCGTGTCCTGGCTGACCAGCAGCACCTCGCCGGCCCCCGACCGCACGGTGTCGAGGCGGTCGACGATCCAGCCGTGGCCGCGCAGCTCCAGTTCCCCGTCCATGATCGGACCAGTCTGCCCGGTCGCGCCCGGGACCGGCCCCCCACCGCGACCACCGGCGAGCCTGTCCGAGTTAGTGAACTGCGAGTAACATCGCCGGCGCACTGGCCTGTCGGAGGAGGACCGTCATGAGCAACGCCGCCACGGTCGCCGCCGGGTACACGGTCCACGACCTGTTCCGGCGGGCGTTCCGCGTCCACGCCGACCGGGTGGCGGTGACCTCCGAGGACGGCAGCTGGACCTACGCGGAGCTGGGCAAGGAGGCCGAGCGGCTGGCCGCCGGGCTGCACGCGCTCGGCGTCCGGCAGGGCGACCGGGTCGCGGTGCTGTCCGAGACCCGCCCGGAGTACGTCGCCGCCTACGCCGCGCTCGCCTCGCTCGGCGTCACCGTCCTCACCCTGAACATCCGGCTGCACCCGGACGAGCTGGCCTACTGCGTGGCGTCCGGCAAGCCGGTCGCGGTGCTCCACTCCGGACAGCTCGGCCACCTGGTCGACGGCTTCCGGGACCGCGCGCCGTCGGTCCGGCACTGGCTCGACCTCGACACCGACCTGGCGGCACTCGACGGACCGCCCCCGCCCGAGGTCCAGATCCAGGCGTCGGACATCCACAACGTCCTCTACACCAGCGGCACCACCGGCCGGCCCAAGGGCGCGATGATCAGCCACGGCGCGGCCGCCGTGCGCGGGCTGCGGCTGGCGCAGTGGTTCGGGCTCACCGCGGCCGACGGGTTCATCGGCTGGCTGCCGCTGTTCCACTGCGGCGGCGACGAGTCGCTGTACGCCACGATGATCACCGGCGGCCGGTACGCGACGCTGCGCAAGGCCGACGCGGCGACGATGTTCCGGCTGATCGAGCGCGACCGGCTCAGCTGGACACTGCTGCTGCCCGGCGTGATCACCGACTTCCTGCACCACCCGGACCGCGGCCGGCACGACCTGTCCTCGCTGCGGTTCGCGATCGGCTACGCCAACATGATGCCGCACGTCGTCGAGCAGCTGACCACCTCGTGCGGCATCGACTTCTACGACGCGTTCGGCCAGACCGAGACGAGCTACCTGCTGGCGCACGGCATCTGCCGGCCCGGCGCCACGCCGACGCTGCGCAAGACGCCGAGCCCGCTGCTGGACGTGCGGCTCGTGGACGGTCGGCTCGACGAGGTGCCGGTGGGCGTGCCGGGCGAGTGCGTGGTCCGCGGGCCCGGCGTGATGTCCGGGTACCTCGACGACCCCGCGGCCACCGAGGAGGCGTTCGTCGGCGGCTGGCTGCACACCGGCGACCTGCTGGTGCGCCACGAGGATGGCACGCTGTCCTTCGTGGACCGCAAGAAGTACCTCATCAAGACCGGCGGGGAGAACGTCTACCCGGCCGAGGTCGAGCAGGCCATCGCCGCACACGACGGCGTGCAGGAGGCCTGCGTGTTCGGCGTGCCGGACGAGCGGTGGGGCGAGACGGTGAAGGCGGTCGTCGTCCGCCGGCCCGGCGCCACGCTCTCCGCGGCCGACGTCGTCGCCTGGTGCCGCGACCGGCTCGCCGGCTACAAGCGGCCGCGCTACGTGCAGTTCATGACCGCCGACGAGCTCCCCCGCAGCACCACCGGCAAGCTGCAACGCCACGAGCTCGCGAAGATCCCGGTGCGTGCGGAGGAGCTGGTCTGAATGTCCACATCGGAACTGCGGGCGAACCTCATCCACCGGGTGAACGTCGGCGACAGTCTCACCCGGACGGCCGCGCGGTACCCGGCGGGCATCGCGGTGGTGGACGGCGCGCGCCGGCTCACCTACGCCGAGCTCAACGGGTGGGTGAACCGGGTGGCCAACGCGCTGACCGGGCGCGGCTACGCCCGCGGCGACGCGCTCGCGCTGGCGTCGGGCAACAGCGTGGAGTTCCTGGTCACCTACTACGCGTGCGCCAAGCTCGGCGTGGTGTGCGTGCCGGTGAACCTGGGCTGGCGCGCCGACGAGGTGGCCTACGTGCTCGACCACTCGGGGGCGCGCGGCATCGTGGTGGAGAGCCAGCTGCTCGCCGCCGTGTCGCCCGCCGTGGCGAAGGTGCCCGCGGTGACGGACGTGTTCGTGGCGCCGGGCACCGGGTCGGTGCCGGCCGGCGCCGTGGCGTTCGGCGAGCTGGCCGGGTCCGATGCCGAGCCCGAGCACCTCGTCGCGGACCGGGACCCGATCAGCTACCTCTACACCAGCGGCACCACGTCGTTCCCCAAGGGAGTCGTCGGCAACCACACGGCGATCTACCTCGAGTCGATGACGATGGCGCTCGAGGCGCGGTTCACCGAGGACGACCGGTTCGTCGCGATGATGCCGATGTTCCACACCGCGCAGCTCAACTGCCACTGCACCGCGGCGGTCATGGTCGGCGCGACGATCTACGTGCAGCGCGGGTTCGACGCCGGCCGGCTGCTGGCGCTGATCGAGAGCGAGCGGATCACCCAGATCTTCGGGCTGCCGATGATGTACCGGCAGCTGCTGGACCATCCGGACATCGCGCGCACCGACCTGTCGAGCCTGCGGCGCGCGCTGTACGCGATGGCGCCGATGCCGCAGGCGCAGCTGGAGCGCTGCCTCGAGGTGTTCGGCTGCGACTTCTACCTCCTGTTCGGACAGACGGAGATGAGCCCGACCGCGACGATCTTCCGGCCCGAGCACCAGCTGTCGCACAACGGCGCGGTCGGCACGCCGGTGGCCAACGTCGCGGTGGGCATCATGTCCGAGGCCGGCGAGCTGCTACCCGGCGGCGAGACCGGCGAGATCGTCTACAGAGGACCGCACACGATGACGGAGTACCTGCACGACCCGGCGGCCACGGAGGCGGCGTTCCGGCACGGCTGGTTCCACTCCGGCGACATCGGGCACTTCGACTCCGACGGCATCCTCTGGTTCAGCGACCGCGGCAAGGACGTGATCAAGACCGGCGGCGAGAACGTCGCGTCGATCGAGGTGGAGAAGGCGGTCTACGCGGCCTCGCCGGACGTGGCGGAGGCGGTGGTCGTGGGGCTGCCGCACGACCACTGGAGCGAGGCGATCACGGCGGTCGTCGTCCCCCGGGCCGGTGCGTCAGTCGACCCGGCCGCGCTGATCGAGTCGGTCAAGAAGCTGATCGACTCGTACAAGGCGCCGAAGTCCGTCATCATCGCCGACGAGCTGCCGAAGACCTCGACCGGCAAGATTCAGAAGAACGTCCTGCGGGAGCGGTACGCGGGGCACTACCGAGCGGAGTGAGCGTGACCGAGCCGAGGACGAGGGATCCAGCACGCAAGGGGCGGATCCTCGCCGCGGCGGCGGACCTGTTGGCCCGCAACGGTTTCCACGCGGTGTCCATGTCGGACATCGGCGCGGCGGCGGGCATCACCGGGTCGGGCATCTACCGGCACTTCGGCAGCAAGTCGGCGGTGCTGGTGGCGCTGTTCGACCGGGTGATCGACGGGCTGCTGCGCGACGAGCAGGCCACGGTCGCCTCCGTGGGCGACCTGCCGGTGGCGCTGCGCGAGCTGATCTCGGGCCAGGTCGAGTTCGTCGTCGCGGACCGGGAGCTGGCGCAGGTCTACTACCACGAGGTGCACAACCTGCCGGCGGAGGACCACCGGCGGCTGCGCCGCAAGCAGCGGCGGTACCTGGAGGAGTGGGTGCACCTCCTGCAGGAGATCCGCCCGGAGCTCACCGACGAGGAGTCGCGGGCCCTGGTCCACGCGGCGATCGGCGCGATCCAGTCGACCCTCTTCCACAACGGCGGCCTACCCGCCGACCGGCTACGCCTGCTGCTCACCGGCGCCGCCGACGCGACGCTCGGTTGTTCCCCGTCCCACCAGGTGGACCACCCCGAGACGTGATCGGTACCGTGGCGGCATGGCGACCACGTTCTCCGAGGCCACTCGAAAGCTGTTGGACGGCAAGAACTTCGCCGTTCTCGCCACCATCAACGCGGACGGCGGCCCGCAGTCCTCGGTGGTGTGGTTCGAGCGGGACGGCGACACGGTGCTGCTCTCGGCGACGACCGCGCGGCTCAAGGTGCGCAACATCGTCCGGGACCCCCGGGTCAGCCTGACGGTGTACGACCTGGCCGACCCGTACGACACGGTGACCATCCGCGGCACGGCGACGGTCACCGCCGACCCGGAGCGGGTGCAGTCCCTGCGGCTCTCACACCGCTACGTCGGCCAGGACCCGCCGGCGGAACCCGAGGACGTCGAGCGAGTGGTCGTCCGCATCACGCCGACGAAGGTCACCGAGTTCAAGGTCTAGCGACGCGGGTCCAGTGCCCCGCGGGTCAGCGCCACCACCGGGATGGTGCGGCCGGCCTTCACCTCGTGGTCGGCGAAGAACGGGTACTTCTCCTTGATCTCGCCCCACTTCCGGTCGTGCTCCTCGCCGGTGAGCGTGGTGGCGGTGGCGGCGTAGCGCTCGTCGCCGATCTCGACGGTGACGTCCGGGTGCGCGGCCAGGTTGCGGTACCAGTCCGGGTCGGCCGGCGCGCCCGCGTTGGACGCGAGCACCAGGACCCGGTCACCGTCCGCGACGAACATCATCGGTGTGGTGTGCTCGCGGCCGGTCCGCGCGCCGGTGGTGGTGAGCAGCACCAGCCGGTCCCGGTGCATGCCCTCGATCTCGCCGCCGGCCCGGAACTGCTCGATCACCCTGCGGTTGACGTCCTTGACGTCCTTGGTGTCCACGGTGTCACTCTCCTCGTCGCGGCCGGACTATCCACTGTGGACCGTCCGCACGCCCGAGCCGTGCTTCGAGCGCACGGGGCGACGCCGGTGAGGCCGTGCTCGGCCAGGGCGGTCGAGATCGTCGGGAGGACGCGGCTCTCGCCGGTGGGCCCGGCGCCGTAGAGGATATACAGCCGGGCGGCGCGGCGGCGCACGGCCGGCTCGTCGTCGGCCACCCTGGCCGACCGGCTGACCGCCGCCACCCTCGACGCCGCCCTGGAGCCCTACGCCTGGCCCGGGGTCAAAACGGGGCCTGCCAGGTGAACAGGACCATCGGGTAGTCGTCCACCGCGAAGGTGGCTTCCTCGTGCCAGCCGCCGCTGCGGTACATGCCCGCGGCCGGGGCCTCGGGGTGGGTGCAGAGCCACGCCGAGGGCCAGTCGGCGATGAAGCGGGTCAGGAGGGACCGGCCGATGCCGCGGCGCTGGTGGGCCGGGTGGACCATCAGCTCCGCCACGATCAGGGCCGGGGCAACCAGACGGCCGGCCACCGCGGGGGTAACCGCGGCGGCCAGCGCGTCGTCGAACTGAGAGCCGGCGGCCAGCTCCGGGCCGGCCGGCCAGCCATAGATCGCACCGATGAGGTGGCCCTCGTCGACCGCCACGAGGCCGTCGAAGCCGCCTCGGCCCAGGTGGGCGGTCAGCCGGTGGGGGAAACCGGCGAGCCGCTCGGCCGACTCGCGCCACGGTGGCTCGGTGAAGCAGCGCCGGTACAGGCCCTCGAGCTGCGTGACGTGCCGGCCGAGCTGGATCGCGTCGGTGCGGCGCACGGTGATGCCTCGGTGCACAACCAGCCAGGTTAATCCCGGCAGCTGATCAACGATCGCCGCCCTTGTCGTCCCCGGGCGGGTCGTCGGAGCCGTGGCCACCGTGGTCGTCCCCGGGCGGGTCGTCGGAACCGTGGCCGCCGCGGAGGCCGCCGTTGTCGTCCGGGTGCGGGTTGTCGTCGCGGGTGGCGGTTGGCGCGGTGGTGGGCAGGTGCGTGGCCGTGGGCGTGGCGGTCCGGCCGCCGCGGCCGCTGCCCTGGTCGATGCGGGTGATGTCACCGGTGCTGGCGTCGACCCGGACGTCGTAGGTCACGCCGTCCTTGGTGAGCTCCACCTTCCACTCGGTCCGGCCGTGCTCCAGCTCGCGCTCGATGTTGATCACGGTCCCGCCGCCGAGCCGCTCCTGTGCGATCCGGCCCGCGTCGTCCGCGCTCAGCTGGCCGGGCGCGGCCGACGGGGTCGACGTCGGCCGGTCCTCCGACGTGGCGCTGATCGACGTCGGGTCGAAGGTCGAGGTCGGCTGCGCGCCGGCCGAGAGCGGGCCCCCGGTGGCGGCCAGCGCGATCGCGGCGCCCCCGGAGACCACGATGGCCCCGGCTGCCGCGGCGACGACCAGTGTCCTTCTGTTCATGATGAGTCCCTTCGAAGCTGTTCCAAGGTCCCCATGACGATGTCGCGGCCGGGCCTAGCGTCGCGCTGCCCGACGGTTAACGCGCCCCTAAGGCACCGAGCTCGACGAAGACCGTCAGCCCGGGCGAACCCGGCTCCAGCCGCACCTCGCCGCCGGTCTGCTCGGCCGCCCGCCGCACGATGTCGAGCCCCAGCCCGCTCGACCCCGACCCACTCACCCCGCGCCGCAGCACGGCCGGCCCCGGCAGCCCGGGACCCGCGTCCGCGACGACCAGCGTGGCGCCGCCGGGCCGGGCGGTGAGCCGCACGGCGAACGCCGTCCCGTTCGGGGTGTGCGCGAACACGTTGCCCAGCAACGCGTCCACGCACGCCTCCAGGTCCACCTTGGACAGCGGCACCGGCAGCGCACCCGGTCCTATGTCGACGGTCAGCTCGCGGTCGGTGTCCTCGGCGAGCACCGACCAGAACGCCACCCGCTCCCGCACCACCTCCGCGGCGTCGACGGAGACGGCGACACCGGACGGCTCCGCGCCGCGCCGGCGGGCCTGCTGGATCACGTCGGTGACCGCCCGGTTCACCGCCTCCACGCCGGCCGCGATCCGCTCGGCGTCCGAAGAGGACAGTGACTCGGCCTCCATGCGCAGCGTCGTCAGCGGGGTCCGCACCCGGTGCGACAGGTCCGCGATCGTCTCCCGCTCCTCGCGCAGCAGGTCGGTGATCCGCCCCGCCAGGCCGTTCAGCGCGCGGGCCATCACGCCCAGCTCCTCCGGCGCGGACACGTCCGCCCGTGCGGACAGCTCGCCGCGGCCGAGCCGGTGGGACACCGCGGCGAGGTCGATCGCCGAGCGAACCAGCCGGCGCGCCAGCCGGTCGGCCACCACGAGCGAGACCACGAGCAACGCCACCCCGAGCCCGGCGAGCAGCAACCACGCGCGGGTGACGCCGCGGGCCAGCTCGACCTGGGGCACGAACGTCCGGATCACGCCGATCACCCGGGACGGCCCGTCGACCGCGAACACGATCTCGCGGCCGCCGGTGACCTCGGCGGACTGGCTGCGCCCCCGCCAGGCGAGCTCGACGAGCGGCGTCCGCCGGACGGGCGTGCCGAGCCGGGTGCCGTCGGCGAGGAACACGGTGACGTCGTAGCCGGTGGCGGCGTCGACCTGCGCCACGGTGACACCGAGCACGTCCGCCGGCGTGGTCGCGACCAGCGAGGTCAGCGCCTGCGCCTGCACGGTCGCGTTCTGCACGGCCCGGTCCGTGGCGACGTTCTTCACCAGCACCGCCAGCGGCACCAGGAACGCCACCAGGACGAGCAGCGTGGTGGCGGCGACGAGGAGCAGGACGCGGCGGCGCACGGGTCAGACCCCCGGCGCCGCGAGCCGGACGCCCACCCCGCGCACGGCGTGCAGGTAGCGGGCCTGCTGCGCGGTCTCGCCGAGCTTGCGGCGCAGCCACGACAGGTGCACGTCGACGGTCTTGTCCGCGCCGCCGTAGGGCAGCTGCCACACCTCGGTGAGCAGCTCCCGCTTGCTGACCACCTCCCCCGCCCGCGCGGCGAGGTAGTGCAGCAGGTCGAACTCGCGCGGCGTCAGCTCCAGCTCCCGGCCGTCCAGCGACGCCACCCGCGAGCGCGGGTCGACCCGCAGCCCGCCGACCTCGACCGCGGCCACCCGCTCCTCGTCGGCACCGCGGCGCAGCACAGCCCGGATGCGTGCGTCGAGCTGGGCCACGCCGAACGGCTTGACCACGTAGTCGTCCGCGCCCGCGTCGAGCACCGCGACGATCTCGGTCTCGTCGTCGCGCGCGGTGGCCACGATCACCGGGACGTCGCTGACCCCGCGCAGCATCCGCAGCATCGACGTGCCGTCCAGGTCGGGCAGCCCGAGGTCGAGGATCACCACGTCCGGCCGGGCGCTGACGGCCTGCTCGAGCCCGGCCATCGCGGTGGGCGCGGACACCACGGCGTGCCCGCGGTCGGTGAGCCCGCGGATGATCGACGAGCGGATCGTCGCGTCGTCCTCGACGACGAGTACCTGCGCCATGTGCTCGAACACTAAGGCACGCGCGGTCGGATCAGCGTGATCACCAGCTCCGCTAGGGCTGCGTTAGGAGTCCGTTAACCAGCGCGGCGGGCATACTGCCGGGGTGACCCGTGCCCGATCCGTGCGCTTCGCCACCGGCGTGGTGCTGTGGCTCGCCGCCGCCGCGGCGGCCACGGTCGTCGGCATGTTCGCGGTCGGCGCGATCGGCGCGGACATCTTCGGTCCCGACCAGCAACCGCTCAGCCAGTCCCAAGTGGACCAGCAGCTGGCCCAGACGACCACCCCGCACCCGACCACGAGCGCGCCGCCGCCGGCCACGTCCTCGACCCCGCCGCCACGCACGACCACGCCGCCGCTCGCCCCGGTCACGCCGGTGACCTCCGACGGCGGCACGGTGCTCGCGCGCTGCGTGCCGGGTGGGGTCCAGGTGGTCGGATCGACGCCCGCGCAGGGCTTTCAGGTCGACTCCGGGGACGACGGGATCGACGACCACCCGTCGGTGAAGTTCCGCTCCGGCGACCGCGAGGTCGAGGTCCGGCTGCGCTGCGTGGGCGGCCGGATCGTCCCAGAGATCAGGACGAAGTAGCGGTGACCCGCTCCTCGAGCTCGTCGAGCCGGCGCAGCACCGGCGCCAGCGCCTTGCGCACGGCCTTTTCAACGACGGCCGCCACCAGCTCCGCCGGATCGCCCTGGCCGGTGCCAGGGCCGGCGCCGGGCCCGGCCTGCTTGCCCTGCAGGTAGCCGGCGAGCGCCGCGCCCACCGCGTGCCGGACCCCGCGCAGCTCCACGCCGAGCCCGCGCAGCACCTGCCCGCCGGTGCCCTCCGGCTCGGCGACGAGCCCCATCAGCAGGTGCTCGCAGCCGACGTAGTTGTGCCCCAGCGAGATCGCCTCGACGACGCTCAGCTCGAGCGCGACCGCGGCCGTGCGGCTCATCCGGGTGCCCGGGCCGCCCTCGTCCGGCGACTCGACCCGGCCGAGCTCACGCAGCACGGTCGCCGGGTCGACCTCGATGGAGCGCAGCACGTACAGCGCCAGGTTCTGCCCCTCGGTGATCATGCCCGCCAGCAGGTCCCGGGTGCCGATCTCCTCGGCCCCGCGCTCCCGGGCGTTGGCGACGGCGAGCTTGACGACATCCTTGGCACGCTGGGTGAAGTGGGTGAGCCCGACCGTCGGGTCCGCCCCGCTCAGGTCGCCCACCACCGCCGCGCGGATGGCGGTCAGCCGCTTCACGGACTGCTCCAGCGCGCGCTGGCAGATGGCGGAGACCGGCACCCCGATCTCCTTGACGGCCTCGGCGAGGTCGTCGGGGAGGTAGACGTTGACCTTCGGCATGCCCCCAGATATACCCCCATGTGGGGTTAGATGGCAACCCGCTCCTGTGCCGGGGTGTCCGTGAGCAGGCCGCGGCGGTCCAGCTCCGGCCGGACACCCTCACCGAACCAGTACGCCTCCTCCAGGTGCGGGTAGCCGGAGAAGACGAACTCGTCGACGCCCAGCGCGTGGTACTCGGCGATCCGCTCGGCCACCTCGGCGTGGCTGCCGACGAGCGCGGTGCCGGCGCCGCCGCGGACCAGGCCCACCCCCGCCCACAGGTTCGGGTAGATCTCCAGCCCGTGCACGCCCTTGTCCAGCGCGCCGCCGTGCAGCGCGACCATCCGCTGCTGGCCGACCGACTCGCTCGCGGCGAGCTGCTCCTGGGCCCGGCGGACCTGCTCCGGGTCGAGCGCGTCGAGCAGCTTCCGCGCCTCGGCCCACGCCTCCTCGCTGGTGTCGCGCGAGATCGTGTGCAGCCGGATGCCGAAGCGGATCTCCCGTCCGCCGACCAGCGCACGCACCTTGCGGATCTTCTCGGCCACCTGCGCGGGCGGCTCGCCCCAGGTCAGGTAGACGTCGGCGTGCTTGGCGGCGACCGGCAGCGCGGCCGGCGAGGAGCCGCCGAAGTAGATGCGGGGCAACGGGTCCGGCGCGGCGAGCGTGGTCGCCCCCTCGACGTTCAGGTGGTCGCCGGCGAAGTCGAACGGCCGGCCGCTCCACACGCCGCGGATGATCGAGAGGAACTCGTCGGTGCGCGCGTACCGGGCGTCGTGGTCGTGCCAGTCGCCGAACCGGCGCTGCTCCACCGCGTCGCCGCCGGTGACGACGTTGAGCAGCAGCCGGCCGCCGGAGATCCGCTGGTAGGTGCCGGCCATCTGGGCCGCGAGCGTCGGCGAGATCACCCCCGGCCGGAAGGCGACGAGGAACTTGAGCGTCCTGGTCTCGCGGATCAGCGCGGCCGTGGTCAGCCAGGCGTCCTCGCACCAGGTGCCGGTCGGGGTGAGCACGCCCTCGAAGCCGAGCTGCTCGGCCGAGCGGGCGATCTGGGCGAGGTAGTCGATGTCGGGCTGGCGGACCGCGGCCGGGCCGAGGGACTTGTTGGCGTGGAAGCGTTCCACGATCGTGCGGCCGTCGCCGGAGGTGGGCAGGAACCAGTGGAGACGGAGACGGCCTGGGTCGGTTGATTCGCTCGCACGCTCGGTCATGTGATCATCCCTTGGTGAGGTCGCTGACATAGCGGCGGTCGACGAACGTGGCGAAGTCGACCTTGCCGGGCAACACGCCGTCGTCGGTGAACGCGTCCGCCAGCTTCTGCTCGGAGCCGATCACCGTGTCGTCCAGCGGAACGGGCAGGTCCGGGCCGGCCGCCACGGCCGCGCGGGCCACCTCGATCGACAGGCCCGTCTCCTTGGCCCAGGCCTGGGCCCACTGCTCGCGGTGGGTGTCGGACCACCGCTCGGCCTTGGCGTGCCGGACGACGTAGTCCCGGATCGCCGAGTTGACGCCCGCGTCGCCGAGCGCGTCGGTGCCGGCCACGAGGAACGTGTAGCCGTTGGCCGTGCCGGAGCCGTCGGCGAGCACCCGCGCGTGGGACTCCAGCAACGTCTGCGAGGTGTAGGGGTCCCACGTCGCCCAGGCGTCGATCTGGTGCTGGTTGAACGCGCCGTACGCGTCGGCAGGCTGGAGGAACGACAGCTTCACGTCCTTTGTAGACAGACCGGCGGCGCGCAGCGAGTAGAGCACCTGGCCGTGCGCGGAGCTGCCCTTGGCCACGCCGATGGTCTTGCCCCGCAGGTCCCGCACGTCGCGCAGTGGTGAGTCGCCCGGCACGAGGATCGCGTCGCTCGTGACGTTGCCCTTGGAGCTGGACACCGCGGCGATCTTGGCCTTGGCCGCGGCCGCGAAGATCGGCGGCGTGTTGCCGACGCGTCCGATGTGGACACCGCCGGCGGAGACGGCCTCGAGCAGCGGCGGGCCGGAGGGGAAGGTGGCCCACTCGATCTTGTACGGCAGGTTGTCGAGCAGGCCGGCGGCGGTGAGCAGCGCCTTCGAGCCGCCCTTCTGGTCGCCCACCTTCAGCGTCACCTTGGCCAGCTCGCCGGCGCTCACCGGGGCCGGCACGGCCGCCTTGGCCGGCTCGGCCGCGGTGCCGCAGCCGGCGAGAGCCAGGCCTACCGCAGTGAGCGCGATCAGGTTACGCACGCGCATGTTCGGTCACTCCCAGGTCGGTCAGCACGCGGCCGCGCACGTCGATGTGGTCGGCGAGGCGCCGGGGTCTCGGGTGGGTCAGCGGGTGCTCGGCGACGATCGCGCCGCCGTCGAGGATCAGCACCCGGTCGGCGAGCAGCAACGCCTCGTCGACGTCGTGGGTCACGAGCAGCACCGCGGGCCGGTGCCGCTGCCAGAGGTCTTCGACGAGCCCGTGCATGGCCAGCCGGGTGAGCGCGTCGAGCGCGCCGAACGGCTCGTCGAGCAGCAGCAGGCCGGGCTCCCGGACCAGCGCCCTGGCCAGCGACAGGCGCTGCGCCTCGCCGCCGGAGAGCGTGCGCGGCCACGCATCGGCGAGGTCGCCCAGCCGGACCTCGGCCAGCGCGCGGTCGGCGAGCTCGCGGTCGGTGCCGCGGCCGCGCAGCCCGAGCACGACGTTGCGCCACACGCGGCGCCACGGCAGCAGGCGCGGCTGCTGGAACGCCACCGACACGGTGCCGTTGACGGTCGCCGTGCCCTCGACCGCGGTGTCCAGCCCGGCGAGGATCCGCAGCAGCGTGGACTTGCCCGAGCCGCTGCGCCCGAGCAGCGCGACGAACTCGCCGGCGGCGAGGTCGATGTCCAGGCCCGACAGCACGGTCCGCTCGCCGAACCGCTTGGTGAGCCCGCGGACCTCGACGGTCAGCTCCGACGCCATCGCAGCGCCCTCCTCTCCAGCAGCCGCACGAGCGCGTCGGTGACGAGCCCGAGCGCGGCGTAGACGAGGAGGCCGACCACGATCACGTCGGTGCGCAGGAACTCGCGGGCGTTGTTGATGAGGTAGCCGAGGCCCGCGTTGGCGTTGACGGTCTCGCCGACGATCAGCGCGAGCCAGGCGATGCCGAGCGACTGGCGCAGCCCCACGAGAGTCTGCGGGACGGCGGCCGGCAGGATCACGTGCCACAGCCGTTCCCAGCGGGTGAAGCCGAGCGCGGTGGTGGCCTCGACGAGCTGGTCGTCGACGTTGCGGATGCCGGAGTGGACGTTGAGGTAGAGCGGGAACGCGACGCCGAGCGCCACCAGGATGATCTTGGGTTCCTCGCCGATGCCGAACCAGAGGATGAACAGCGGGATCAGCCCGAGGAACGGCAGCGTGCGCAGCATCTGCAGCGGCGGGTCGATCAGCACGTTGCCCCAGGTGGACAGGCCGGCGACGATGCCGAGCAGCAGGGCGACGCTCGCGCCGAACGCGAAGCCGAGCCCGACCCGGCCGACGGACACCGCGAACGCAGCGCCGAGCTCACCGGTGCGGGCGGTCTCGACACCGGCCTGCAGCACGGTCCAGGGCGAGCTGAGCTTGTCCGGCGGCAGCAGGCCGCTGCCGCTGGCCAGCTGCCACAACGCGATCAACACGACCGGGCTGATCCAGCGGCGCAGGTCGGGCAGCCGCGCGCGGCGCCCGCGCGGCGAGCCGGCCGGGGTGCGCGCGGTCACGTCGGCCCGGTCCAGTAACTCCACTGTGGACACTTCGGCTCCCTACGGCGCGCCGACGAGGGTGGGCCGGGCGTGGAGGGTCCGGGAGAACCCGTCGACCGCGTCGAGGAGCGGGCGCGTGGCGTCGGCGGCCAACGTGATCCCGGTGGCGGTGCGCTCGATGTGCTTGTCCAGCACGTAGGCGCCCTGCACGACGTGCTGCGCGCCCAATGTGGACAGTACGGGGCGCAGCGCGTAGTCCACCGCGAGCGCGTGCGCCGGACCGCCGCCGGTGAGGATCGGCAGCACGGCCTTGCCGGCGAAGGCGAGCTGGGGCAACAGGTCCAGCAGCACCTTGAGCACACCGGAGTAGGCCGCCTTGTACACCGGCGAGGCGACGACCACGCCCTCGGCGGCCGCGACCGACCGGAGGACGTCGGCGATCGCGGGGTTGGTGGGGTCGGCGCCGAGCAGCGCGTCGGCGGGCAGGTCCCGCACGGCCACCACCCGGACGTCGTGGGCCTGGGCACGCAGCCGCTCGGCGAGCTGCTCGGCGAGCGCGACGGTTCTGGACGTGGCCGACGGGCTGCCGGCCAGAACGACGATCGAGGACATGACGATCCTTCGGTTCGGGGGGCAGGGCGAAGCGGCACGACAGTGTTTGCCGCGCAAGGAAAGCCGCTACGGACGAGGTCGAGGGGTGGTGCTCAGCGGGGACAGGCCTGGGTGCCCGTCCGGACGAAGTCGACGTGCCGCCGCTTGGTCAGGACTACCTCGGTGCTCACCGACCCATCGCAACAGAACCGTGCGCCGACCGTCAACGGCGGGCGGCAACCGTCCACCCCTTGGAATCGCTCTCTCCGCCCGCGCCCCCTGTGGTGTCCACATCGGACCGCGGATCGCCCGGCCCGCCGGGACGCGGCGCGGTCGCCGTCCGGGACTGCGTCGGCGACGATCGTTCCCGCGAGTATCACGTCCCACCCGGCTGCACACTCTCGCAGGGTTCGCTCCGGGTTAGGCTCGCCTAAGGACTGGAGGACCTCGTTGCGAGAGCTCACCGGAGGCCGTCTGCTGCGCCGCTCGATCGGACGCCACCGCGGTCGGCTGACCGCCGCCGTGCTGCTCCTGTCCGCCCACCAGTCCGCCGAGGCGCTGGTGCCGGTCCTCATCGGCGTGCTCATCGACCGCGCGGTGGCCACCGGCGACGTGCTGGCCCTGCTGCTGTGGATGCTGGCGCTCGGCGCGCTGTTCGCCTTGCTGACCACGTTCTGGCGCTGGGGCGCGCGCCACCTCATGACCGCGATGCAGCACGAGATGCACCAGCTCCGCATCGAGGTGGTCGAGCGGGTGCTCGACCCCCGTGGGCAGCGCACCGGCATGCGGGCGGGCGAGGTGCTGCAGATCGCGACGTCGGACGCGGAGCGCGCGGCCGCCGTCATGCAGGGCTGGTCGGTGGGGGCGGCCGCGTTCGTCGCCCTCGTGGTGTCGGCGGTGTCGCTGCTGACCATCGACGTGCCGCTCGGGCTCGCGGTGCTGATCGGCGTGCCGGCGCTGGCGGCGGGCTTGCAGGTGCTCAGCCCGTGGCTCACCCGCCGGGCCGCGGTCGCGCAGGAGGCGGCCGGCGAGACGGCCGCGCTCGCGACCGACCTCGTGCACGGCGTGCGGGCGCTGCGCGGGATCGGCGCGCAGGCCAGCGCCGCGGCCGCCTACCGCGGGTCGAGCCGCACGGCGTTGCGGGCGTCGCTGCGGGCGGCCACCACGAACGGCGTCTACCTCGGGGTCACGTCGGCGGTGAGCGGGCTGTTCCTGGCGGCCATCGCCGGGTTCGCGGGGTGGCTGACGCTGGACGGGCGGCTCACGGTCGGCGAGCTGATCACGGTCGTCGGACTCGCGCAGTTCGTCGCCGAGCCCGTGCGGCTGCTCGGCTCCGCGGGCCAACTGGTGGCGCAGGCCCGCGCCTCGGCGCACCGGCTGGGGCGGATCCTCGACGCGCCGACCGTGGTCCGGCCCGGACCCCGGACGTCGGTGCCGTGCCCGAGCCTGCTGCTCTCGGGCGTGTCGTACCGGACGCTGACCGACCTGTCGCTGGCCGTCGGGCCGGGCGAGACGCTCGGCGTGGTCGGCTACGACCAGCGCGACTGCGACGCGCTGCTGGAGCTGCTGTCCGGGGCCGTGCCGGCGCACGCCTACCGCGGGTCGCTCGTGGTGGGCGACGTGCCGGTGGCGGAGCTGGACCTGGCCACGCTGCGCGCGACGGTGCTGGTGGAGCAGCACGACATGGCGTTGTTCGAGGGGACGCTGCGCACCAACCTGCTGGCCGGCGCGGGGTCGGCCGACCTCGGGCGCGCCGTCGCGGCCGCCGCCGCGGAGGACATCATCGCGGCCCACCCGGCCGGCCTGGACCACCCGGTCGCCGACCGCGGGACCACGCTGTCCGGCGGGCAGCGGCAGCGGATCGGCCTGGCCAGGGCGCTCGCCGCGGCCGCCCCCGTGCTGGTCCTGCCCGAGCCGACCACCGCGGTCGACGCGGTCACCGAGGAGCGGATCGCCCACGGCATCGCGTGGCTGCGGGCCGGCTCGACCACGGTGCTGGTCACCACGAGCCCCGCGCTGCTGGCCGTCGCCGACCGGGTGGTGGTGCTCGACGCGGGCCGCGTCGCCGCCACCGGAACGCACGCCGACCTCGCCGAGACCGATCCTCGCTACCGCGCGGCAGTCCTGCGGTGACCGCGCTGCTCCCCGTCGCCACGCCCCGCCGGACGTGGGCCGCGCTCTGGGCGGAGGTCCGGCGCATGCCCTGGCTCGGCCTCGCCGCCGCGCTCACCGCCGTCGGGGCCGGCGCGGGCGGGCTCGTCGCGCCCTGGGTGCTCGGCACGATGATCGACGGCAGCACCGACCACGCGAACCACGGCGACGTCCTGGCGGCCGCCGCGGTGATCGCGGTCGCCGCCGTCGGCACGGGCCTGCTCGCCGGGATCTCGGCGACGCTGCTGTCCCGGCTCGGCGAGACCGTCCTCGCCAGGCTGCGCGAGCGCGTGCTCGACCGGACCCTCCACCTCCCCGCCGCGACGCTCGACAAGGTGCGTCCCGGCGACCTCCTCTCCCGCGTCGGCGACGACGTCTCCGTGGTCACCACCGCGCTCGTCACCACCGGCCCGCAGCTCGCGTCGGCCCTGCTCACGATCGTCCTCACCGGCGCCGGCCTGTTCGCCCTCGACTGGCGGCTCGGCCTCGCCGGCCTGCTCGCCGGACCGATGTACGCCCTCGCGGTGCGCTGGTACCTCCCCCGCTCGGGCCCCTTCTACGCCCGCGAGCGGGTGGCCGTCGGCGAGCGGGCGCAGGCGATGGTCAGCTCGCTGCGGGCCGGCCCGACCGTCCGCGCCTACCGCCTCGAGCGCGCCCACCTGGCCACGATCAACGGGCGGTCCCGCGCCGCCATGGACCTCTCGATCGGTGTGTTCCACCTGTTCACCCGGCTCGTCGCGCGGATGAACCGGGCCGAGTTCGTGGGCCTCGCCGCCATCCTGGTCACCGGGTTCCTGCTGGTCCGCGCGGACCTCGTGACGATCGGCGCGACCACCGCCGCCGCGCTGTACTTCCACCGGCTGTTCGACCCGGTCGGCGCGGTGATCATCGAGTTCGACGAGATCCAGGCGGCCGGCGCGAGCCTGGCCCGGCTCGTCGGCGTGGCCGAGCTGGACCGCCCGCACCCACCCACGACGACCGACGAACCGGCCGACCACGCGCTGGAGCTGCGCAAGATCAGCCACTGCTACGACGGCGGCCCGCTCGTCCTCACCGACGTCTCGGTGCGGATCAGGCCCGGCGAGCGGCTCGCGGTCGTCGGGGCCACCGGCACCGGCAAGTCCACGCTGGCCGGCATCGCCGCGGGCCTGCTCGACCCCGTCGCGGGCGCGGTCACGCTCGGCGGCGTGCCGGTGCACGGGCTCGACCGGCGGTACATCGCCATGCTGAGCCAGGAGGTGCACGTGTTCTCCGGCCCGCTCGTCGCCGACCTCCGGCTGGCCAGGCCGGACGCGACCGAGGCGGAGGTCCGGGCGGCGCTGGAGACGGTCGGCGCGACGCACTGGGTCCGCGCGCTGCCGGCCGGGCTGGACACGGTCGTCGGCGAGAGCGCGCACCGGCTCACCGCGGCCCAGGCCCAGCAGGTGGCGCTCGCCCGGCTGGTCCTCGCCGACCCGGCCGTCGCGATCCTCGACGAGGCCACCGCCGAGGCCGGCAGCGCAGGGGCGCGCGAGCTGGAGCGGGGCGCGCTCGCGGCCACCGAGGGGCGCACGACGCTGATCGTCGCGCACCGGCTGACCCAGGCCGAGCTCGCCGACCGGGTGCTCGTGCTCGAGGGCGGCCAGGTCGTCGAGACCGGCACCCACGCTGACCTGGTGCGGCTCGGCGGCCGGTACGCGGAGCTGTGGCGTAGCTGGACCGGGGCGGGCGCGGCGGGTTAACTCCTTGCTGCCACTCGACACGCCGGGTAGTTTTGGCCAGCTGAATGCGCTTACGCGAGGGACGGTTACTGGGTGAGTGCCCCCACGGTCTACGACGTCGCCGAACGCGCGCAGGTGTCCATCGCGACCGTGTCCCGTGTCTTCCGCAACCCGGACACGGTCCGCGCGCAGACCCGCGAGCGCGTGCTGGCCGTCGCGCGCGAGCTCGGCTACGTCCCCAGCGGCAACGCGCGGGGGCTGGCCAGCCGCAGCACCGGCGTGCTGGGGCTGTGCTTCCCGGACTACGCCGACCCCGAGGTCGACGACGCCGAGGGCGAGGCGGACGCCGACGACCCCGAGCACATGCTCTACGCCGACGAGATCACCCGGGGCATGGAGCGCGCGGCCCGGCGGCACGGCTACGCGCTGCTGATCGCCGCGTCGCTCGCCGGCGGCCCGGAGAGCCTGGTGGCGAAGGTCGCCGGCCGGGTCGACGGGTTCGCGGTCCTGGCCCGCACCGTGCCGACCGGCGACCTCGAGATCATCTCCCGCCGGCTGCCGATCGTGATGATCGCCGGGCCGCGCGAGATCGACCACCTCGACCACCTCGTGGTCGACAACGAGGACGGCGAGCTGGCGCTGACCACGCACCTCCTCGCCGACCACGGCCTCACCCGGCTCGCGTTCGTGGGCGGCACCACGGACTCGCCGGACGCGGCCGCCCGGTTCCGCGGCTACCAGCGCGCTCTCGCCGCCGCCGGTCTCCCGGTGCCCGACGAGCCGGCCACCCGGGGCGACTTCACCCAGGCCGACGGCCGGGCGGCGACCGAGCGCCTGCTCGACAGCGGGGGCGCCCCGCCGCAGGCGCTGGTGTGCGCGAACGACCAGATGGCCGTCGGCGCGCTGCAGACCTTGGAGCGGCGCGGCATCCGGGTGCCGCAGGACATGGCGGTGGTCGGCTTCGACGGCATTCCGCTGGGCCGGGTCGTGCGGCCGAGCCTCACCACGGTGAGCCAGCCGATGCGCCGCCTGGGCGAGACCGCGGTGGACCTCCTGGTGGACCGCCTCCGCGAACCGGACCGCGAGCCCCGCTCGGTCCTCCTGCCGGTGACCTTGACCCGCCGGCAGAGCTGCGGCTGCCCGTAAGTCCCCCGGCCTCCCTTGCGGCGGTCTGTGGCGGCACCTAGTGTATGCGCTTACAGGAAGCGCTTACAGCGAGGGGGCCGTAGTGACCGACACCAGTGCGCGGCAGGACTGGGCGCAGCGCATCGGTCTCCCCAGTGCGGAGCGGCTCACCGGCATCGGTGCGCTGCCCGCGCCGGACGGGCTGGTCGCGGAGGCCGGGACCGGGCTCGTGCGGCTGGACTGGCGGCCGGTCGACGGGGCGCTGGGCTACCTCGTGCACCGCGCGGCGGACGAGGGCGGGCCGTTCGAGCCGCTGGACCATCTCGGTGGCGACGTGCTCGCGGTGCCGCACCCGCCGTACGCCGACACGTTGGTCGAGCCGGGCGCGACCTACTTCTACCGGGTGGCCACGTGGAGCGACGGCGGCGCGGGGCCGCTGTCGGCCACCGCGTCGGCCACCCCCCAGCCCGCGGGTCCGGCGCCGGCGCGGGTTGTCGTGTCCGTCGACACGACCGCGGCGCCGGTCCCGCTGCCCGACGTCTGGCGGCGGATGATCGGCGCCGAGCACTTCTCGCTGCTGGTGTGGGACAAGCCCGGCCCGGGCGGCTCGGACGTCGCCGCCGAGTACGCCGAGGCGCTGCGGATCGTGCGGGACGAGCTCGGCGTGCGGACCGTCCGCGCGCACGGCACGTTCCTGCCCGAGACGGTCACCGTGCGCGCGGACGGCACGTTCGACTTCGCCGGGCTCGACGAGGTGTACGACCGGTTCCTCGCGACCGGGCTCAGGCCGGTGGTCGAGCTGTCGTTCATGCCGCTCGCCCTCTGCGCGGACCCCGGCTACACGGTCTTCGAGTACCACGCGCCGGTGTCGGTGCCGACGGACTGGGACCGCTGGGGCGACCTCGTCCGCGACCTGACCGTCCACCTGCGCGAGCGCTACGGCGCCGACGAGGTGGCCACCTGGGAGTTCGAGGTCTGGAACGAGGCCAACCTCGAGGTGTTCTGGAACGGCACCCAGGAGGACTACCACCGGCTCTACGAGGTCGCGGCCCGCGCGGTGAAGAGCGTCGACGAGCGGATCCCGGTCGGCGGACCGTCCTCGGCGGCGGCCGGCTGGGTCGGCGCGCTGCTGGCGCACTGCCTCGCGCACGACGTGCCGGTCGACTTCGTCTCCACGCACACCTACGGCAACGCGCCGCTGGACATGCGGCCGCTGACCCGCTCGTTCGCCAAGGCCACCGGCAAGCCCGAGCCGGAGATCCTGTGGACCGAGTGGGGCGTCACGCCGACGCACTTCCACCCGGTCAACGATGCCGTGTTCGCCGCGCCGTTCGTGCTGCGCGGCATGAAGAGCGCGCTCGCGACCACCGACGCCCTGGCCTACTGGGTCGCGTCCGACCAGTTCGAGGAGCTCGGCTGGCCACCGCGGCTGCTGCACGGCGGGTTCGGCCTGCTGACCGTCGGCAACCTGCGCAAGCCCCGGTTCTGGGCGCTCGCGATGCTGTCCGCGCTGGCCGGCGGGCGCGTCCCGGCCGCGGTCACCGGCGACGGCGCCGAGGCGACGGTCGAGGCGCTGGCCACCGCGACCGGCTCGACGGTGGACGTGCTGGTCTGGAACGGGACGCTGGATCAGTCCAAAATAGACGGTTCGGCGATCCTGGCCCGGGAGGTGTCGGTGACCGTCGCCGGACTCGCGCCGGGCACCTACTCGGTCGCGTCGGCCCGGGTGGACGCCGAGCACGGCAACATCCAGCGGGTATGGGCCGACCTCGGCGGCGGTGACTGGCCCGACGACCGGCAGTGGGACACGCTGCGCGCCGCCGACACGGTGCCGAGCGAGTACCTTGCGGACATGGAGGTCGGCGCGGGCGGCACCGCGTCGGTCACCGTCGAGGTCCCCATGCCGGGCATCAGGTCGCTGCGACTGACCCGGCGCTGACGAGCGAGGAGCGCCCATGGCCGACTGGTTGGCTGATGCCGTCCTGTACCAGATCTACCCGCAGAGTTTCGCGGACAGCAACGGCGACGGCATCGGCGACCTGAACGGCGTCGAGTCCAAACTGGACTATCTGGCGTGGCTCGGGGTGAACACGGTGTGGCTCAACCCGTGCTTCGTCTCCCCGATGCGCGACGCCGGCTACGACGTGGCCGACTACTACGCTATCGACCCGCGCTACGGCACCGGCGACGACCTGGCCAAGCTCGTCGACTCGGCGGGCCGGCGCGGCATCCGCGTGCTGCTGGACCTCGTCGCCGGGCACACCTCCGACCAGCACCCGTGGTTCGTCCAGTCGGCCGACGACCCGACCGACCACCGCTACGTCTGGGCCGACCGGCAGGCGCCGGGCTTCGAGCCGTCGCCGGGCTCGCGGCCGGGCTACTACCTGCCGAACTTCTTCCCGGTGCAGCCGGCGCTGAACTTCGGCTACGCCCGGATGGATCCCGAGGAGCCGTGGCGCCAGCCCGTGGACGCCCCCGGCCCGCGGGCGAACCGGCAGGCGTTGCGGGACATCATGGACCACTGGCTGCGGATCGGGATCGCGGGTTTCCGGGTGGACATGGCATCGTCGCTGGTCAAGGACGACGCCGGCAAGGTCGAGACGGCCAAGCTGTGGCGCGAGCTGCGGGCGTGGCTCGACGAGGCGCATCCCGAGGCCGTCCTGTTGAGCGAGTGGGCCCAGCCGCAGGTCGCGGTGCCGGCCGGCTTCCACGCGGACTTCTTCCTGCACTTCGGCAGCAGCCAGGCGTTCCGGTCGCTGTTCCACAACGGCGCCGTCTACGACGACACGTGGCGGGTGCGCCCGTGCTACTTCGACGCCTCCGGCGGGGGTTCCATCGCCGACTTCCTGGCCGAGTGGGCCACCGCGTCCACGGTGATCGGCCGCGGCCACATCATCCTGCCGACGTCCAACCACGACTTCCCCCGGCTCGTCGCCGGGAGCCGTACCGCGGACCAGGCCCGCGCGGCGCTGACGTTCCTGCTGACCTGGCCCACCCTCCCGGCCATCTACTACGGGGACGAGATCGGCATGCAGTACCAGCCGGGCCTGCCGGACTTCGAGGGCAGCGTGCTGGGCCCGCCGCGCGCGGGCTACAACCGGGCCGGCTCCCGGACCCCGATGCAATGGGACGCGGCCGACCCGGAGGTGACGTACCTGCCCCCGCACCCGTCCCCGACCCGCCCCACCGTGGCCGACTCCCAGGCGGACCCGGACTCGCTGTTGAACCTGACCCGCGAGCTGATCACCCTGCGCAAGACGAACCCGTCGCTGGGTTCGGGGGGCAGCGTCGAGATCGTGAACCCCGGCTACCCGTTCGTGTACCGGCGGAGCGAGTTCACGGTGGCGGTGAACCCGGCGATGCGCCCGTTCGGCGCGGACATCCCGGTGCCGGGCGAGCTGGTGCTCGGAAACGGCGCGACCCACGAGAACGGCCGCCTGCTGATGGAGGGCTTCGGCTACGCGGTCTACAAGAGCTGAGCCGCCCCGGCGAGTTCACCGTGCACCGGACCCGGGAGGCCGTTCGGTAGCGTTCCGGTCATGTTCCAGACCGACACGGCGGCGTTCGTGCACCGCTTCGCCGAGGCGTGGGCGGCACCGACCGTCGACGGGCTCGTGGCGCTCACCCACGCGGACGCCACGTTCACCCAGCCGCTGTACAGCACCGCGCGCGGGCACGCCGGCCTCACCAACGTGCTGGACGAACTGCTCTCGACCATCCCCGACCTGCGCGGCGAGCTCCTGACCTGGGCCGCGGCCGACGACGAGACCGTGTTCGTGGAACTGCGCCTCACCGGCACGTTCGGCCGCAAGCCCATCGAGTGGGTGACCGTCGACAAGATCGTCCTGCGCGACGGCCTGATCGCGAGCCGGACCGCCAACTTCGACGGCCTCCGGCTGCTCGGCTCCCTGGCCCGCCGCCCCCGCGGCTGGCCGGCCTGGCTGCGCGCCAAGCTCGACCGCTAGGTAGCGGCCGGCCTCGACCGCCAGGTAGCGGCCGGCGCGGTGGGTTCCGGGGCCCACCGCACCGGCCGCTGCTCTTGGGGCCGACGATCGCTCGCCCTCACCCGGCCACCTCACACAGTCCACATCGGACAGCTCGGCGCCGGCGTGCAGCTTCCGCCCTCGACGTCGCTCCGGTCACCGCACACCTCCCTGCCGTGGCCCTCCCCTGATGTAGGTACTTAGAACCGCGTTCCATGTCAATACGGAACAGCTACTTGAAACGCGATTCCACATGTAGCACGATCCATCCGAGTCCCCACTACGACAGGAGTGATGCCGTCCATGGCCGAGTCGTCGTATCCGATCGGCGCGGACTGGGCGCGCCGGGCCGAACGGGTCATTCCCGGCGGCCTGAACTCGTTCAGCCGCCACCTCGGCCGGCCCTACGGGTTCGCCCGCTCCTCCGGCGCCCACGTCTGGGACTTCGAAGGCAACCGCTACGTCGACTACCACGCCGCGTTCGGCGCGATCGTGCTCGGGCACAACGACCCGGACGTCGACCGGGCCGCGGCCGAGGGCAGCCAGCCGCTGGACCTGGTGGGCATCGGCATCACCCGGCCCGAGGTGGAGCTCGCCGAGCTGGTCTGCTCGGTCATCCCGTCCGCGGACCAGATGATCTGCTGCACGAGCGGCAGCGAGGCCACCTTCCACGCGGTGCGCCTGGCCCGTTCGGTCACCGGCCGCCGGCTGGTCGTCAAGGTCCAGGGCGGCTACCACGGCTGGCACGACGCGGTGGCCCGCAACGTGATCTCCCCGCCGGAGCTGGCCTACGGCATGGACCCGATGAGCTCCGGCATCCTGCCCGAGACGCTCGAGTCCACGCTGATCGCCGAGTTCAACGACCTCACCTCGCTCGAGGAGCTCTACAGCCGCCACCCCGAGCAGATCGCCGCGGTGATCGTCGAGCCCGTCCCGCACAACGTGGGCTCGCTGATCCCCGACCCGGGCTACCTCGAGGGCCTGCGCAAGGCCACCGAGGCACAGGGCAGCCTGCTGATCTTCGACGAGGTGATCACCGGCTTCCGGCACGCGCTCGGCGGCTGGCAGGAGATCTCCGGGGTCATGCCGGACCTGACGAGCTTCGGCAAGGCCATGGGCAACGGCTACCCGGTCGCGGGCCTGGCCGGGCGGCACGAGTACATGCAGCAGTTCAACTCCGCGGGCGGCAGCGTGCTGCTGGCCGGCACGTTCACCGGTCACCCGGCCTCGTGCGCGGCGGCGGTCGCCACGATCAACAAGCTGCGCGACGCCAAGGTGTTCGAGCGCACCGCGGAGCTGGGCCAGCGGATGCGCGACGGGCTCACCGGGATCGTCGCCGAGCTCGGCATCCCGGCGGTCGTGCGCGGCTACGGGTCGGTGTGGTGCCTGTACTTCCTCGACGGCGAGATCCACGGCTACCGCGACCTGATGCGCAACGACGACGACCGCTACCGGGAGTACCACCGGCGGATGACCGACCGCGGGTTCCTGATGCTGCCGATGTCGCTCAAGCGCAACCACGTGTCGTTCGCGCACACCGAAGAGGACATCGACGCCACCCTGGAGGCGTCCCGCGACGTGCTGAGGGAGCTCGCATGAAGGTCATGACCATCTACGCCCATCCCGCCGACACCATCACCAACTGCGGCGGCACGCTGGCCCGCCACGCCGACCGCGGCGACGACGTCGCCGCGCTGATCCTCACCCACGGCGGCCGCATCCACGCGAACAAGTACGCCGAGGAGTGGCGCAAGGACGCGCCGGACGCGGCGATCACCACGGCCGGCCTGGACGAGGTGATCGCCAACAAGAAGGCGGAGCTGGCCCGGGCCGCGGAGATCATCGGCATCGGCAAGGTCATCACGCTGGACTTCGACGACGCCGCGTGCACGCTCGACGAGGACCTCGTCGACCGGATCGCGGCCGAGGTGGCCGCCTTCGCGCCGGACATCGTGATCTGCGACTACCCGAAGAACCCGGTGGTACCCGACCCGCACACGCTGGCGAGCGTGATGGCGCTCAACGGGATCAACCGGGCCGCCACGTACCTGCGCAACCTCGACGGGCGCGCGGAGTTCTGGGTCAAGCAGATCTTCTTCACCGCGTTGCCCGTCGCGACGATGGAGCTGCTCAGCCTGGGTGGCACGCGCAACGACACGTACGTGGACATCACGCCTGTCGTGGGCCGCAAGGTCGCCGCGATGGACCAGTTCGCCAGCCAGGCCTACGACGGCCTGTTCGCCCGCAAGCTCATCGAGTCGGCCAACGGCGAGTTCGGCCGCGCGGCCGGGGTGAACTACGCCGAGGCGTTCTGCCGCTACTACAACGAGACGCACAGCCACCTGCCGCTCACCGAGTTCGCCGAGACGGTCGACCCGCTCACCCGGCACATCGACTACTCGCGGGTCGACCTGCGCCGCGAGTACCCGGTGCACCCGTGAGGATCCGCGGCGCCGTCCTGGACCGGTCCGGGGCCGACCGGCCCTACGCCGACTCGGCCCCGCTGTCGGTCGTGGACCTCGAGCTGGCGCCGCCCGGGCCGGGCGAGGTGCTGGTCGAGGTCGAGGCGGCCGGGGTGTGCCACTCCGACCTGTCGGTCATCGACGGCGCGCGGCCGCGGCCGACGCCGATGCTGCTCGGGCACGAGGCGGCCGGGCGGGTCGCCGCGCTCGGCGACGGGGTGTCCGACCTCGACGTCGGGCAGCGGGTGGTGCTCGCGTTCCTGCCGCGCTGCGGCTCGTGTGCGGGCTGCGCGTCGGCCGGGCGGTTCCCGTGCGTGCCGGGCAGCGCGGCCAACGCCGCGGGCGAGCTGCTCGGCGGCGGGCGGCGGCTCACGCTCGACGGTGCGCCGGTGCACCACCACCTCGGGGTGTCCGGGTTCGCCACGCACGCCGTCGTGGACCGGCGCTCGGTCGTGCCGGTCGGCGACGCGGTGCCGGCGGAGGTCGCGGCGCTGCTCGGGTGCGCCGTGCTCACCGGGGGCGGCGCGATCCTCAACGCGGGCGCGGTGGCGCCGGGTGAGTCGGTGGCCGTGGTGGGGCTGGGCGGCGTCGGGTTGGCCGCGGTGCTCACGGCCGTGGCGGTGGGTGCGGGCGAGATCGTCGGCATCGACCCGGTGCCGGCGAAACGGGCGACCGCCGAGGCGCTGGGCGCGACCCGCACGCTGCACCCCGACGAGGCCGGCGGGCTCACCGTGGACTGCGCGGTGGAGGCGGCCGGCGCGGCGCCGGCGGTGGAGACCGCGGTCGGCGTCACGGGGCCGGGCGGCCGGGCGGTCGTCGTCGGGCTGACCCACCCGGACGCGCGGGCCGCGGTGTCGCCGCTGCACCTGGTGTCGGGCGGGCGGAGCATCGTGGGCAGCTACCTGGGCTCGTCGGTGCCGAGCAGGGACGTGCCGCGGTTCGTCGAGCTGTGGTCGGCCGGGCGGCTGCCGGTGGAGCGGCTCGTCAGCGGCCACCTCGGGCTCGACGGGCTGAACGCGGCCATGGACGCGCTCGCCGACGCCACCGCGCTGCGCCAGGTGGTGACCCCGTGACCGTCCACTCGGGAGCCGTTGACGCCTCGTCCGCCGGCTGGCTAGCATCCCCGAACATGGAACGCGATTCCGCATTCGGTGTGCTGATCGTCGGTACCGGTGCCATCGCCGAGCTGCACATCGCGGCGTTGCGGGCCAGCGACCGCGCCGAGCTCGTCGGGCTGGTCGACACCGACCCGGCGCGGGCCGCGGCGGCCTCCTACGCGAACGGCGGCGTGCGGTCCACCACCGACCTGACCGAGGCACTCGCCTGGCCCGAGGTCGACGGCGTGATCGTGTGCACGCCGAACGGCAGCCACGCGACGATCGCGCACGCGGTCGCGGCGGCGGGCAAGCACCTGCTGGTGGAGAAGCCACTCGCGACGACCACTGTGGACGCGCTGGCGGTGCTGGAGGACTTCCGGCGAGCCGGGCGGGTGCTGGCGACGGCGCAGACCCACCGGGCCTACGACTACTCGCTGGCGGTCAAGTCCGCGCTGGACTCCGGCCGGATCGGCGACCCGCTGGTGATCCGCGCGACCCTGCTGGGCGGCTGGATCTGGGGCGACTGGCGGTCGTGGGCCATCGACCCGGGCGCGTCCGGCGGGCACTCGCTGCACAACGGCGTGCACCTGCTGGACCTGGTGTGCTGGTGGATGGGCGCGCGGCCGGACAGCGTGTACGCGCGGGGCCGCAAGCAGACCGCCGGCGAGCTGGAGATCTACGACTACCTGGAGCTGGTGCTGCGCTTCCCGGGGAACAAGATCGCGCAGTGCGAGATGAGCCGCGCGCACCGCCCCGGGGTGATCTCGCACCGCGACGTCCAGGTGATCGGCACGGCCGGCACGCTGTCGCTGCCGTGGGACGCCGAGCCGAGCCTGGTCCTGGACGAGCAGGGCATGTCGGTGCTGCTCCCGGCCGGCGGCAACGGCTTCGCCCGCCAGCTCACCGGCTGGCTGGACGCAATCGCCGGCGGCGACGCCCTGGCCTCCGGCGAGGACGGCCTGGCCGCGGTCGCGATGGCCGAGGCCGCGGAACTGTCGATCGCGACGGGCCAGCCGGTCCCGCTGACCGCCCTCGCCGTGGAGGTTGTCCCGTGAGCGAGAGCGACGGAGCGTTCGCCGTCTGGACTGACGAGCGCGCGCAGGCGCGCCAGCGCCGAGCACGTGAGGAGGGAAGACGGCGAGTAGCGGAGGAGCGGAGCGAACCGTTCAACACAGGGCGGAGCGAACCATTCAACGCGGGGGCTGCCTCCCGAACGCCTCAGGAGGCGGCCCTCCTCGCGGGGCCACTCGGCGGGGGTCGCGAACATGTGGAACAGCTTCCGGAGTTCGCGGCGCTTTTTGTCGGACCCCCTGACTACGGTGGCGGACATGATCATCGTGTCCGGAAAGATCTATGTCGCTCCCGGGGAGCGCGACGGCTACCTCGCCGGCTGCCGCACGGTCGTCGAGCAGGCCAGGGTCGCGCCCGGCTGTCTCGACTTCACCCTGTCCGCCGACCTGCTCGAGCCGGGGCGCATCAACATCTACGAGCGCTGGGACACCGACGAGGACGTCGAGCGGTTCCGCGGCGGCGGGCCGCCGGGCGAGCAGCAGGCGCAGATTCTCGACGGGTCGGTCGCGCGCTACCGCATCTCCTCCGTGGAGGACGCCTGACTAGTCCGCCTCCCCGGGATCAAGAGTGTGCGTTGGGTTCCGGCGAATGGTGTGGGTATCGGGGTGGGTGGTGGCTGGGTGTCGTCACGGTCCCCTGAGGTTCCCGTGATCGGCGCAGGACTTCACACACGATGATCCACGAGATAGGCCTTAAGCCCCGCCCGGCCCGGATCGTTCGATCTGGGCCGGCCGGCGCATCTGGCGAGCCGAATCCGCGTGGGTGAAACGGGCGACCTGGCTCTGCCACGCGATAACCATCAGCCGGGTGGCCGGTCATGAGCCGCGTCCGACGCGCGAAAACGGGTTGCTCGCTGCCGCCGGTGCGGGGATCGTCGCCGTGGCGCGTGGGTCCTCGATCATGGAAGGTCGCGATGTTCTCGATCTCTCTGGGTGACGACGGCGCGGAGCTGCGCCCGCTCGAGCCGTGGCGGGCCGAGGAGTTCCTGGCCCACATGGACCGGGGGCGGCAGTTCGTCGGGCAGTACATCGGGCTCGCGGACGCCGTCACCGACCTGGCGTCGAGCCGCGCGTTCCTGCGGGCGTACGCGGAGAAGGCCGCGGCCGACACCGCGCGGATCTACGGGGTCTGGGTGGACGGCAAGCTGGTCGGCGGCGTCCTGTTCCGGACGATGGACATCGAGCACGGCACCGCCGAGGCGGGCTGCTGGCTGGAGCCGGCGGCGGTGGGCAGGGGGCTGGTGACCAGGGCCGCGCGGGTGATCATCGACTGGGCCGTCGAGGAGCGTGGCATCCACCGCGTGGAGTGGCTGGTCTCGGCGGAGAACCAGGCCAGCGTCGCCGTGGCCCGGCGGTTGGGGATGACCAAGGACGGCGTGCTGCGGGCGTCCTACCCGCACCGGGGCGCGCGGCACGACGTGGAGGTCTGGTCGGTGCTCGCACCGGAGTGGCGGGCGGGCAAGCAGAACGCCTAGGGCATGGCCGGCGGCAGCGTCGGATGCTCGGCCGGGTACAGGCTGACGACGAACGAGTACGAGGTGTCGCCCTCGCGTGGCAGCTGGTCGAAGTCGTTCAGGAGGGCGATGACCCGCTCCCAGAACTCCGCCGCCTGCGCGTCGGA
>NZ_DASWSJ010000350.1:0-3846 GCF_036402745.1 Actinophytocola sp. | reverse complement strand
GTGGCCTCTGGCTCCACCGGCGCTGTACCGAACCCTGAGCCGGCTCCTGGGGGACGCTGTTCCCCACGGTACAGGACGCGGTCCGGCGCGCTGGGCGGCGGTCCGCGGCGCGCCGAAGTCGTTGCCACGCAAGGAGGTTCGTCGCCAGGCCGCCGGCGCGACGGCGGTCAGCCCGATCTCTCCCGCGGCCGAGGCGAGGCGCTTGCCGTAGGTGAGGAAGGCCGACAGGTGGTGGCCGGACGCCACCAGGTTCTCGGCGGTGGCGAGACGGATGGTGGCCAGTGACCGGACGTTCGGCTCGAGGTATTTCAGCCGCGGCCGCCCGGATCGGGGCATCCACGTCCGTCCGGGCCTAACCGGGCCAGGGTCGGGTCACCTGCCCGAGCGCGCCCGCCGCGCCACGGCGCGGCGCCCGGGCCCCTCGATGGGCTTGACCGGTGGGTGATCCGGACGGACTCGCCGCGCGTACTACGTCGCTCGCGTTCCGGTCACGTCGTAGAGGTGATGGACCGGATCGTGGATGAGGTAGCGGGCGAAGGTCTCGATCGTGAAGTGGGCGCCGTCGCCGCGGTTGCCGGTTCTGGTCCAGTCGGTCACCTGGTCGAAGGCGTCGGCCAGCGCCGCGGCGGCGGCCAGGAGCTCCTCGGCGACGGCCGGCGGGTCCTGGTCGGCGTAGCGGTCCCGCACGGCGGTCGCGTCCTGGTCCCAGTTCGGGTAGTGCGGGTCGTCCTGGGTGCGCATGAGGTGGAGGCGCTCGGCGTAGACGCGGCAGACGTCCCGGACGTGGCAGGCGTACTCGAGCGGCGACCACTTGTCCGGCCGCGGCCGCCTGGTCGCGTCTGTGCCCAGCACGGCCGGCCAGGCCGCGGCGTTGCGCCGGAGCATGCCGGCCACGTCCTCGCGAGCGAGGTTCCGGGCGTCGAAGCCGCATTCGGGGCAGGGGCGGTCCAGCACCCAGGTCCAGTCCTTGGTGTCCGGCGTGAGCGAGTCGACCATGGTGCCGAGCATCTCCTACCCGCGGCACGGGCACCAGCAAGCGTTGCCAAAGCGGGGATCAAGCCCTGCCGCGGGGTTCGTCGCCCCGCGCAGTCCGTCCCGGGAGACCGCTCCCCTCGGGACCGGAACGGCACGGGCGTTCGAGCGGCTGAGCCGCGGCGTGGCCGCCGTCCTGCCGCGCGGCCACCACGGCCGGCCCGTGCCGGAGACAGCGACGAGCCCCGGGAGCCGAAGCTTCCCGGGGCCCGTCGCTGCCCTAGACCTGAACCCTGACCAACTGGATGGTTCTAGCGGTAGTCCCGGCCGAAGTCGTAGTCGTCCAGGGGGACGGCTGCGCCTGTGCCGGCACCGAAGACATCCGGGGTGTAGTAACCGTCGTCGTAGGACGGGATCGCGTATGCGGCGACCCTGGCCTCCTCGGTCGGCTGGACCTGGATGTTGCGGTACTTGTTGATGCCGGTCCCCGCGGGGATCAGCTTTCCGATGATCACGTTCTCCTTCAGGCCCACCAGCTTGTCCGACCGGCCGTTGATGGCGGCGTCGGTCAGGACACGCGTGGTCTCCTGGAAGGAGGCCGCCGACAGCCACGAGTCCGTGGCCAGCGACGCCTTGGTGATACCCATCAGCACCGGGCGGCCCGACGCCGGCTCGCCGCCACTGGCGACGACCCTGCGGTTCTCCGTCTCGAACTGGGCCCGCTCGATGAGCGCACCCGGCAGGAACTCCGCCGCACCGCTGTCGAGGATCGTGACCCGGCGCAGCATCTGCCGGACGATGACCTCGATGTGCTTGTCGTGGATGGACACACCCTGCGCCCGGTACACCTTCTGGACCTCGTCCACCAGGTGCAGCTGCGCCTCACGGGGACCCATGACCCGCAGCACCTCGTGCGGGTTCGGGGTGCCCTCGAGGAGCGGCTGACCGACCGACACGTGGTCGCCGTCGGCCAGGGGGCCGTCGGGGGTGACCGCGAGCCGCTGACGCTTGGACAGCTTGTCGAAGACGATCTCGTCGCTGCCGTCGTCCGGGATGAGCGTGATCTTCCAGTACCGGTCGCCGTCCTCGATGCGCACGCGGCCGTCGACGTCGGCGATCGGCGCCATGCCCTTCGGCACGCGGGCCTCGAACAGCTCCTGCACACGCGGCAGACCGGTAGTGATGTCCTCACCGGCCACACCACCCTGGTGGAACGTACGCATCGTGAGCTGGGTACCCGGCTCACCGATGGACTGCGCGGCCACGATGCCGACCGCCTCGCCGACGTCGACCAGCTGGCCGGTCGCCATCGAGCGGCCGTAGCAGGTGGCACACACCCCCACCGCCGACTCACACGTGAGCACGCTGCGCACCTTGGCCTTGGTGACCCCGGAGGTGACCAGGGTCTCGATGGCCGGGTCGCCGAGGTCGTCGCCGCGGTTGAGCAGGACGTTGCCGTCCGCGTCGGTGATCTCCTCGGCCAGCGTGCGCGCGTAGACGCTCGTCTCCACGTGCTGGTCGCGGATGACCGACCCGTCCGGGCCGGGCTCGCCGACCGTCATGATGATGCCGCGCGTGGTGCCGCAGTCGACCTCACGCACGATGACGTCCTGCGACACGTCCACCAGACGCCGGGTCAGGTAACCCGAGTCGGCGGTACGCAGCGCGGTGTCGGCCAGACCCTTGCGGGCACCGTGCGTGGCGATGAAGTACTCCAGCACGGACAGGCCCTCGCGGAAGTTGGCCTTGATCGGCCGCGGGATGAACTCACCACGCGGGTTGGTGACCAGGCCGTTCATGCCGGACAGCTGGCGGATCTGGGTCATGTTGCCCGCCGCGCCCGACTTCACGATCGTGGGGATCGGGTTCTCGTCGGGGTAGTTGTCCTCCATGGCCTTCGCGACGTCCTCGGTCGCGTTGCTCCACACCTTGACCAGCTCGTTGTTCCGCTCGGTGGCGGAGAGCTGACCACGCTGGTAGCGCTTCTCGACCGCGTCGGCCTTCTTCTCGTACTCGTCGAGGATCTGCTGCTTGTTCGGCGGCACGACCACGTCGGAGATCGCGATGGTGACCCCGGACCGGGTGGCCCAGAAGAAGCCCGCGTCCTTGAGCTTGTCGAGGGTGCGCGCCACGGTGACCATCGGGTACCGCTCGGCGAGGTCGTTCACGATCGCGGCCTGCCGCTTCTTCGGCATCGGCTCGTTCATGAACGGGTAGTCCTCGGGCAGCAGGTCGTTGAACAGCACCCGGCCCAGGGTGGTCTCGGCGAGCCACGCCTGACCCGGCTCCCAGCCCTCGGGCTTGTCCGACGGCGACGGCGCCCGGTCCGAGATCCGGACCTTGACCATGGCCTGCAGGCCGATGACCTTGCGGTCGAAGGCCATGATCGCCTCGGCCGGCGAGGAGAACGCGAGCCCGGCGCCGAGCCCCTCCTCCTTGATCCGGGTGAGGTGGAACAGACCGGTGACCATGTCCAGTCGCGGCATGGCCAGCGGGCGCCCCGAGGCCGGCGACAGGATGTTGTTCGACGACAGCATCAGGATCCGCGCCTCGGCCTGGGCCTCGGCGGACAGCGGCAGGTGCACCGCCATCTGGTCACCGTCGAAGTCGGCGTTGAACGCCTCACAGACCAGCGGGTGCAGCTGGATGGCCTTGCCCTCGACCAGCTGCGGCTCGAAGGCCTGGATGCCGAGGCGGTGCAGCGTCGGCGCGCGGTTGAGCATCACCGGGTGCTCGGTGATGACCTCTTCCAGCACGTCCCACACGGCCGGCCGGGCGCGCTCCACCATCCGCTTGGCGGACTTGATGTTCTGCGCGTGGTTGAGGTCGACCAGCCGCTTCATGACGAACGGCTTGAACAGCTCGAGCGCCATC
>NZ_DASWSJ010000349.1:0-19713 GCF_036402745.1 Actinophytocola sp. | reverse complement strand
GCAGGCCGTGCAGCACCGGTGCGCCACCGTGAAATGTCACCCGTACGGGTTAGCTGTTGAGCGATACCGGCATTCTTCTTGGGTGCAGACCACCGAAATCAGCAAGGTGGGTATATGTCGCGGGAAGCAACACCGCTGAATGGCTGAATAATTCCTGTTGAGCCGCCTGGCCTAAACACACTCGCGCAAAATGCACGGTTCTGTTCGGTAACGGCCCGTAGGTACGAAGCGACCCATGGTTGGACCCCTGCGAATCCGCTCTGGGGAAATTCCGTCCATTCATTTTCCAAATCCTGCGGATGGCCTTGGAAGGAAGATCATGCGAGTAAGACCCAAACCGGCACGAAGGCGTGCGCGGTTGGTCGCCATGACAGTGGCGGTCACGCTACCCGTCGCACCCATCGCGCTTATGACACCGGCGGAAGCCGTGGTGGCCGGCACGAATGTCCTCTACACGCTCGACGCCAATTTCGACGCGGGCGTGCTGCAGGATGTCAACCACGACGCACCCAACAACAACCAGCTTCAGCTCGACAAGAGCAGCGTCTTCTTCCCGTACGTCAATATCGCCGCCTCGGCGCGCGGCACGATGGTTCGTATCGACGTCAACACCGGCGAGACGATCGGCGAGTGGTTCTCCGCCCCGAGCGGGCGCGGGCGGGATCCGTCCCGGACCACGGTGGACCGGCTGGGCAACACCTGGTTCTCCAACAGGGCCGAGGCGACGGACATCGACGGGGACGGCAACGCCGAGGGGTCGGTCACCAGGGTCGGCGTCGTCGTCGGTGGGACGAGGTCGAACGCGGACGGTACGGCCAACCCGGCCGGTGACTACCTTTCCGGGCCGTTCGCCTACAACACCTGCGTCGACCGCAACGGCGACGGCTTGCTCGCCACCTCGCGCGGGCTCGGCGACATCAGGCCGTGGACCAACGCGGGCGGCGTCGACAACGACGGCGGCGTGGACACCGCGGCCGACGAGTGCCTGATCAACTACACCCGGGTGAGCGGCACCCTCACCCGCACCGTCGCCGTGGACGCGAACAACGACGTGTGGACGGGCGGCGCGGACAACGACCACGAGAAAGTGTCCGGCACGACCGGAAACCCGGTGCCGGGCACCGAGATCAACTTCGGCTGCGGCGGCTACGGCGGGCTGGTGGACCAGGCCGGCACGCTCTGGTCGGCCCGGTTCGGCGCCAACCTGCTGCGCTACGTACCCGGTACCGGCGCCGGCGCCTGCCTGGACACCTCCCACGGGGACTACGGGCTGGGCATCGACCCGAACACCGGCCACATCTGGCACGCGACGGTCGACCGGGGCCGGGTGGTCGAGCTCGATCCCGCCACCGGCAACGTCCTCAACTCCTACCCGCACGGCAACACCTACGCCCAGGGGCTCGCCGTGGACGGGGACAACAACGTGTGGGTGGCGCACTCCATCCTCGGTTCGCAGACCACGGTGGGGCACATCCGGACCGACGGCACGTTCGTCGGCAACGTGACCCTGCCCGGCGGCGCCGGACCGACCGGGGTCGCGGTGGACACCAACGGCAAGATCTGGGTCGCCAACCGGGACACCAACAACGCCATGCGGATCGACCCGAACGCCGGGCCGGTCGGCGGCGGCGGGTTCCCGGTCGGCGCGGTGGACCTCACCGTCGACCTCGGCGCCGGCGCCGGTCCCTACAACTACAGCGACATGACCGGCTCCGTGCTCGGCGAGATCACCGCGCCCGTGGGCACGTGGTCGGTGGTGCAGGACGGCGGCGCACCCGGGCAGAACTGGGGCCGGATCGCCTGGAACACCGAGCCGCAGGGCAGCGTCCCGCCCGGCACCAGCATCACCGTCGAGGCGAGGGCGTCCGACACCGAGGCAGGGCTCGCCGCCCAGCCGTTCGTCCCGGTGGGCAACGGTTCGCTGTTCTCGCTGACCGGCCGGTTCATCGAGACGGTGGCGACGTTGCGGGCCAGCCCGAACGGAACCAGCCCGGTGCTGTCGGACCTGCGGATCAGGACCGCCGAACGGTCCGGGGTGTTCTCCTGCCAGGCGACCGCGCTGAACCTGGCGGGCATCGTCGTGGCCAGGGCCAACCCGCCCGACGTGCCATGCGTCGACGACCACCAGAACGTGGCCAACGCCAACCTGAACGCGGGAATCCTGACCGTGCGGGCGAGCGTGCTGGACGCCAGGACCGACCAGACACCGGACAGCCTGACCGGTTCGCCACCGACGGCCGGGGACAACTCGACCGCCACCGCGGAGGTGAACTCGACCAGGGTGACGGCAACTCTCGTCACCATCGAGATAGGACTGATCAGGTCGACGGCCACCGCCCGGTGTGTCGCCGGGCCGAGCGGGTTGCACCCGGAGCTCACCGGCTCCTCGACGATTGCCAGCCTCCGGATCAACGGCCTCTCGGTATCGGTCGGCAGCGCTCCACTGACCATTCCACTGCTGATCGGCTCGCTGCGGCTCAACAGCACGACCACCACGGCGACGAGCGTGACCCAACAGGCGTTGGTGCTCGACACGCCACTCGTCGACCTCGTGGTCGGTGAGGCCAAGGCGAACGTCGAAGGGAAACCCGGTACCCCGAACGGGAACCCCTGCACCGTCGCATAACTCCCCCCGGTGGCCGCCGGCGACCAACCTCGCCGGCGGCCACCGGTCTGTTCGGGCGTGCAGATGGGCGGCCGGGCCGCCGAAACCAGGTGCCGCGCCCCTCGGCGGAGGTGCCGACCTCGACAGCAGCTCAGTGACGCACGACGCCGGTGATGGTGGTGACGATCTTGTGGACGGCTTCCGTCGGCGGTGGGGTGCCGTCCGTGCCGGCGAAGAGGAGGTGGCCGGTGCCGATCAGGGTCATCGCCAGGGTCTCGAGGTCGGCGTCCGCGTCGATGCGGCCCAGGTCTCTTTCGGCCGCGAGGTAGGAGGTGATCATGGCCGCGGCCTCCGTGAGTAGGGGGATGCCGGTCGGCATGGTCTCGCGCAGGCGGGCGCGTAGCTCGTCCCGGAAGGTGAGGAGGCTGACGATCGCCGTGGCGACCGACTCGAACAGGTCCTTCAGTACGCCCGTGAGGTTGTCGGCGACGGTGCCGGTGCCCGCGGACTCGCGCAGGGCGGCGGACTGGGCCTCGATCCGGGCAACGCGGTCGAGCACCAGCTCGGCCAGGAAGGCGTCGAAGTCGGCGAAGTGCCGGTGCAGGACGCCCTTCGCGCAGCCTGCCTCGGTGGTGACGGCCCGGCTCGTCAGGGCGTTCGGGCCGTCGCGGAGCAGGACGCGCTCGGCGGCGTCGAACAGCTGCTTGCGCGCGTCGCGCATGGCCACGCCTGTCGGCATATCGCGGAGCCCCCGGCCCGTTGCTGTAGTGGGCGCGTGCCCACTATGGTGGGCGCGTGCCCACTATACCGCCGGAACCCGGCCGCCTTGTCGAGCTCAAGCCGCATGAACACCGCCAGATGGCGGAGTCGTTCGGCACGGATGCCGAGCGCTACGACCGGGCCCGGCCGCGCTACCCCGCCGCCATGGTGGACCGGATCGTCGCCGGCAGTCCCGGGACCGACGTCCTCGACGTCGGCTGCGGCACCGGCATCGTCGCCCGGCAGTTCCAGGCGGCCGGCTGCCGGGTGCTCGGGGTCGAGGTCGACGCGCGGATGGCCGACCTGGCTCAGCAGACCGGGATCGAGGTCGAGGTGGCGGCGTTCGAGGCCTGGGACCCGGCCGGCCGGGAGTTCGACGCCGTCGTCGCGGGGCAGGCCTGGCACTGGGTGGACCCGGTCGCGGGCGCGGCCAAGGCGGCGCGGGTGCTGCGGCCCGGCGGCCGGCTGGCGGCGTTCTGGAACGTGGGCGAGCCCGCACCCGACCTGACGGAGGCCTTCGCCGCGGTCTACCGCCGGGTGCTGCCCGACTCGCCGGTCAGCCTCGCGGCCGCGCGGACCTCGGACGTGTACTCGGTGATGACCACCAGGGCGGCCGACGGGATACGGCAGGCAGGCGGGTTCGATGAGCCGGAGCAGTGGCAGTTCGACTGGGAGCACTCCTACACCCGGGACGAGTGGCTGGACGTGCTGCCCACTCAGGGCGCCTTGACCCGGGTCTCGCCGGCCGCGCTGGCGGAGGTGCTGGCTGGTGTCGGGGCCGCCGTCGACGCGGTGGGCGGCAGCTTCCCGATGCGGTACACGACCGTGGTCCTCACGGCCGCGCGAACCGGCGCCACCTGACCCGGCGGGCCGGCGTCAGAGGGACTGCTTGAGGTAGCTGTTCTCCTCAGCCCGGACGTGGAACCGGTACTCGGACCCGTCGGGCCAGGTGAGGCGCTGCTTCCTGGGCGCGAGCAGCGGAGCGTGCGGCTTCTCCGCGTGCCAGAGGACCGTCGGCGGTGGGCTGTCCGCCGGGTCGGCGAAGCTGAGGCCCGAGTCGATCACCGCGACGTGCGACCGCGAGTAGACCAGCCACGGGCTGTGGGCGCGCCGCGCCGCGTCGACGAGCCCGAGCGCCTGGGCGTTCGCCGGTCCGGTCACCAGGCCCAACCGGAAGAACACGTGGGCGGCGGTGCCGCTCCCGAACGACAGGGCGACGCTGAGCACCCCACCGACCGTGCCGCGCAGGATGTTCCAGAAGAACCGGCGGACCAGCCGCTTGCCCTTGACCGTGCCGTCGCCGCGCCTGCCGGGCACCTCGAACTCGGGCTTGACGTCCTCCAGGTAGATCGCGATCGCGGGCTCGTGCCACTGGCTCTCGGCCAGCGCGCGGACCCGCTGCCGGAACTCGGGATTCGGTAGCGTCACGAGCAGTCAGGCTAACGGCCCTGCCGGGGTCAGCGGTCGAACTCCGGGATGAGGTCGCCGATCAGCCGGATGCTCGTCATCACCTGCTCGTCGCCGATGCCGCCGATCTGCTGCAGGCACATCAGCCGGTCGATGCCGAGGTCGGCGTAGGTGGCCAGCTTGCGCCGGCACGTCTCCGGGCTGCCGACGATCAGCGAGTCCTGCGCGCTCAGCACGGTGAAGATCTCCTCGTCGGAGACCTCCTCGCCGACCAGGATCCGGCCGATCAGCAGCTGTCCGTCGGTCGGGCCGGAGCTCGTCGCGACCTCGTCGCGGAAGAACTGGCCGGCCAGGTTCTCCTTGGCCTGGTCGGCCATCAGCGCCTGCTGCTGTTCCATCGACCGGCTGAACTCCTTGGCCGCCTCGAAGAAGTTCAGCGCGGTGACGGTGTACCAGGCGGCCGCGGCCGCCGCGCCGTTGCGCATGGCCTGCTCGTCGGTCTCCGCGCAGTGCACGAAGGTGAAGTAGGCGACCTGGTTGTTGACGAAGGACCCGACCGGTTCGGTGCACTGCTCGGCGGCCGCCCGGTAGAGCTTGATCATCCGCTCGACCCGCTCGATGGACTCCCAGATCGTGGTCCCGAGCACGCCGACCCCGCGCTTGCCCGCGTCCTCGAACGAGCCCGGGCTGGCGGCGGCCTGCCACAGCGGCGGGTGCGGCCGCTGCAGCGGCTTCGGCGAGATCGGCACGTCCTTGATCTGGAAGTCGTCGCCTGAGTAGGAGAACCGGTCCGACGTCCACATCTTCGGGATCATCTCGAACGCCTGCTGGGTCTGCGGGCGGACGTCGTCCGGGTCGATGCCGAACAGCCGCCACTCCGGAATGGTCGACCTGGTCAGCCCCAGCTCCACCCGGCCACCGCTGAGCTGGTCCAGGGTCGCGGCCCGCTCGGCGACCCGCACCGGATGGTTGAACCGGGACGGCGCCAGCACCGCGGAATGACCCAGCCGGATCCTGCTGGTGTGCTGGGAGATCGCGGCGAGCAGCAGCTCCGGCGCCGAGGACAGGCTGAACTCGCCGGCACCGTGATGCTCGACCTGCCACCAGCAGCCGTAGCCGAGCTCGTCGGCCACCTTTGCCTGCTCGATCGCCTGCCGGAAGCGGTGCTGCTCGTGTCCCTCCGGCCACGGACGCGGGTTCTGGATCTCGTTGAACAAGTCGATCTTCATTCGGTGACCTCCCGTGTCGGGGAGATAGTCACCGACGGGGTCCACTTCGTTACGGTTGGCAGCGCATCACCGCGCTGGAGCTGGATCTCCCGGTTGTCGCCGGGACAGGGGGTACTCCATCGACACGCCGTCGAGGACGATGCCGTTGGGCAGCGGCACGTCGATGCGGCTCAGCTCGCGGAAGCCGAAGGACCGGTAGAGCGGCACGCCCGGCAGGGTGGCCATCAGGACCAGTGCCCGGAAGCCTTCGGCGCGAGCCGCCTGCTCGCATCGGGCGAGGATCGCGCGACCCAGGCCGCGGCGGGTCCAGTCGCCGCGCACGAACATCGCGCGCACCCGTGCGGGTTCGGTGGCCGGGTCGAGCACGCGGTCGTCCGACGGCGTGGCACCGGAGCCGGTGTAGAGCTTGTCCCGCTTGCTCCAGCCACCGCAGGCGACGAGCTGACCGTCCGCCTCGTGGACGAAGTAGGTCCCGTCGTCGATCAGCACCGTGTCGGGCTCGGTGAGGTAGCGGGCGGCGGCCGCCGTCGCACGCTCGTCGTGAAACCGAGGGAACACGTCGAGCACCGACCGCCGCATCAGCACGGCGATCCCCGGCACGTCGGCCCGCACGGCCGCACGCAGCACTGGCGAAACGCTCACCGGACCCCTCCCGGACATCGACAGGGCGACCATCGTAAGGCGCGACCTCAAGACGACGGTCATCGCCGGCTACCAGGCACCACCGGCCAACGTGATCGGCTCACTCCGCACGATGATGCGCGACGTCGTCACCTCCGGTCGCGGCAAAGCCCTCGCCGGGTACGGGAACGTCCACGGCAAGACCGGCACCGCCCAGGTCGACGACGGAACCCGCGCCCACGGCTGGTTCACCGGGTACCGCGACGACATCGCGTTCGCGACGCTCGTGGTGGACGGCTCGACCTCGACGACCGCGGTCGCCGTCACCGGCACCTTCCTCGGCGCCATAAGCCGATAGCGGTGGCTCAGGTCCGCGGCACGGCGGGAGGTGAGACCTGGGCGGCAGGCGACGGTTCCGCCGCCGGGGCCGGCTTCTCGCGGCGGCGCAGCAGGTGCCGGGCCGTGCCCCAGATGCCGCGCCGGAACACCAGCACGGTCACCACGAAGATCGCGCCCGTCACCACGCCGATCGCGTCGATGCCGGCCGTGGCCAGGTAGTCCTCGAGCACCACGATGATGCCGGCGCCGAGCACCGGGCCCCACAACGTGCCCATGCCGCCGAGGATGTTCATCACGACGACCTTGCCCGACGTCGTCCAGTACACCTCCTGCAGCGACGCGAACCCGTGCCCCACCGCGTACACCCCGCCGGCGATCCCGGCCAGGAACGCCGAGATCACGAACACCTGCACCTTGTACCGGTCCACCGGATAGCCGAGCGCCCGCGCCCGCGCGGGGTTCTCCCGGATCGCCACCATCACCCGGCCGAACGGCGAGTGCACCACCCGCCACGCGCCGAGCAGCCCGAGCAGGATCAGCGGCAGCGCCGCGTAGTAGAAGTAGAACGAGTCGGCGAGATCCAGGCCGAACGCCTCGCGCGGGATGCCCTGCAGCCCGTCCTCGCCACCGGTCATCGAGCGCCACTGGTTCGCGACGAAGTAGATCAGCTGCGCGAACGCCAGCGTCACCATCGCGAAGTAGATCCCTGTGCGCCGCACGGAAAGCATGGCGACCGGCACCGCGATCAGCGCCGCCACCACCGCGCCACCGAGGATCGCGACGTAGAACGGCAGCCCGGTCTCGACCGCGATGATGCCCGTCGCGTACGCCGAGGAGCCCCAGAACGCCGCGTGCCCGAACGACAGCAGCCCGGTGTAGCCGAGCAGGAGGTCGAGCGCGACCGCGAACAACGCCCACGCCGCGATGTCCAGCGCCACCGGTGGGTAGATCATCCACGGCAGCCCGAACGCCAGCGCCAGCCCGACCGCGAGCAACAGCAGGCGGACGGCGAGCGACCGGCCGGCGGCCAGCCTGGAGATGATCACGCGCGCACGCCTTCCTCGCGACCGAACAGGCCCGCCGGCCGCAACAGCAGCACCAGCGCCATGAGCACGAACACCAGACTCTGCGAGAACGCCGGGAGGTAGAGGTTCCCGACCGCGGACAGCATCCCGACGAGGTAACCGGCGGCCACCGACCCGAACACCGAGCCGAGCCCGCCGATCACCACGACCGCGAAGATCACGATGATCAGGTCGCCGCCCATGCTCGAGTTCACCGCACGCATCGGCGCGGCGAGCACCCCGGCGAGCCCGGCCAGCGCGATGCCGAACCCGAACACCGGGGTGACCCAGCGCCGCACGTCGATGCCGAGCGACTGGGTCAGCTCCGGCCGCTCGGTGGACGCACGCACGATCACGCCCACCCGCGTCTTCGTCAGCACCAGCCACACCAGCACCGACACCACGATCGAGAACACGAGCACGAAGACCTGGTACTTCGGGTAGTCGAACAGACCGAGGTCCACCGACCCGTCCAGCAGCGCCGGCCGCGCGTACGGCTGCGACGCGACGCCGTACCTCAGCCGCACGACGTCCTGCAGGATCAACGCGATCCCGAACGTCAGCAGGAAGTTGTACAGCGGGTCCAGCCGGACCAGCCGCGCGACGAGCAGCCGCTCCAGCACCATCCCGACGAGCCCGAGCACGACCGGCACCACGATCAGCGCGAGCCACCAGGACAGCCCGACGGTGTCCAGCAGGACGAACGCGCCGATCGCGCCGAGCATGTAGAACGCGCCGTGGGCGAAGTTGACCACGCCGAGCATGCCGAAGATCACCGAGAGGCCGAGCGCCAGCAGGGCGTAGAAGCTGCCGCTCACCAACCCGTTGAAGAGCTGCTGGACCAACTCCATGATCAGCCCATGTCGCAGCCGGTCGGCTTGCGGAACGCCTCGTCCGCCGGGATCTTCTCGACCAGCTGGGTGAAGTCGAAGTCCTCCTTCACCTGCGCCTCGTCCTTCACCTTGACCAGGTACGAGTCGTGCGTGACGCGGTGGTCCGCGGCGCGGAACTGGGCGTTGCGGGCGAAGAAGTCCTCGAACTTGTAGCCGTCGAGCTCCTTGCGGACCGCGTCGGCGTCGTCGGTGCCGGCCCGCTGGACCGCCTCGAGGTACTGCGTCGTGGCCGAGTAGTTGGCGGCGTGGTCGAAGGTCGGGCGGGTGCCTGTGCGCTCCTTGAAGCGGTCGGCCCACTCGCGGCTCTTGTCGTCCATGTTCCAGAACCAGGCGGTGGTGAACAGCGTGCCCGACAGCGACGCGACCCCGATGGACTTGATGTCGGTGTCGAACATCAGGCCCACCGCGAGGTCGACGCCCTTGGCCTTGAGCCCGAACTCGTTGTACTGCTTGACGACGTTGACGAGGTCACCGCCCGCCTGCATGGTGCCCAGCACGTCCGGCTTCGGGCTGAGGTTGGGCGCCTTGGTCATGAACGTGGCGAAGTTGTCGTTCGGGAACGGGGTCGGGTCGGCCGTGCCGACGGTGCCCCCCGCGCCCTTGATCGCCTCGGTGAAGCTCTTGTTCATGTCCTGCCCGAACGCGTAGTCCGGGTAGATGATGTACCACTGCTTCGCGCCCTGCTTGGTCACGGTCGTGCCGGTGCCGTGCGCGAGCATGTAGGTGTCGTAGGCGTAGTGGTAGGTGTAGGGGTTGCACTGCTTGCCGGTCAGCGCGGTCGTGGCGGCGCCGTTGTTGAAGTACAGCTTCTTGTTCTGCCCGGCGACGTTGGCCACCGCGAGGGCCGCCGACGAGGTCGGCACGTCGAAGATCGCGTCCACCCCGTTGCGGTCGTACATCTCCCGCGCGGCCGTGTTGGCGATCTCCGGCTTGTTCTGGTGGTCCGCCGAGCTCACCTCGATGTTCTGGGTGACCGCGTCGTCCTTGTGCCGGCTCTTGAAGTCGTCGACCGCCATCCGCACGGCCTCGACGGCGTTCTTGCCGGCCAGCTCGGAGTAGACGCCGGACAGGTCGGTGATGACGCCGAGCTTGACCGCGTCGCCGGACACCTTGCCGCCGCCGCTCTGGGGACCGCCGCCGCACCCGGCGAGCAAGGCACCCACCGCGAGCACCGTCGCCGCGGCCGTGAACCTGCGTGCCATGTCTTCCTCCTTCTGGGAAAGCCGTCAGATGCCGAGGTAGGCGAGCAGCTCGTTCTCCCGCTGCTCGACCTCGGTGTTGTCGAGCGACTCGACGACCCGGCCCTGGCTGATGAGGTAGTGCCGGTCGGCGACCGTCGAGGCGAAGTGGATGTTCTGCTCGATCAGCAGCACGGTGACGCCGTGTGCCTTGACCGTGCGGATGATCTCGCCGATCTGCTGGACCAGCAGCGGCGCGAGCCCCTCGGTCGGCTCGTCCGCCAGCAGCAGCCGGGCGCCCATCCGCAGCACCCGCGCGACCGACAGCATCTGCTGCTCACCGCCGGACAGATGGGTGCCGGCCTGCCGCCGCCGCTCGGCGAGCACCGGGAACGTCTCGTAGACCTTCTCCAGCGACCAGGCGTCCGGCCCGGTCGTCGGCGGCAGCGTGAGGTTCTCCTCGACCGTGAGCGTCGAGTAGATGCCGCGGTCGTCGGGGACGTAGCCGAGGCCGAGCCGGCAACGCTTGTGCGGCGCCAGTTTCGTGATGTCGCGGCCGTCCAGCTCGATGCGGCCGGCCATCGACCTGTGCAGCCCCATCAGGCAGCGCAGCAGCGTGGTCTTGCCGGCGCCGTTGCGGCCGACCAGCGTGACCACCTCGCCGGCGGCCACGTCGAGCGAGACCCCTCGCAGCACCTGGGCCTCGCCGTAGCGGGCGGTGATGTCCTCAACGCTGAGCAACGGACTCCCCCAGGTAGGCGGTGATCACGCGGGGATCGGCCCGCACCTGCTCGTACGGGCCCTCGGCGAGGACCTTGCCGAACTGCAGCACGGTCACCCGGTCGGTCAGGTCGCCGACGACCTTCATGTTGTGCTCCACCAACACCACCGTGCGGTCCGCGCGGACCCGCTGGATCAGCTCGATCGTGCGGGTCACGTCCTCCGCGCCCATGCCGGCGGTCGGCTCGTCGAGCAGCAGCAGGCGCGGGGACAGGGCGAGCGCGAGAGCCAGCTCCAGCGCGCGCTTCTGGCCGTAGGCAAGGCTGCCGGCGGGTCTGCTGGCATGGTCGGCCAGCCCGACCTGCTCGAGGAGGTCGGCGGTCTCACCGCGGTACCGGCGGAGCTTCTTGTCCGAGCGCCAGAAGCGGTAGCCCTGCCCGTCGCGGCCCTGCAGCGCCAGCTCGACGTGCTCGGCGAGGGTCAGCTCGTCGAACAGGCTGGTGATCTGGAAGGAGCGGGCCACCCCACGCTGCGCGATCCGCTCCGGCCGCATGCCGGTGACGTCGTGCCCGTCGATCTCGATGGTTCCGGCGGAAGGTTTGAGAAAACCCGTGAGCAGGTTGAACAGCGTCGTCTTGCCGGCCCCGTTCGGCCCGACCAGGGCGTGGATCGTGCCCGGCATGACGTCGAGCTCGACGTCGTCGACCGCGCGAAAGCCGGTGAACTCCTTCGCGAGACCCCGGGTACGCAACATCGGTGTGGCGCTCGTCACGCGCTGACCTTAGGGGTGCGCGGTGAGTTGCGACATAGCCCCCTGGTCCACAAGCACCGCGCCAGATGTGTTCGGTTCCCCCATAGCGCCCGGTCCGAACGTGGCGATCCGGGCCCACGACCCCGTTACCGGATTGAGTGTTGTCACGTCCTTTCGGAGGTGTTTCGCTGTCCGCTAGTCCAGCGAGGAAGAGGTCGCATGGTTCGTCGGGGAGTCCAGAAACTGGCCGTGTTTCTACCGTTGGTGCTCCTGGCGGCCGCATGCGGGAGCGGCGGCTCCGCTGGTGACGGCGGTCCCCTGCTGGTCTGGACGGTGGAGGACACCGCCGACCGGGTGCAGGCCCAGGAGAAGCTGCTGGCGGAGTTCACCAAGAAGACCGGCATCGAGACGAAGCTGGTCGCCGTCGCCGAGGCCCAGCTGTCCACCGTGCTCTCCTCGGCCGCGTCCTCCGGCGAGCTGCCGGACGTGATCGGCGCGCTCTCGCTGCCGCTCATCAACCAGATGCGCACCGACGACCTGCTCGACACCGACGCCGCGGCCGCCGTCGTGGACAAGCTGGGCACCGGCACGTTCGCCGCGCAGGCGCTGGCGCTGACCCGGCAGGACGACGTCCAGCTCGCCGTCCCCAGCGACGGCTGGGCACAGCTGCTCTTCTACCGCAAGGACCTGTTCGCCCAGGCGGGTCTCGAGCCGCCGACGAGCTACGCGGCGATCCAGGCGGCCGCCGCGCGGCTCGACCAGGGCGGCGTCACCGGCATCACCGCCAGCACGACGCCCGCCGACGCGTTCACCCACCAGACGTTCGAGCATCTGGCCCTCGCCAACGGCTGCCAGCTGGTGGACGGCGGCAAGGTGGCCCTGGACAGTCCCCGGTGCGTCGAGGCGTTCCGGTTCTACGGCGATCTCATCCGCCAGCACTCGGTCGCCGGCAACCAGGACGTGGACACCACCCGGGCGACGTACTTCGCCGGCAAGGCGGCGATGGTGATCTGGTCGTCGTTCCTGCTCGACGAGCTCGCCGGCCTGCGCAACGACGCCCTGCCGACCTGCCCGCAATGCCAGCAGGACAAGGCGTTCCTCGCGAAGAACACCGGCGTCGTCGCCGGGCTAACCGGCCCGGACGGCTCGAAGCCCACCACGTTCGGCGAGGTCGTGTCGTTCGCGATCCTCAACGAGGCCAGCACCGACCAGGCCAAGCAGCTCGTGGAGTACCTGATGAGCGACGGCTACGCGGACTGGCTCGCCGTCGCGCCGGAGGGCAAGGTGCCCGTCCGCACGGGTACCGCGGACAAGCCGCAGACCTACGTCGAGCAGTGGCGCACGCTCAAGGCCGGTGTCGACACGAAGGCCCCGCTGTCGCAGTTCTACGACGCGGAGACGCTGAAGGCCGTGGAGCAGAGCCCGGAGACGTTCAGCCGGTGGGGCTTCACCCAGGGCAAGGGCGAGCTCGCCGGCGCGGTCACCGGGGAGCTGGTGGTGCCCAAGGCGCTGGCGGAGTTCCTCAACGGTTCCGGCGACGCGCGGTCGGCGGCGCAGGCCGCGAACGAGCAGGCCGCGAGGATCGCCGAGGAGCTCGGCTCGTAGGCCGCCGGTGAGGGACGTCGTGTCCGCGTCGGTATCGACCCCGTACGGAACGGAGCCGGAATGACGCGCACCGAGGAAGCGCCGGTCGAGCCGCCGCCGGCACCGCCGCGCCGGCGCGTCATCTCCTTGGCGCAGCGGGACGCCCGCGCCGGGCTGCTGCTCATCTCGCCCACGCTGGTGATCGTGCTGGCGGTGGTCCTCGTGCCGCTGGCGTGGTCGGTGCTCATCGCGTTCCAGCGGATGCGGCTGATCAACGTCGGCCGCACCAGCCTCTTCGAGAACCTGACGGTCGCCAACTTCGCGCGGGTCTTCGGCTCGGCCGCGCTGTGGGACAGCCTGGTCACCACCGTCGTCTACACCGCGGGGTCGACCTTGCTGGCCATCGCGCTGGGCGTGATCGTGGCGCTGGCCCTGCGCCGGCCGTTCCCCGGCCGGGGCTTCGTGCGGGCCGCGATGCTCATCCCCTATGTCGCGCCGGTCGTCGCGGTCACCCTCGTCTGGAAGGTGCTGCTGAACCCGGAGTTCGGGATCGTCAACGGCTGGGGCCACACGCTGTTCGGCTGGGACGACCCCGTCGCGTTCCTTTCCCAGGCACGCGGCCAGCTCTCCCTGTTCGGCTGGGACATCCCGGTGCCGACGGCGCTGCTGACCGTCATCGCTTTCGAGGGCTGGCGGTACTTCCCGTTCGTGTTCCTGTTCGTGCTCGCCCGGCTGCAGGCCATCCCCGCCGACCTCGAGGAGGCGGCCACGATCGACGGCGCGACCCCGTCGCAGCGGTTCCGGCACATCATCCTGCCGCAGCTCATGCCGATCATCGCCGTGCTCGTCGTGCTCCGGACCATCTGGACCTTCAACGAGTTCGACGACATCTTCCTGCTCACCGGCGGCGCGGCCGGCACCGAGGTGGCGAGCATCCGGGTGTACGAGCTGCTGACCGTGCAACGGAACGTGGGCGCCGCCGCGGCCCAGTCGGTGTTCCTCGCCGGCGTGCTCGTCGTCCTGCTCGGCTGCTACCTCTGGATACTGCGCCGGCGTGAGGGAGGCGCGGCGTGAGCACCGCGAGCCGGCCGGGCAGGCCGTGGTCCCGCGACCGCGTCGAGCGGCTGGTGTTCGGGGTCCTGCGCTGGGTCGTGATCGGGCTCTTCCTGATCGCGACGCTGTTCCCGTTCTACTACATGATCATGCTGTCGATCCGGCCGATCGAGGACCTGCTGCTGCGGCCCGACTCGCTGCTGCCGGACCTGAGCAAGCTGACGTGGTCCACCTACAGCGCGGTGCTGCGCCCGGTCGAGGACGCGGGCCAGGGTTTCGTCTCCCTGCTGGGCAACAGCGCGATCGTGGCGTCGGCCTCGGTGCTGCTGGCGCTCGCGATCGCCATCCCCGGCGCCTACGCGGTGAGCCGGCTGAACTTCTTCGGGCGGCGGCAGATCAGCGCGGTGTTCCTGCTGGTGTACCTGTTCCCCAGCATCGTGATCGCGATCCCCCTGTTCGTGCTGCTGACCAAGCTGCAGCTGCGGGGCTCGCTCGTCGGGCTCGTGCTGGTCTACATCGCGCAGACCGTCCCCGTCGCCATCTACATGCTCAAGAACTACTTCGAGACCATCCCGGAGAGCGTCGAGGAGGCCGGCCTGGTCGACGGCCTCAACCGGGTCGGCGTGATCCGGCGCATCAGCCTTCCCCTGGCCGCGCCGTCGGTCATGGCGACCGGGATCTTCGTGTTCATGATCGCGTGGAACGAGTTCCTGTTCGCGTTGCTCTTCCTGGTCGAGCGCCGCGACCGGTGGACGGTCTCCCTCGGTCTGGCCCAGCTGTCCGGCACCGTCGAGATCCCCACCACCGTCCTGATGGCCGGCTCGGTCGTCATCACCGTGCCCATCGTCATCCTGTTCTTCCTGACCGAACGACTCCTGGCCGAGGGCCTCACGAGCGGCGCGGACAAGGGCTAGCGGTGGCCGATCGCCGAGGTGTGCCGAACCTGAAGCGGTTCAAGGGTTCCGCGGAGAGCTACTACCGGCTGCACCTGGAAGCGGTGCGGGAACAGGACTTCACCAGGCGGGTCACCGCGTCGTGGGGCCTGATCGCCCGCGGCCGGGAGTCGTTGCCGTACCTCATGTCGATGCTGCGGAGCGGCGACGCGGACAGCCGGGAGGATGCCGGCGGCGCGCTGACCTGGCTGGGCGAGGACGCCGCCGGCCTGGTCGGTGAGCTGCTGACCGCTCTGCGCCGGGAGACCGACCCGCAGGCACGCGACAGCATCGTGGCGACGTTGGGGGCGCTGCGGAACCGGGCCGCCGTTCCCGCGCTCGCCGCGCTCATCCGGTCGGCCGACACCGATGGGGACACGCGCCGCTGCGCGGTCGAGAGCCTGGGCACGATCGTGCGCAGGCGCTTCGACAAGCAGCCCGACCCGGAGGCCGCCGCCATCGCCTGGCTCGACGCCCACCCCGGTTGACGGACCGGCCGGCCGGCGTCAGCCCACCACCGGCAGGGTCAGGGCCTGTCCGGTGTCGCCCGCGGTCACCGTGACCGGCGCGCTCACCAGGCCACCGCGGTAGTTGAGGTCGCCGCTGGCCAGTACGAGCCGGACCCGGTGCCCCTGGTCGAACCGGTGCACGATGCCCGGCAGCGACACCTGGACCGGCCGGGTCGGGTCGGCCACCCGGACCGGCGCGACGAGCTGGTGGATGAGGCTCGCCGTGCCGTCCGGCGCGACGTCGTAGATCTTCGGGAACAGCACCAGCTGCCCGGTCGGACCGAGGTGGCTGGTGAGCGCGGCGGTCGGGGCGGTCAGCCGGATGTCCAGCCGGGGCACGCCGACCACGTCCATCGGCGCGGCGAGCGGCGCGCTCGCCCACTCGGCGAAGGTGCCGGGCAGGTTGACGTCGACCGCCGGCTGGTTGATCGCGTCGAACGGCGACAGGCTGGTCGGCAGGCCGGCGGGCGGGGTGAGGAACGTCTGCGAGCCGGTCCGCGGCTGCTCGGCGACCAGCTCGTTGTGCGCCGACAGGTAGAACGACCTGGCCGTGCCGACGGGGAAGCTCGCCGACGTCGCGTAGGCCGGCGCCGCGTTGCCGCTGTAGGGAACCCAGTCGCGGAAGTAGGCGAACTCGGGACCGGTGTCGGCCGGCAGGTCCTTGAGGTAGTGGTCGAACCAGTCGAGTATCCGGCCGGTCTCGTACTGGCTGGCCGGATCCGGGTTGGCCAGGTCGATCTCGCCGGGCGCGGCACCGCCGGAGTGGCCCCAGGACTGCCAGATCATCTTGGTCTCGGTGCCCTGCGCCTGCAGTGCCTGGTAGGTGGCCACGGCCTCGTTCAGGTTGAACAAGGTGTCCTTCTGGCCCTGGATGAGCAGCGTCGGGACGCGCACCCGGCTGACGTAGCTCGCCACGGACGCGTGCTGGAGCAGCGCCGTGGTCTGCGGTGTCGGGTAGCCGAGGGTGCCGGTGAGGAGCAGGTCGGTACAGATCTCGGTGGGGAAGTTCGGGCAGCCGATGGCCCGGTTCGGGTCGGGGTGCTGGATGTTCTCCAGCAGCGCGCCCTCGAAGAAGAACAGCAGCGCCCAGGTGATCTTCGCCGCGCCGGGCGTGGCGGCGGGGACGGCGTTGTTCGGCCCGAGCGCGTAGGACAGGTCGTTCCAGGTGATCAGCGGGATGATCGTGTCCAGCCGCGGGTCGACCGACGCGGTGGCGAACTGGATCCCGCCGCCGTACGAGCCGCCGACCATGCCCACCCGGGGATCGCCGGGCGCGTCGTGCACCACGTAGTCCAGCCCGCCGAGGAAGCTGACGAGCTGGCTCGCCGCCCGGCCGTCCCAGTCCGGGTCGTCGAGCGTGATCCGGCAGCCGGACCCGCCGAAACCGAGACCGGAGTAGGACAGCACGACGTATCCGCGGGACGCGGCGAGCCGGGCGATGCCGGCCTGGTCGTCCTTGGAGCCGCCGAACCCGTTGGTGGTCAGGATGGCCGGCGCGGGACTGGCCGCGCTCGCGGCGACCGGCGTGTAGAGATCGCCGACGATGTCGCAGTGCTGGCCGGCACCAGGGCCGGCCAGCACGTCGAAGTGCATCGTCCGGACCGTGAAGGCCGGATCGGCCGTGCCCGGGGGCGCGGCGAGCACGGTGGCGGTGATGGCGAGCGAGGCAAGCAGGGCGGACTTGCGCATGCCTTAACAACGACCACGCGGCCGTACTGGTGACGCACCCGGCGTCACCGGCCTCCGGCCACCACATGGGCGTGGGGCCGGACGCGGCGCCGGCAGGCAGCGTCAGCGCGACCGGCAGCAGACGCTAGCGTCGTCGGTGTAGCTGGTGGGCGCGGCGGGTGGAGGTTTCGATGTCGGTTCTCGGTACGCCGCGGGTGGCCGCGGTCGTGGCGCGGGCGATGCAGGGGCTGGCCTCGGCAAGCGCCGGCCTGGCCACCCGGCGCCGGGGGCCGGTGTTCCCCGAGTTCCCGGGGAACACCGAGGACATCACGGTGCCGGCGTCCGTCGCACCCGCGCCCGCCGTCGTCTACCGGCCCCCGGGCGAGGAGCCGCGGCCGCCGGTGCACGTGAACTTCCACGGCGGCGGGTTCGTCATGCGGGGAACCTGGCTGGACGACCCGCTGTGCCGGTACCTGGCCGCCGAGGCCGGTGTCGTGGTGGTCAACGTCGACTACGTCGTCGCGCCGCAGTACCCGTTTCCCGCGCCGGTCCGGCAGGCGTTCGAGGTCGTCCGTTGGGTCGCCGAGCACGGCGCTGACCACGGCTGGGACGGCGGCCGGCTGACGGTCGGCGGCCAGAGCGCGGGCGGCGCGCTCGCGGCGGCGGTGGCCCGGCAGGTGCTGGACGACGGCGGGCCGCCGATCGCCCTGCAGGTGCTGCACTACCCGCCGCTGGACCTCGCGACACCGGTCCGGGACAAGCGCGCGGCCATCGCCAAGCCGATGCTGCGGCCGTGGATGGGCGAGGTCTTCGACGGCGCGTACGTGCCGGACCCGCGCGAGCGCGCCGACCGCCTGGTGTCCCCCGCCGGCCGGGCGGACACCGCTGACCTCACGGGAATCGCGCCCGCGCTGGTGATCACCGCCGAGCTCGACCGGCTCCACGCCGAGGGCGCGCGGTACGCCGAACGCCTGCGGAAGGCCGGCGCGCTGGTCGAGCACCACGACGTGCCGCGCGCCGACCACGGCTACGACGTGACCGACGTCGGCAAGGCGCGCGAGACGTACGCGCTCATCGCCCGCCACCTCGCACCTCGCGGAGACCGTTGACGTCGGCGGCGGCATGGTCGACGATGGCGGACACACCTACCTACTCGTGAGTAGTGTGCAGACGCCGTCATCGATGCCGGGAGAACGCCATGCCACGCCGTCTACTCGCGTCCGTCGCCGCCGCGGTCGCCGCGCTGGGTCTCGTCACGAACTCCTCGGTCGCCCAGGCAGCGGACCCGCCGCTGAGCTACGTCGCGCTCGGTGACTCCTACAGTGCCGCGTCCGGGGTGCTGCCGCCGGACGCCACCTCGCTGGTGTGCCTGCGCTCGACGCGCAACTACCCGCACGTGCTCGCGGCCCGGACCGGGGCCCGGCTGGCCGACGTGACGTGCGGCGCCGCCGAGACCAAGCACTACACGACCGCCCAGTACCCCGGCGTCGCCCCGCAGCTCGACGCGGTCGGCCCGGACACGGACCTGGTCACGATGACGATCGGCGGCAACGACAGCGGCGTGTTCATCGGCGCGATCCTCGCCTGTGGCGTGGCCGGCGTCGCCACGCTGGGCCAGGGCAGCCCCTGCGCGGACCGGTACGGATCGAGCTTCACCGACACCGTCCGCACCACGACGTACCCCGCACTCGTCGCCGCGCTCCAAGCGGTCCGCACCAAGGCACCCCAGGCCGACGTGGCCATCCTCGGCTACCCGTGGATCCTCCCCGCGACGGGCGGCTGCTTCACCAAGATGCCCGTGGCGACGGGCGACGTGCCGTACCTGCGCACCCTGCAGACCACCCTCAACGACGCCATCCACCGAGCCGCCACCGCGACGGGCGCGACCTACGTCGACCTGACCGAGGTGTCCGAGGGCCACGACGCCTGCCAGCGACTGGGCGTCCGCTGGATAGAACCGGTGCTGCAGACCACCAACCCGGTGGTCGTCCACCCCAACGCCCTGGGCGAGTCGAACCTGGCGACCCAGACGATGAGGGTGCTCGGCCTCGCCTGACCATCGATGAAGAATCAGTCGTCTAAGGCCTGTCTCGTAGATCATCGTGTGAAGCCCTGCGCCGACCACCGGAACCTCAGGGGACCGTGACGGCACCCAGCCACATCCACCTCGATACCCGCACTATTCGCCGGGACGCAACGCACACTGTTAATCCCGGGGAGGCGGACTAGAACAAGGACTGCAGCAGCTGGCGCGAGGAGGCGAGGTGCGCGCGCATCGCCTCCTGCGCCTGCTCGGGTTCGCGGGCCTCCAGCGCGTGGAGAAGGTCCTCGTGGGACATCATCGAATGTTGCTGTGGTGGGCGGGTGCTCCAGTGTGACCGCCAGAACCGCAGGTTGTGCA
>NZ_DASWSJ010000348.1:0-4617 GCF_036402745.1 Actinophytocola sp. | reverse complement strand
AACCAACCCGACCGGGAACGTTCGAGTCAGCACACCAATGGCCGCCCGGTCAACCAGACCACACCCCGGATCAGCACCCGTCTCAAGATCCACAAACCGCAGGCTATCGGCTGCCTCGCGAACTAAACGACCGGCATTGGGCCTAGTCCGCCTCTCCGAGTTTTAAAAGTGTGCGTTGCGTCCCGGCGAATAGTGCGGGTATCGAGGTGGATGGTGGCTGGGTGCCGTCACGGTCCCCTGAGGTTCCGGTGGTCGGTGCAGGACTTCACCCGATGATCTACGAGACAGGCCTTAACCCCGCGGCGAAGCCGTTCCCTGGCCCGCGCCACCCGCCGCGTGGCCCGCGCCCACGAGCCTCGCCCACCCGCGGCGAGGTGCTGGCCCGACCCTGGAGCAACGTCCGGCCCGCGGCCGGAGTTATCCACAACCGGCCCAACCATCCACAACTCCGCAGCTCAGCCCCCTTTGTGTCGGTACCCACCGATAGACTGGCGATACGGGGTGCCCCCGGAGTGGGCGGGGGCTGCCATCGTGCGTGCGCGTGCGCGCGAGGTTTCGGTTTGTGCGCGCGGTTCGGGCCCGGGCATGAGGGTTCCGGCGCGAGGTTCCTGGCTCCCGCGCGAGGCCCGGCTCCCGACTTCACCTTTCCGCCCCGAGTGAACGTCCTGGCGCAATCCCATGACCGGCGTAACCTTGTAATTATGTAAGTCAGCCGGTTGGAGGCTGTCATGTTCGGAAGATGCGGGGTGGGTTTCATGGGTCCGAGAGGGCATCGCTGGGGACCGGGGCGTGGCTGGGGCGGACCCGGTGGACGCGGCCGGGGCCGGGGCGGTTGGCAGCAGGCCGACCTTCCCTCCGCCGACGACGCGTCCGCCTGGTTCTCCGGGCGGCTGCCGGAGGGCTGGTTCACCGAGGCGCCGATGGTCGTCGTCGATCGGGAGGAGATCACCGTCGTCGGGCAGCTGCCGCCGCTCGAGGGCGAGTTCGCCGACGACGCCGCGCGCGCGGCCGCCGAGTCGGGCCGGATCAGCCGGTTCCGCGAGGAGACCCGCGACGAGCGCATCGAGATCGCACGGCAGGCGGAGCACAAGTACGGCCGCAAGGTGGCGTGGGGCGCCAAGCTCGGCGACACCGAAGAGCTGTTCACCACCCTGTCCGTGCCGGTGATGACCCGGCTGCGCCAGGAGGAGCGGCTCATCCTCGACACGCTGGTCGACGCCGGCGTGGCCCGCTCCCGCTCCGAGGCGCTCGCCTGGGCGGTGCGGCTGGTCGGCGAGCACGCCGACGAGTGGCTGTCGGAGCTGCGCGAGGCCATGTCCAAGGTGGACGACCTGCGCGCGAAGGGCCCCGAGCTGTAGCACTGATACGCCGGCGGCACGTCCGACGATGGTCCGGGCGTGCCGCCGGTCAGCTCGCCCGTTCCCGACTTCACCACGGTCCTCGGCCAGATCCTCCAGTTCCTCGGGGTCAACGGCTACTTCGTCGCGCTCGTGCTCGCCGTCTTCGCGATCCAGTCCTGGGTCTCGGGCGGCAAGCAGGTCGTGCGCGGGGCCGCGGTCGTCGGCGAGGCGGTCACCCGCGGCGGCAGCTGGCTGGTCCGGCAGCGCCCGGCGCGCATCGCGCTCGCGCTCACCACGACGGTCGCCGTGCTCGTGCTGCAGGTATTCATGGTCCGGCTGAGCTACGTCGGCGGCAGCATCATCGCGACGCCGTTCGACCCCGTGCGCCGGGCCGCGCTCGACGCGGCCTACGGCAGCTCGCCGCTGCTGTTCACCGACGCCGGCTTCCTCTCCCGGTTCCTCGCGATGGACTGGATCTCCGCGACCTACGTCCTGCTGTCGGTCCTGATCCTGGTGCTCGCCTACCGGGCCGGCAGCTCGACGATCCCGACCTGGCTCTGCCTCGCGGCGCCGTACTGGCTCTTCCTGTTCGGCGGCTTCTCGGTCGCCGCGATCACGCTGACGATCAACCTGCTCCTCGCGTTCGCCAACATCCTCGCCGGCATGCCGATCGACTGGAGCCTCACCCAGGAGTACGTGCTCGGTGCGCCGTACCTCACGATCGACCTCGTCGCCGGCATCTACTGCGTGGTCGCGATGGCCGCCGTCCTGGGCGCCCGCGCGGTCCGTCGCTTGTGGACGGTGGAGGAGAGGCAGCTAGGCGGTACGGCGTAGGCCGGTGCCGACGAGCGCCAGCAGGACGAGGATCACCGCGCAGAACACGGTGAGCCCGGTGGCCAGCGAGACCACCTGCGTGGCCAGGCCGATCCCGAGGATCGGCAGGGTGAGACCGAGGTAGGCGGCGAGGAAGATCCCGGCGGCCGCCTCACCCCTCGCGCCCGGGCTGGCCATCCGGGCCGCGGCGCCCATGGCGCCCTTGAACAGCAGCCCCGCGCCCACTCCGCCGAGCGCGCCGGCGAGCAGGAACAGCCACAGCGACCCGGCCACGCTGCCGGCCAGCAGCACCGTGAAACCGGCGAGCAGCGCACCGACCCCGACCGTCAGCTGCCGGTCGGTGCCGAGCCGGCCGAGACCCACCTGAGCGAGCACGGCGAACAGGAACACCACGCAGGACACCAGCCCGGACACCGCCGCCGACGCCTCGCCCAGGCTCGTCGCGAGGATCTTCGGGGCCAGCGAGGTGAAAAGCCCGAAGAGCGCGAACGCGGTGAACGCGCCGGCGGCGACGACCAGGTAGCGCGGCCGGGCCGGGCGCGGCACCGACACGCGCTGGGGCCGGTAGGGCCGCGCGGTCTGGGTGACGGTCTCCGGCACCAACGCGATGCCGAGCGCGCAGAGCAGCAGGACGACGAGGAACGCGGCGTAGACGGTGGTCAGCGGGCCGCGCACGTACTGCGCGAGGGTCCCGGAGACCAGCGTTCCGAGGCCGAGCCCGCCGAGGTTGGCTGCGGTCGCGACGTACGCCGTGCGGGTCGATCCCGGCCACGCCCGCGCGCCGAGTTCGGAGAGGTGGGCCGTGGCGGTGGCGGTGATCAGTCCGATGCCGAGCCCGCTGATCACCCTGGCGACGATCAGCAACGCCAGCGAGTGCCAGCCGATGAACAACGCGGCGGCGAGTGCCTCGGTCAGGACGCCCGGAAGCAGGAGCCGGCGCCTGCCCACCCAGTCGGAGAGGTGGCCGGCGAGGAACAGGCTGATCAGCACGCCCACGGCGTAGGCGGAGAAGGCGACCGCGATCATCACGGTCGAGAAGCCGTCCGTCGCCTGGTAGAGGGGCCACAGCGGAGTGGGCACGGTCGAGAAGGCCATGGAGATCAGGAAGGTCGCCGCGACGACCCAGAAGCCGCGTTGTTCGTTCACAACTCCAGCGTGTGCCTGTTCGTCGTTCGTGAAAAGCGATAAAGTCGGATGGTTTCGATCCTCAGAGCGGATGGATCCAGCCGTGGAGCTGCGTCAGCTCGAGTACTTCCTCGCCGTCGTCGAGCACGGCACGTTCACCGCGGCGGCCGCGCACCTGCACGTCGTGCAGTCCGGCGTGAGCAGCACGATCAAGGCACTGGAGCGCGAACTGGGCGCGCCTCTGTTCGAGCGCTCGGGCGGTCCCGGCCGGCCCACGCTCACCGAAGCGGGCTGGATGCTGCTGCCCGAGGCCCGCGCGCTGATCGAGAACGCAAGGGTGGCCCGCGAGGTCGTACGCGGTGGCCGGCAGCTGCGTGGTGAGCTGAACGTGGGTGTGATGAGCTCGGTGGGGCCGGTGGACCTGCCGACGCTGCTGGCCCGCTACCGCGCGGTGCACCCGCTGGTCGTGGTGCGGCTGCGGGTGAAGCCGCGTGGGTCGGCGGACCTGGTGGAGGCGTTGCACGCGGGCTCGCTGGACGTGGCGTTCGTGTCGCTGGCCGACCCGACCCTGGTCCTGCACCCGATCGCCCGCGACCCGCTGGCCCTGCTCCTGCCCGTGTCCCACCCCCTGGCCGCCGGCCCCCTGACCTTGGCCGACGTAGCCGCCGAGACGTGGATCGACGCCCCACCGGGCTTCGGCAACAGGACCGTTGTGGACGCCGCGTTCAACCGCGCGGGCCTGACCCGGGAGGTGGCCCTGGAGGTGGCGGACGCGGCCTGGGTCCCGGCCTTCGTCGCGGCGGGCCTGGGCATCGGCTTCGTCCCGGCGACCATCCCGTCGAACCCGAAGACGACAACCCGCCACGAACTCCCCGACGCCGACCTCCGCTGGCCCCTCTACCTGGCGACGACGAGGGACCGCCTGCGCCGCCCGTCGATCAACGCCTTCCTGGCCCTGCTCACAGATACATAGCCAGCCAGATCGCGATGTAATGCCGGCGAGTTCTGGCTGGCCAGCTCGATGGCCTGATCCTGCCGCTGAGCTGCACAAACGTCTGTGGCTAGTTCTCGCGCATTGTCGGGTCTGCCCGAGCCCAGACGGCCTGGAGACGGCCTGATCATGGTCCGCACAGCGCGGTCAGGATGTCGACTCATCCTGGCCGCGCTGCCGCGTCCGCGGCTCTCCTCCGGCACCTACAACCCACCGTCGCTCTCGCCCCTGCTATCTCGTAGCGCCGGGTCGGCGGTGTCAATGGTGGGCGCTTGCGACCATCGCGCAGCGACGCGTAGCGCCATTGACGCCGTCGGCCCGGCGTTA
>NZ_DASWSJ010000347.1:0-8475 GCF_036402745.1 Actinophytocola sp. | reverse complement strand
TCGCCGGCGTGGACGTCGGCCGGGAGCGGGACGTCGGTGGCGAGGAGGTCGCCGGCCTCGCAGTGGCGGCCGGCGATGGTGACCTCGCGTGGCGGGGCGGTGGCCGGGCGGCCGACGAGCCGGGCGGTGTAGCGGGCGCCGTACAGCGCGGGCCGGAGGTTGTCGCTCATGCCGCCGTCGACGGCGACGAACGTGCGGCTGGCCTGGTGCTTGACGGTCAGGACGCGGTAGAGCGTGATGCCGGCGCGGGCGACCAGCGCGCGGCCGGGCTCGATGGCCAGCCTCGGGACGGGCAGCCGGTGCCGGTCGCACTCGAGGCGGACGGCGATGTGCATCCGGCGGGCGAAGCAGTCGAGGTCGAACCCGGTGTCGCCGGCGTGGTAGCGGACCGCGTGGCCGCCGCCGAGGTTGAGCAGCGGCACCACGATGCCGTGCTCGTCGCGGATCGCGGCGAGGAGGGCCACCATGCGCCGGGCGGCCTCCTCGAAGTCGGCGACCCGGGTGAGCTGCGACCCGATGTGGCAGTGCAGCCCGGCCAGCTCCAGCGCCGGCTGTGCGAGGACGCGCCGGACCGCCTCGGCGGCGGACCCGCCGGCGAGGGAGAAGCCGAACTTCTGGTCCTCGACCCCGGTGGCGATCGCGTGGTGGGTGTGCCCGTCCACCCCCGGCGTCACCCGGACCAGCACCTGCTGGCGGGCCCGCGCGACCGCGGCGAGCTGGTCGAGCTCGTCGAACGAGTCGACCACCACCCGGCCGACCTGCCCGGCCACCGCGGCCTTGAGGTCCTCCGGCGACTTCGCGTTGCCGTGCAAGGTGATCCGCTCACCGGGGAACCCGGCCCGGCGCGCGACCGCCAGCTCACCGGCCGAGCACACGTCCAGGCCCAGGCCCTCCTCCCGCATCCACCGCGCCACCGCACGGGTCAGCAACGCCTTGCCGGCATAGGAGATCTCCACCTCGGGGAGTGCCGCGCGGTAGGCCCGGCACTGCCGGCGCACCTCCGCCTCGTCGAGCACGTAGGCGGGCGTACCGAACACCGCCGCGACGCGCGTCATCGACACGCCACCCACGACCAGGTCACCCGAGTCGTCCAGGCGGGCACTCGCCGGCCACACACCGGCCACCAACCCGGCCCGCTCGAAACCACGGAGACTGGGCAGGAGATCGATCAGGGTCATACCCCCAGCAAACCCCCGCCCCTACCGGCCCGGCACCCACGCCGACACCATCTTGACGACGACGGACCAGTTCCTAGCGCGCTGGTGATGATCGGCCGCGATCCTGATGCCCGGCTACGACCCTGATGCCTGGCCGCGGGCTTGATGCCCTGCCGCGATCCTGACGGCTGGCCGCGATCCTGATGGCGGGCTGCGGGGCTTGATGCCCGGCCGCGGGCTTGTCTCCGTCGTCGTCCGGTGGCTGTGGCCGGTCAGCCGACGTGGACCAGGGGGCGGCGGTCGCGGTCGGGTTCGGCGCGGCGGAGCACCTCCCGCGTCAGCGGCGGGATGTCGCCGTCGCCGGAGAGGAGGTAGCGGAACGCGTGCGGCACCGGGTTCCCCTCCATCCACGCGAAGTAGATGTGCGGCACCTTGCCGGTCACGTCGCGGATGTGCAGCAGCAGCGCGGCGATCGCGTTGGGGATGGTGGAGCTCTCCACCTTCAGGACCCGGTAGCCGAACCGCTCCTCGCCGTGCACGGTCAGCTCGGTCTCGAACTCGGAGGCGTCCTTGATGGTCACCTCGAGGAACAGCACCGGCGCGTCGTCGGGCAGGTGGTGGAACTCCTTCTGCTCGGCCTCCTTCTCCCGGTACTCCTGCTCGTCGCGCGCGTCCGGCTCGTTGGCGATGATGTTGATCTCGTCCCAGGTGGCGGCCTCCTCGATGAACCGCTGGGCCGTCTCGTCCAGGACGATCTCCGTGGTGCGCAGCTCGGTGGAGCGCATCGCGCGGGAGACGAACGAGGTGAGCACGATCGCCGCGATGAAGAACGACGCGATCTTCACCCCGTCCGGCCGTTCGACGATGTTCGCGCCGGTGGTGTACAGGAACACCACGGTGATCAGTCCGAACGCGACAGTGGCCCGCCGCGCCCCACGGCGCCGGGCGCTCAGCGTGACCGCGAGGGCGGCCGAGGAGATCAGCACGAGCACCCCGGTCGCGTACGCGCCGCCCTGGGCGTCCACGTTCGCGTCGAAGATCAGGGTGATGACGAACGCGATCGCCACGAGCACCAGGACCAGCGGCCGGGGGGCCCGCGTCCAGTCCGGCGCCATCCCGTAGCGGGGCAGGTAGCGCGGCACGAGGTTGAGCAGCCCGGCCATCGCCGACGCACCGGCGAACCACAGGATCGCGATCGTGGACGTGTCGTAGACCGTGCCGAACACGTCACCGAGATAGCCGTGCGCGAGGAAGGCCAGGGCCCGGCCGCTCGCCGCCCCGCCCGGCCGGAACTCCTCCTGCGGGATCAGCACCGTGGTGAGGAAGCTGCTGGCGACGAGGAACACACTCATGATCACCGCGGCGGTCGCCAGCATCCGCCTGCCGTTGCGGATCCGGCCGGCGGGGTGGCGCGGGTCGTCGTCGGGCGCGCCCTTGATCTGGGGCATCACCGCGACCCCGGTCTCGAAGCCGGACAGGCCGAGCGCGAGCTTGGGAAACACCAGCAACGCCACGCCGATCATCAGCCACGGGCTGGCGTACTGGCGCACGAGGAGGTTGTGCCAGTCGGCCACCACGTGCGGGGCGGACAGCACATGCCCGAACGAGACGATCACGACGACCAGGTTGAGCGTCAGGTACACGCCGACCAGCACCACCGCGATGCCGATCGCCTCGGTGAACCCCCTGAGGAACACCGCGCCGAGCAGCGCGATCAGCACGAGCGTGATCAGCACCTGCTTGCCACCGAAGAAGTGCGGGACGAACGGGTTCTCCATCACGTGCGCCGACGCGTCGGCGGCGGACAGCGTGATCGTGATGATGAAGTCGGTCGCCACGAAGCCCAGCAGCACCAGGATGACCAGCTTGCCGCGCCAGCGGGGCAGCAGCCGTTCCAGCATCGCCAGCGAGCCCTCCCCGTGCGGGCTCTCCTGCGCGACCCGCCGGTACACCGGCAACGCGCCGAACAGGGTCAGCAGCACGAGCACGACCGTGGCGATCGGCGCGATGACCCCGGCGGCCAGCGCGGCGATGCCCGGCTGGTAGCCCAGCGTGGAGAAGTAGTCCACGCCGGTCAGGCACATGACCTTCCACCAGGGCTTGCCCTCGTCGTCGCGGGGCAGCCGGCCCGGGCCGGGATGCCGGCGGTACCGGTGCGGCATCCCCGCCAGCAGCCAGCCGCGAAAGCCCCGCTGGTGCTGCTCCTCGGCGGCACTCGTCACAAGCGGACGCTAACGCGATCCCAACCGGCCCGCGCGCCGGTGACGTGTTGGTGGCGTCGGGGACCGACCGGCACCCCGGGACTACAGCTCGAAGCGGTAGCCCATGCCGGGTTCGGTGATGAGGTACCGCGGGTGGGAGGGCTCGGGTTCCAGCTTGCGGCGGAGCTGGGCGAGGTACACCCGCAGGTAGTGGGTGTTGGCCTCGTACCCCGTGCCCCACACCTCCTGCAGCAGGTGCTTCTGGGCGATGAGCTTGCCCCGGTTGCGGGCCAGCATCTCCAGCAGGCCCCACTCGGTCGGCGTCAGGTGGACCTCGGCGCCGTCCCGGTGCACCTTCTTGGCGAGGAGGTCGATCGTGAACGTGTCGGTCTCGATCACCGAGTCCTCGCTGCCCGACAGCGACTGGATGCCGCGGCGGACGGCGGCCCGCAGGCGGGCGAGCAGCTCGTCCATGCCGAACGGCTTGGTCACGTAGTCGTCGGCGCCCGCGTCGAGCGCGCGGACCTTGTCGGCGGCGTCGGTGCGGGCGGACAGGACGATGATGGGAATCGAGGTCCAGCGCCGCAGCTGCTCGATCACCGCCGTGCCGTCCAGGTCCGGCAGGCCGAGGTCGAGGACGATGACGTCCGGCTTGCCGTCGGCGGCCGCGCGCAGGGCGCCGGTGCCGTCCGCGGCGGCGAGCACGTGGTACCCGCGGGCGGTGAGGTTGATCCGCAGCGCGCGGACGATCTGCGGCTCGTCGTCGACCACCAGGACCGTGGTCATGCCAGCACGCCCTCCCCAGTCTCCGCGATGGTGCCCGCCGGGTCCGCCGGGTCCCCGGTCTCCGCGGGCAGCGAGATGACCACGGTGAGCCCGCCGCCCGGGGTGTCCTCGGCACGCAGGGACCCGCCCATGGCGTCGACGAACCCCTTGGCGACCGACAGGCCGAGGCCGACCCCGCTCGTGGCGTCGCGATCGCCGAGGCGTTGGAACGGCTCGAACGCCGAGTCCACCGCCCGCTTCGGCAGTCCCCTGCCGTGGTCCACGATCCGCAGCTCGACCCGGTCGGCGTAGGCGCTGGCGCGGACGGCGATCGCCGGCTCGTCCGCGCTGATCTCGCCGTCACCGTCCACATCGACCTGTCTGGGCACCGCCAGGACGCCGTAGCGCAGCGCGTTGTCCACGATGTTCGCCACGACGCGTTCCAGCAGCCCGACATCCGCCCGGACCTGCGGGAGCTGCTCGTCGACGTCCACCGTGACCCCGTCCCGGCCGTCGAGTCCGGCCAGCGCGCGGGCCACCACCTCGTCGTAGCCGACGGCCCTGAGCACGGGCCGCACGACACCCACGGCCAGCCGGGAGGAGTCGAGCAGGTTGTCCACCAGGTTGGTCAGCCGGTCGGCGGACTCCTCCACGGTGGCCAGCAGCTCGCGGGTGTCCTCGTCGGACAGCTCGAGGTCCTCCGCGCGCAGGCTCCCGATCGCGGCCTTGATCGACGTGAGCGGCGTGCGCAGGTCGTGCCCCACCGCGGACAGCAACGCCGTCCGGAGCTTGGTCGTCTCCGCCTGGTGCCGGGCGTCGGCCGTCTCGGTGGCCATCCGCTGCTGGCGCAAGGCCAGCAGCGCCTGCCCCGCGGCGGCCTCGAGGACCCGCCGGTCCCGCGCCGGGACCTGGCGACCGCGCAGCGCCAGGTGCACGTCGGGGGTCACCGCGACGTCCACGTCCGCCTCGTCGGGCTCGGCACAGGGTTTCTCGCCGACGCACGCGACGCGGTGCCAGTCGCCGTCGCGGTTCTCGAGCAACGCGACCGAGGTGAGGCCGAAGTTCTCCCGCACCTTCTCCAGCAGCGTGGGCAGCGGCCGCGGGCTGGTCAGCACGGTGCGCGCGTAGGAGGCGACCAGCGCGGCCTCGGTGCGTGCCTGGGCCGCCAGCTCGGCGCGGCGGGCCGCGCGGTCGACGACCACCGCGACCATGACGGCGACCACGACCATGATCACCAGCGTCAGCGCGTTCTCCGGGTCGGCCACGGTCAGCGAGTAGATCGGGGGTACGAAGAAGAAGTTCAGCAGCAGCGCGCTGAACACCGACGCGAACAGGGCGGGCCCGATCCCGCCGACCAGCGCCACGATCACCAGCGCGAGGAAGTAGTCGACCACGTCGGTGGTGGGGGTCAGCTCGTTGCGCCAGATCGCGCCGGCCAGCGTCGCGAGCGCGGGCAGCACGACGGCGAGCGCCCAGCCGAGCGCCGTGCGCGACCTGGTGAGCGGGCTGCGGGCGCGGCGGCTGCGGCGCCGGCCGCCGCCGGACTGCTCGTGGGTGACCGTGTGCACGTCGATCGGGCCGGACTCCTGGACGACCGCGGCCCCGATGCCCTCGTCGAACGCCCGGGCCCACCGCGACCGCCGCGAGGTGCCCAGGACCAGCTGGGTGGCGTTGACGCCGCGGGCGAAGTCCAGCAGCGCGGCGGGCACGTCGTCGCCGACCACGGTGTGGAACGTCGCGCCGACGTCGTCGGCGAGCCGGCGCAGCCGGCCCACCGCGCCCGGGCCGACGCCGGTGAGCCCGTCGCCGCGCAGGACGTGCAGCACCAGCAGCTCCGCGCCCGCACGGGTGGCGATCCGGCTGCCCCGCCGGATCAGGGTCTCGCTCTCCTTGCCACCGGTGATGGCGACGACGACCCGCTCCCTGGTCTCCCAGGTCTCGGTGATGTCCTTTTCGGTGCGGTAGCGCCGGAGTGCGACGTCGACCTGGTCGGCCACCCACAGCAGGGCCAGCTCGCGCAGCGCGATCAGGTTGCCCGGGCGGAAGTAGTTGCCCAGCGCGGCGTCGATGCGGTGGGCGGGGTAGACGTTGCCGTGGGCGAGGCGGCGGCGCAGTGCCTCCGGGGTGATGTCGATGAGCTCGATCTGCTCGGCGCGGCGGACGACCTCGTCGGGCACGGTCTCCTGCTGGTGCGCGCCGGTGATCCGCTCGACGACGTCGTTGAGGCTCTCCAGGTGCTGCACGTTCACCGTGGAAAGCACGTCGATGCCCGCCGCGAGCAGCTCCTCGATGTCCTGCCACCGCTTGTCGTTGCGCGAGCCGGGCACGTTGGCGTGGGCCAGCTCGTCGACGACCGCGACCTCCGGCTTGCGGGCGAGGATGGCGTCGAGGTCCATCTCGTCGAACTCGCGCCCGCGGTACTCCAGGTGCTGGCGTGGCACGACCTCCAGGCCCCGCAGCAACGCCGCCGTCTTGGGCCGCCCGTGCGTCTCGACGAGACCGGCCACCACGTCGGTGCCCCGCTCGAGCCTGCGCTGGGCCTCGCCCAGCATCGCGAAGGTCTTGCCGACACCGGGCGCGGCACCCAGGTAGATCCGCAGCTCACCCTTGCGGACCTTCCCGGGCACCGCACCGTCCGGCGAGGTCACCGTCTGGCGGCCTGGACGGCCAGGTTGAGCTTCAGCACGTTGACGCCGGGCTCACCGAGGACGCCGAGGCCGCGGCCGACGGTGTTGTCCTTGACCAGCGCGCGGACCTGGTCCTCGGTCAGGCCGTTCTCCCGCGCCACGCGCTTGACCTGCAGCTCGGCGTAGGCCGGGCTGATGGCGGGATCCAGGCCCGACGCGGACGCGGTCACGGCGTCGGCCGGCACCTGGGCCGGGGAGACGCCCTCGCGCTTGGCGATCAGGTCCTTGCGTTGCTGGATGGTGGCGAGGAGGTCCTTGTTGAAGGGCCCCTTGTTCGACCCGCCGGAGGTCGACGGGTCGGCCGGGCCGAGCGGGTCGGGTGAGCCGTCGCCGTCCAGGTCCAGCGCCACCGCCGAGGGGCGGTTGTGGAACCACGGGTCGTGGTTGGGGTCCTTGGCGACCGGGTCGATGCCGATCAGGTCGGAGCCGACCTGCTGTCCGGCCACGGTGACCACCGAGCCCTCGGCGTTGGCCTGCAGGCCGGGGAGGCGGCTCACGGCCCACACGCCGAGCGGGTAGAGCACGCCGGTGATCACGGTGAGCAGGAGCAGCACCCGCAGGCCCGCCATGGTCTGTTTGTACAGCGAGTTCATGGGTTCACATTCCTGGGATGAGTCGGACCAGCAGGTCGACGAGCCAGATGCCGGCGAACGGGGTGACGACGCCACCGAGGCCGTAGATCAGCAGGTTGCGGCGCAGCAGCGACGACGCGCTCGAGGGCCGGTACCGCACGCCACGCAGCGCGAGCGGGATCAGCGCCACGATGATCAGCGCGTTGAAGATCACCGCGGACAGGATCGCCGAGCTCGGCGAGTGCAGGTGCATGACGTTCAGCTTGTCCAGCTGCGGGTAGATGCCCGCGAACATCGCCGGGAGGATGGCGAAGTACTTGGCCAGGTCGTTGGCGACGCTGAACGTGGTGAGCGCGCCGCGGGTGATCAGCAGCTGCTTGCCGATCTCCACGATCTCGATGAGCTTCGTCGGGTCGGAGTCCAGGTCGACCATGTTCCCGGCCTCCTTGGCCGCCATGGTCCCGCTGTTCATCGCGACGCCCACGTCGGACTGGGCGAGCGCCGGCGCGTCGTTGGTGCCGTCACCGGTCATCGCGACCAGCCGGCCGCCCTCCTGCTCCTTGCGGATCAGCGCCATCTTGTCCTCGGGCTTGGCCTCCGCGAGGTAGTCGTCCACACCGGACTCCGCGGCGATGGCCTTGGCCGTCAGCGGGTTGTCGCCGGTGATCATGACGGTCCGGATGCCCATCTTGCGCAGCTCCGCGAACCGCTCCTTCATGGCCGGCTTGACCACGTCGGACAGCCGGATGACGCCGCGGACGACGGCCACCCCGCCGACCCGCTCGGCGCAGACCAGCGGCGTGCCGCCGCCGGCGCTGATCCGGTCCACGGCCTCCTCGACCTCGACCGGCACCTCGCCGCCCTGGTCGGTCACCCACATCCGCACCGCGCTGGCCGCGCCCTTGCGGACCACCCGGTCGCCGAGGTCGATGCCGCTCATCCTGGTCTGCGCGGTGAACGCCACGAAGTCCCCGGCCCGCTCGGCCGCGCTGGGCTCGACGGCCAGGCCGTGGTTCTTCGCGACCAGGTCGACGATGCTGCGGCCTTCCGGGGTGCTGTCGGCGAGGCTGGACAGCCGCGCCGCGGCCGCCAG
>NZ_DASWSJ010000346.1:0-29198 GCF_036402745.1 Actinophytocola sp. | reverse complement strand
GCGCCCAGGTCGCGGGCCAGCGCGCGGACGTAGGTGCCCGAGGAGCACTCGACCATCACGTCCAGCTCGACGGTCCCTTCGGCACGGCGGGTGGCCAGCAGGTCGAACCGGGACACCTCGACCGGCCGGGCAGCCAGGGCGACGTCCTCGCCGGCGCGGACCCGGGCGTAGGCGCGCTTGCCGTCGACCTTCACCGCGCTCACCGCGCTCGGGACCTGCTGGATGTGCCCCGTGAGCACGCGAATCCCGGCGGCGATCGCGTCGTCGGCCACGCCGGAGGCGTCCACAGTGGACAAAACCGTGCCCTGCGCGTCGTCGGTGGTGGTCGACGCGCCCAGGCGGATCGTGGCCAGGTAGGCCTTCGTGTCCAGGGCCAGGTGGCCGAGCAGCTTGGTGGCCCGCTCGATGCCGAGCACCAGCACGCCGGTGGCCATCGGGTCGAGCGTGCCGGCGTGGCCGACCTTGCGGGTGCCCATGATCCGCCGCACCCGGGCGACCACGTCGTGGGAGGTGAGCCCGTCCGGCTTGTCGACGACGACGAGGCCGGGAGGCACGGTGACACGCTGCTTCGTTGCTGCTGGGGGCACGAGGTCAGATTTTCGCAGAGGTCAGGCCGGCGCCAGGTCCCAGGCCCGCCGCCGGATCTGCACCGGCACCTCCTCGCCCCGCGCGGCCGCGTCGAACACCGCCGCCCGAGCACGCCGCCACCACACCGACGTCCGCCACAGTCCGAGCAACAGAACCGCCACCACCGACAGGAGCGCCAGGCGGAACGCGGTCTGCGGGGTGAACGAGCCGAACGCGGACAGCAGCAGGCCGATGGCCAGCGCGGACCCGGTGATCGCGACGAACCCGCCCACGTTCACCACGCCGGTCGCCGTCCCGACCCGGCGCAGCGGGTTGTAGTCACGAGCCAGCGCGAAGGCGATCGTCGACGCGGGGCCGCCCAGCGACAGCAGCGCGAACCCGGCCACGAGGATGCCAGCCGGCACCCGCCCGCTCGGCCAGCCGAGCAGCACGGCCCACACCGCGAGCGCGGTGACCAGGTAGGTGACGACGAGCGGCGTGCGGCACTCCGGCCAGCGGCTGATCACCGTGCCGATCGCGGGCCCGCCGACGATCGCGCCGAGCACGAGGATGGCGAGCATGCTGCCGGCCGCCGGCTCGCTGAAGCCCTGCGCCTGCACCAGGTACGGGAAGCCCCACAGCAGGCCGAGCATCGCCGGCGCGAACATCGTCGAGAAGTGGACCCAGAAGCCCAGCCGGGTGCCGGGCGTGTGCCAGGCCTGCCGCACCTGGCCGAGCACGACCCGCAGCGACTCGGGCTCGCGCGCCTCCGGCACGACGCCCAGCGCGTGGTCCCGCACGCGCAGCGCGAGCACGACGGCGTAGAGCGCGGTCACCGCGCCGGTCACCGCGAAGGTGGTGGTCCAGCCGGCGCTGTCGAGCAGGATCGAGAGCGGGAGCGTGGAGATGAGGTTGCCGAGCGCCCCGAGCGCGGCGGTGAAGGACGCGAGCGCGGCGTAGCGGCGGGCCGGGAAATGCGCGGCGACCAGGCGCAACACGCTGACGAAGGTCATCGCGTCGCCGACGCCCAGGACGGCGCGGGCGAGCAGGCCCAGCGGGTAGGACGTGGCGAACGCGAACACGACTTGGCCCAGGCCCATGAGGAGCGCGGCGACGGTGAGCACGCGGCGGGGGCCGTAGCGGTCGACGAGGAGGCCGGTCGGGACCTGCATCAGCGCGTAGACGCCGACCTGCAGCACGGTGAACGTGCCGAGCGCGGCGGGGCCGAGCCCGAACCGGGAGGTCGCCTCGATGCTGGCGACGCCGAGCGACGTGCGGTGGAAGACCGCCGCCAGGTAGACGAGGACCGCGATGGCCCAGATGATCAAAGCCCGTCTGGTCTGGCGGGAGTGCAGCACAACGCTCCTGTTCGGTGTCGATCTCCGTCCCGCTGGTTACAGCGCCGCGCGACGGCGAATCGTTAGCCGAGCTAAGCGTGGGCTCCCCCACACCTCAGCCACGCACGGCGCCCAGCACCGCCCAGCGGCCGGACCTCGCGCGGGCCAGGACCGTGGCCAGCCGGACCAGCATGAACGCGCTGAGCCCGGTCCAGATGCCCACGAGCCCCCAGCCGAACGCGAACGACGCCCACACCATCGGCAGGAACCCGATCGCCGCCGAGGCGATGGTGGCGGTGCGCAGGAACGCCGCGTCGCCCGCGCCCAGCAGCACGCCGTCCAGCGCGAAGACCACGCCCGCGACCGGTTGCATCGCGACGAAGAACCACCACGCGTGCGGAATCTCGGCGAGCACCGAGGCGTCCGATGTGAACACTCCCGGCAGGACACCGGCGAGCGCGGCGAACAGCACGCCCAGCGCGATGCCGAAGATCAGCCCGTAGCGGGTGATCTGCCGGGCGAGGCCGCGGGCCTTGCGGTCGTCGTGGGCCCCGAGTGCCGCGCCGACCAGCGACTGCGCGGCGATGGCGAGCGAGTCGAGGACCAGCGCGAGGAACGTCCACAGCTGCAGCACCACCTGGTGCGCGCCGACCGCCGCCGTCGAGTCGTGCGCGGCCACGGTCGTCGCCGAGACGAAGCACGCCTGGAAGGCCAGGCTGCGCAGCACGAGGTCGCGGCCGAGCGCCAGCTGCACGCGCATCCGCGCCGGGATCGGCGTCAGCGGCACCCGCTCGACGATCAGCGCGCGCACGAACAGGGTCGCGGCGATGACCTGGGCGCAGACGTTGGCGATCGCGGAGCCCTCCAGGCCCCAGCCGAGGCCGTAGACCAGGATCGGGCACAGCGCGGCCGAGATCGCGTTGCCGGCCAGGACGTAGCGCAGCGGCCGGCGGGTGTCCTGCACGCCGCGCATCCAACCGTTGCCCGCCATCGTGATCAGGATGAACGGGACGCCGAACAGGGCGATCCGCAGCCAGCTCACGGCCGCGTCGGCGACCTCGCCCGGCCCCGCGAGCAGGCGCGCGATCGGCCCGGCAAGCGCTTGCCCGACCACGATGAGCACGACGCCGGCCGCCACCGCCAGCCACGTGGCCTGCACGCCCTCGGCCACCGCGTCCGCGCGCCGGCCCGCGCCGTGCAGGCGGGCGGCCCGCGCGGTGGTGCCGTAGGAGAGGAAGGTCAGCTGGGTCGACACCTGCGCGAGCACGATGGCGCCGACCGACAGCCCGCCGAGCGGGACCGCGCCGAGGTGCCCGACGACGGCCGTGTCGACCAGCAGGTAGAGCGGTTCGGCGGCGAGGACGCCGAGAGCCGGCACGGCGAGCCCGAGGATGGTCCTCAGCGGCGCCTGCTCGTGCACGGGTACTCCAGGTAAGGTGTGTTTACGGTTTTCACCCCTGACACTAGCTGTAAGGACCACTGATGGACAACGCCGATTACGTGGCGGTGGCGCTCCGCCTGGCGAACGCCCCGCTGGACGACGTGTCCGACCTGCGCGCGGCCCTGCACGAGGAGCCGTGGTGGTCCGACCGGACGACCGCCGCCGACCTGGCCCCGCTCCGCCCGGTGGTGGCGGCCCTGCGCCGGGCCTTGTCCTGTGCGGTGGCGACGGACGGCGCCGGGGTTCTGCGGGAGGTCAACGCCCTGCTGGCCGAGCACCCGGTGCGCCCGCGCCTGTCCGCGGGCCACGACCCGGCGGTGGCGAACTGGCACATCCACATGGCGGACCCGACGGCCTCCCCCGCGACGGAGGTGGCGGCCGCGGCGGCGTGGGGCATCGCGCACGGGATCGTCCACTATGGACTCGACCGCTGGGGGCTGTGTGGCGCGGACGACTGCGCCAACTATTACCTGGACACGTCGACGAACCGGGCGAAGCGGTTCTGCTCGCCGCGCTGCGCGAACCGGGTGCATGTGGCGGCGTTCCGCTCCCGCCAGCGGACTGGCTAGGGGTTTGCCGGGACGCGCACGGTATGGCCGCGAAGGCGATCACGGCGCGGCGGTTGCGCGGTGCGGCGGCGCGGTGCGGCGCGGCGGTGGTCGGTGTGCGGTCGCCGCGGGGGGTGGCTTGGTCGATCGGCCACGTCCGGATCGTCGTGGCCTGGGGACCGGTCCCCTGGCGTCGGTGCGAGCATCAACCTGTGCGATTTTCGCGGCGGAAAGATCCCATGGACATGTTCGAGCGGGGCAACGAGCTGTTCCGCAAGGGGGACGAGCGCGGTGCGGCCGCCGCGTATCAGGCGGCCGTCGACTCGGGGCATCAGTACGCGACGGCCGAGGCCGGGATCAAGCTCGGCATCATGCGCCGGCGGGCGGGCGAGTACCCGCAGGCGGTGATCGCCTACCGGGCCGCCATGGGCACCGGCCATCCCGAGAAGGCGCCCGTCGCCGCGTTTCTGCTGGCTGGGGTGTTGTCGGACACGGGGTCGTACCGCGAGGCCGTCGACACCTACGAGTACGTCATCGGGTCCGGGCACTCCATGGTGCCCAGCGCGCTCCTCTGCATGGCCGAGGTGCTCCGGTACGACCTGAACGACCTCGCCAAGGCCGCCAAGACCTACCGACGCGCCATCGACACCGGCGACCCCGCGTCCGCGCCGCCGGCGATGGTCGAGCTCGCCTCGTTGCTGCGGACGAACGGGCCGGAAGCCGCGATCGCGTTGTACGAGCGGGCGATCGCCAGCGGTCACGTCGAGGCGGTGCCGCTGGCTCGCCGGGCACTGCGCGAGATGCGCGGCGAGCCGGACGGAACCCCGAGCACCCGCCCGGCCGCCGGCGACGTGGACTGCCTGCTCGTCCTCGACGGCGACGGCGAGGTCCACGGCCTGTGGTTCGAGGACCCGGCCATCGGCGACGCGTGCGCCGCGGACCGCGGGCGGGTCCAGGACATCCTCATGGCCAACGGGCTCACGTCGTTGATGCGCGCGGGTTACACCGCCGCCGCCGACCACGATACCGGCGGCTACCGGATCACGTTCCAGCGTTAGGCGGGCTTCACCGAGTCGGTGCCCGGGTGCGGGGTCTGCCACCGGCCACGGGTGAAGTCGGGGAACTCCACCGACTTCCCGTGCCCCTTGATGGACTGCACCGACAGCGGGAAGGGCGCGTTCCACGCCGCCGAGTCGTAGACGTCGATGTCCGGCGGCAGGCCCAGCCGCAGGCACTGCACGAGGCGCCACAACATGATGTAGTCCATCCCGCCGTGGCCGCCCGGGCCCGGGCCGACGTCCGTCCACAGCCAGTGGTCGTGGTCGGCGTAGTCGGCGAACGAGCCCCACGCGTCGTTGGACTGGGCCGGCTCGAGGTAGATGCGCGGCGGGTAGTCCTCGAAGACACCCTTGGTGCCGGCCAGGTGGTTCAGGCGGGAGTACGGGTGCGGGTTCGAGACGCCGTGCACGATGTTGATCACGCGGCCGCGGGCGGTCTGGATGAGGCTCATCGTCACGTCGCCGTTGACGTAGCGCTCCTGCCAGGTCGGGTCGCCCGCGGGCATGTGCTCGGCGCGGTACTCGGCCAGGCCCAGCGCGGGCGTGCTCATCGACGTCATGCGGACGAAGCGGTCGCCGCGATGGAGGTCCATGTACGCGGCGACCGGGCCGAGGCCGTGCGTCGGATAGAGGTCGCCGTCGTACCGGGTGTGGAAGCGGCGGCGCCACTGGTCCTCGTAGTAGGTCTTGGAGAAGAGCAGCTCGCGCAGGTCGTGGAGGTACGCGCCGGAGCCGTGCAGCAGCTCGCCGAACAGGCCCTCGTGCGCCATGCGCAGCGCGCGGAGCTCGTTCTGGCCGTAGCAGCAGTTCTCGAGCTGGATGCAGTGGCGGCGGGTGCGCTCGGAGGTGTCGACGAGGTCCCAGAGGTCGTCGAGGGTGAGGCCGATCGGGCACTCGGCGCCGACGTGCTTGCCGGCGCGCATGGCGGCGAGGGCCATCGGGGTGTGCCACTCCCAGGGGGTGGCGACGTAGACGAAGTCGACATCGTCCCGCCGCACCATCCGCTCGTAGTCGTCGTCGCCGTTCGTGTAGACGGCGGGCGCGGGCTGGCCGGCGTCGGTGACGGCCTTGGCGGCGCGGGCGGCGAAGTCGGGGCGGATGTCGCAGAGCGCGGTGACCTTGGCGCCGGGAATGGCGAGGAGGAGGGGGAGCATTCCGCCGCCGCGGTTGCCGAGGCCGATGATGCCGAACCGCGGGTTGGCGATGCTCTCGAACGGTTGGCCGATCATGGAGCGGCCCTGGGGCTCGGGCGCTGCGCCGGTCTCGGCCGCCGCCGCTGTGTCGCTGGCGGCGGCGGCGATCCCCAGTCCGACTCCGGCGACGGCCGCGCCGCGCAACATCGCCCGCCGGGACACCGACTGATCACTCACGACTCCCCCTCGCAGGCTCGGTCGAGCCGCTCGCGGTCGCCCTGTGACACTGATTCGCTCGCAAGCTCGCTCATTGCACGTTCCCCGATCTATCGTGCGTGAAGTTGCGGTACTTCAAGCACTATCACACAGGAATGTGCAGCCCGGCTACGGCCAATCGGAGTAGCTCAGGTGAGGATGACCGAGCGGTCCAGGTTCCGCGGGTGGTCCGGGTCCAGGCCGCGGGCGGTCGCCAGGGTCTCGGCCAACCGGTGGACGCGGATCAGGTCCGCCAGCGGGTCCAGCGGGGAGTTCTCCACGTGGGCGCCCGTCGGCGCCAGGTTGGCCAACAGGCCGGTGGGCGCGGGGCCGAACAGCCACACCACCCGGCCCGGCGCGGCGATCGAGATCGGGCCGTGGCGGTACTCCATCGCGTAGTAGGACTCCGTCCACGCCTGCGCCGCCTCGCGCAGCTTCAGCGCCGCCTCGTTCGCCAGGCCCACGGTCCACCCCGTGCCGAGGAACGTGAACTGGGACGCCGCCACCAAGGAAGGCGCCAACGGGGTGTCCAGCGCGGCGGTCGCCGACGGCACCAGGGGCGCGACGTCCTCCCCCAGGTGGGCGCGGAGCAACACCAGCGCCGTCGTCGCGAAGCGGGTCTGGACCACCGACCGCTCGTCGGCGAAGTCCAGGGAGATCAACGAGTCCACGGCCGATGCCAGGGGGGTCGACGGGTCCGCGGTGATCGCCACCGTCGGCACGTCGGACACTCGGGACAGCGCCGCGAGCACCTCGCTCGTCGTGCCGGAGCGGGACAGGGCCAGGACTCGGTCGTAGCGGCGCGACACGGGGAACTCCGAGGCCGGCCACGCGTCGGTCTCGCCCTGGCCGGCGGACTCGCGCAGGGCCGCGTACGCCTGCGCCATGTAGTACGACGTGCCGCAGCCGATCACCGCGACCCGTTCGCCCGGTGCCGGCAAGCCCGAAACCCGCAGGTCACCCGCCAGGGACCAGGACGACGGCTGGCTGGCGATCTCCTCCAGAAGGAAACTCACGAACACACTCCCCTGCTCGAACATGCGCGATGCGCCCACGAAACGAGCATAAAACACCGCCGCCGGGCACCATGGGTACCCGGCGGCGGTAAAAGCTACACACTCAGTCGGGCAGCCGGTCGCCGGTGTCGGCGTCGAACAGGTGCACGGCCCCGGGCTGCGGCACCAGACCGACCTTCTCCCCACGCTGGAACGCCGACATACCGGGCGCCCGCACGGTGATGGTCTGCGGCGCCTCGGCCGCGTCGACCGACTCGGCGGCGGGGTCGACGGTCGTGAGGTCGGCCGACGTCGAGCAGTACAGGAACTGGTCGGACCCGAGCTCCTCCACGACCTCGACCTGCGCGGTGATGCCCTCGCCGGCCGGCTTCAGCGTCCAGCCCTCCGGCCGCACGCCGACGACCACGTTGGACCCGGTGAGCGCGGACCGCTGCGCGGGGGTGAGCTCGATGGGCTGGCCACCGATCACGGCGCCCTGGCCGTTGACCGGCGAGGGGATCAGGTTCATCGCGGGCGAGCCGATGAAGCCCGCCACGAACAGGTTCTTCGGCTTGCCGAACAGCCCGATGGGCGTGTCGCACTGCTGCAGGAGACCGTCCTTGAGCACGGCCACCCGGTCACCCATGGTCATGGCCTCGACCTGGTCGTGGGTGACGTAGATCGTGGTGACGCCGAGGCGGCGCTGCAGCGACGCGATCTGGGTACGGGTCTGCACGCGCAGCTTCGCGTCCAGGTTGGACAGCGGCTCGTCCATGCAGAACACCTGCGGCCGCCGCACGATCGCGCGTCCCATGGCGACCCGCTGGCGCTGGCCACCGGAGAGCTTGGCGGGCTTGCGGTCCAGGTACGGCTCGAGGTCGAGCAGCTTCGCGGCCTCCTGCACCCGCTCGGCCCGCTCCGCCTTCGGCATCTTCTTGATCTTGAGGTGGAAGCCGATGTTGTCGGCCACCGTCATGTGCGGGTACAGCGCGTAGTTCTGGAACACCATGGCGATGTCCCGGTCCTTCGGCGGCAGGTTGGTGACGTCCCGCTCCCCGATCCGGACCGCACCCTCGTCCACGCCCTCGAGGCCGGCGAGCATGCGCAGCGTAGTGGACTTGCCACAACCGGACGGGCCGACGAGCACCAGGAACTCGCCGTCGGCTACCTCGAGGTCCAGCTGGTCTACGGCTGGGCGGTCGTTGCCCGCGTAGTAACGGCTCGCGCCGTCGAAGGTCACTGTTGCCATGGCTTACCTTTCGTTTCGCCGGTCAAAGACCGCACCACGTTGTCGGCCCGGTGCGAAACCGGCGCGCGAGCACAATGTAGAGCAACAAACACGTGAACACCACGATTCAGAAATCACGACTTCACTTCACCCCGCCCGCGGTGAGGCCCGAGACCAGGTGCCTCTCGATCAGCGCGAACAACGCGACCACGGGCAGGATCCCGATGATCGACACCGCGAACACGTACTGCCAGGCCGACTCGTACTGCCCGATGAACCGCGTCAGCGCGACGGTCAGTGGCTGGTTGGTGTCGGTGGGCAACAGGATGAGACTCGCCGCGAACTCGTTCCAGCACGCGATGAACGTGAAGATCACCGCGGTGACGATGCCCGGCCACACCAAGGGCAGCATGATCCGGCGCAGCGACTGGAACCTCGTGCAGCCGTCGAGGAAGGCCGCCTCCTCGATCTCCTTCGGCACCGTCGCGAAGAAGCTGTGCATGATCCATACCGCGAACGACAGGTTGAACGCCGCGTTCACCAGGATCATCGCGAGCCGGGTGTCGTTGATCTCCAGCGTCACGAACTCGCGGAACAGGCCGGACGCGAGCACGGTCGGCTGCAGCATCTGGGTGATCAGCACCAGCAGCATGAACGGCAGCTTGAGCCGGAAGTTGTGCCGCGCGGTGTAGTAGGCCGCGGGCAGCGCCGCGACCAGCGCGAGCGCGGTGCCGCCGAGCGAGATGATCACTGTGGACAGCAGGTTGGCCGGCAGTGGCGTCTCCGGCGTGTTCCACATCGTGAGGAAGTTGCCGGGCGCCCAGTTCTGCGGCAGGTAGGTCGGCGGGACCTTGAGGATCTCCGGCCGGGTCTTGAACGCCCCGATCAGCATGATGATGTACGGGAACAGGAACACCAGCGCGACGATCGTGCCGACGACCGTGAGGCCCCAGCGCTTCTTCTCGCGCACCTTCGGCCGGCTCGCGGGGGCGGCCGACACCGCGGACGGGCGCTCGATGACAGTCGACACGGTTCAGTCCTCCCGCATCGGGCGCACGACCCGCAGGTAGATGCCGATCACCACGACCACCACCACGAAGTTGAGCACGGACAGCGCGCTCGCGGTGTCGATCTGCCGGTCGTTCTGGATGATCTTGAACATGAGCGTGGTCGTCGTGTCCGCGTCGTAGCCGGGGATCGCGCCGGTCATCGTCTTCAGGATCGGCAGCGAGTTGAACACGTTGATGACGTTGATGATCGTGGCCACGGCCAGCGCGCCGCGCAGCATCGGGAACACCACGCGCCAGTACGTCTGGAACCGGCCCGCGCCGTCGATCTGCGCCGCCTCGAGCACGTCGTGCGGCACGGTCTGCAGCCCCGCGAGGAACACGAACGTCGTGAACGGGACGGACACGAACACCGCGACCGCCATCGCGGACAGGAAGCCCGGCAACGGGTTCTTCAGGAAGCCGAACGGCGCGTCCAGGATCCCGATGTCCACGAGGAACCGGTTGATGATGCCGTAGAAGGGATCCAGCCCGTAGACGAACACCGTCGAGGTCATCACCACCGACGCCGCCCACGGCACGATGATCACCAGGCGCAGCACCTTGCGACCCGGGAAGCGCTTGTTCAGGAACTGCGCCAGCACCAGGCCGAACCCGACGGACAGCGCCACCACCCCGACCACCCACAGCACGGTGTTGCCCACGACCGTGGACAGGTGGTCCAGGCCCAGCACCCGCTCGTAGTTGGCCCAGCCGGCCCACCCGCGGTCGGTGCCGAACCGGGTGAGGTCCCGGAACGACGTGTAGATCATGTAACCGACGGGGAACACCACCACGCCGCCGATCAGGATCAGCGCGGGAGCGAGCCAGGGCAAGGCCTGCAGGGTCGTCTGCCGCCGTCCCCGCCGTCTCAGCGACTTGTTCACCCGCGGCGGCGCGGTGTCAGCGATCGGTGTTGCCACGCGTCGGTTTCCTCCTGGTTGTACGCGCCGGTGTACGCGCTGTCGTACGGGCTGGGGCCCGCCGGCGAACCGGCGGACCCCGGCGGGACGTCAGCCGGTCTCGTCGGCCTTCGCCTGGATCTGCTTGAGCACCTCGTCCACCGGCTTGCTCTGGATCTGGCCGACCAGGGACTTGAACGCACCCGAGGTCGAGCCCCAGGCCGGGTTCGTGGCCGGGTAGAACTTCGCGTCCGGCAGCGACCCGAGGAACGTCTTCAGCTCCGGCTTCGCGGCGGCCGCCTCGGCGCCGGACTTGGTGGCCGGGATGAAGCCCTCGTTGTCGTTGAACTTGACGTAGTTGTCCTTCTGGTAGAAGAAGTCGAGGAACTTGGCGATGGCCGCCTGCTTGTCCTGACCCTTGTCGAAGCCGACGAAGTAGTCGGCGACACCCAGCGTGGAGGGGCTGCCGTCCGGGGTCGGCGACGGCGCGATGTCCCACTTCAGGTTCGGGTTCTTCGTGTTGATCTGGCCCACGATCGGCGGCAGGCCCTGGATCATGCCGATCTTGCCCTGGATGAACACGTCGAGCAGCGGGGTGCGGTCGGTCGCGCCCGGGTCCGGCTGGGTGACGTGCTCGTCGATCATCTTCTTCATGAACGTCAGGGCCGTCTTGGCCTCCGGCGTGTCGATCGTCATCTTGCCGCCGGACTCCCAGCTCGCGCCGGCGCCGTAGGCGAAGATCGAGGTCTCGGCCTGCGCCTCCTCGCTGCCCAGCGGCATGCCGTAGCCGTACACGCCACCGCCCAGCGTGGAGATCTTCTTGGCATCGGCGAGCAGCTCGTCCCACGTCTTCGGCGGGGCGGCGATGCCGGCCTTGGCGAAGAGGTCCTTGTTGTAGAACAGCGCCCGGGTCGAGGCGACCGACGGCAGCCCGTAGGCCACGCCCTTGATCTTGGCGCTGTCGACGAACGAGGGCTCGATGTCGGCCAGGGTCTCCTTGGAGACGATCTGGTCGGCCTTGTAGAGCAGGTCGTCGGCGCCGTAGGCGGGACCCGCCGCGTCGAGCTCCAGGATGTCCGGAGCCTTGTTGTTCTGGATCTTGGTGTCGAGCACGGTGTAGATGTCGTCCCAGCTCTGGGTCTCCAGCTTCACCTTGATGTCGGAGTTCTTCTTCTCGAAGGCACCGACCAGGTCCTCCCAGTACGGCTTGGTCTTGTCGCCGTAGATGGGGACCAGCAGCTCCAGGTCGGTGCTGCCGCCCGAACTGCCCGAGTCGCTACCGCAGCCAGCGAGCCCGAGCGCCGCCACGGTCGCGACCGCGACTGCATTGATGACGCGCCTCAACATGTCCTCCGTCTCCGCCGGGCCGTCCGCCTGGCTCATCGCCGCCGGGGTCTGGACCCTTCGCGGCGATTGGTTTATACCACTTGTTCAGCTTGACGCCGCTCTTCCGTGCTCAACCCGATGCAAGCAGGACCGGATCTCGCAGCGCGTCCCGCAGCTTGGCGAGGATGTCCGCCAGCTCGCCGACGGCCGAGAAACCGGCGGCCAGCCGGTGCCCGCCGCCGCCGAACCGCTCGGCCGCCGCCCGCACGTCGACCGCCCCGGCCGCCCGCAGCGACCCGGTCCAGACGTCCGCCGAGGTCTGCTTCAGCACGGCCGCGACCTCGGCCTCGGCCGTCGTGCCCAGCACGCCCACGACGGACTCCACCTCCTCGAGGCGGACCCCGACCTGGTCGTCGAGCTGCACGGACGTGTGGACGAGCCCGCGCCCGCCGGCCGCGTCCGGCTCGAGCACCGCGCGGTCGAGCACGGTGGCGAGCATCTGCAGGAACGCGAAGGGGTGGGTGTCGAGCAGCTCGCGGGCGGTCGCCGTCGGGTCGGCGCCGGCCTCGATGAGCCGCGCGGCGAGCCGGTGGGTGGCCGGCCGGGCGCGGCGGAACGAGCTGGTGTCGGTGACGAGACCGGCGTAGACGCAGCGGGCGATGTCGGCGTCGAGCGGCCAGCCGAGCTCGTCGAGCAGGCCGGCGACGAGGACGGCGGTGGCCTCGGCGGTCTCGTCGACGAGGTGGTGGGTGCCGTAGAACGTGTTCGACGCGTGGTGGTCGATGACCAGCACGTCCCCGCCCGCCTCGACGGTGGCGTTGACCCGGTCCGCGAGCTGCCCGAGCCGCGACTTGCTCCCGGTGTCGAGCGCGACGAGCAGCGGCGCGTGCCGGGGCACCCCGGCGGCCGGCACGACGAGGTGGTCGACGTCGAGGCTCCGGAGGGACTCGGGCACGTCGGCGGGCATCCCGAACGAGACGCGCACGCCGACCCCGCGTCTGTGCAGCGCGAGGCCGAGCGCGAGCGCGCTGCCCAGCGCGTCCGCGTCGGGGTTCACGTGGGCGAGCAGTGTCACGTCGGTCGCGGTGCGCAGCAGGTCGGCGGCGACACCAAGATCCGTGGTGGGCACCCGCACAGCCTCACGTAACCGGACGGCCGCGTCCAGTGCGGACCCCACAGTTGGTTGCCGAGTTGAGACGTACCGCCACCGCCGGCGGCGGGTGGGTCACCGGGTCAGCGCCATGCCTCGACGATGAGGGTTCCGACCTTGTCGGGGTCCGGCGCCGGCTCGATCCGGGCGTGGACGTCCTCGAAGCCGTGCCGATGCAGCAGGTCGGCCCACGTGGCGGGTTCGTAGGCCCAGCGGTAGATCCACACCTGCCGCCCTGTGAAGCCGTTGCCATACATGCCCTGGACGCCATAGCTGCCAGGCACGGCCTGGGCATGGGAGAACACGAGCTTTCCTCCGGGCGCGAGCCGACCATGGACCAGGGGCAACAGCTCCTGGGGGTCGGTGAACCAGAGCGCGCCCCAGATCGAGTAGATCGCATCCCACCGGTCGTCGTTCGCGGCGAGCAACTCGAGAACATCGCCATGCCGATACCGGGCGCAGGGCAGATGCCCCCACCTGCGCCGTGCCTCGCGAACCTGCGCCGGTGAAATGTCGATACCGGTGGCATCGATGCCCTTGGTCGCCAGCGCGGCGACGGCGTGGCCCCGGCCACTGCCGAGCTCCAGCGTGGCCAGGGGTTCGCCGAGCAGCTCGTCGCCGGGTCCGTGGCCGTCGTACTGAGTCCAGCCGAACGCGTTCTTAAGAGCCTCTTCCGACGCCTCGTCGGCGACACCGCCGGCGTAGTGGTCCCAGTAGCCGCTGCGATCGGTGCTGAGGGGCATCTGCTGGAGCCTCGCGGGTGAGGGACTGGGTCCCGGTCACGCTATCGCTCTCGTCGCGTGATCATGGGGAGGCCCCGCGCGCCGACTTGCCCACGACCTGCAGCTGCTCCGGACCTCTGGATAAGCGGACCACCGGAGGGCGGGTCAGCCGATGCGGGTGCCCACGAACTTCAGGGCCGCCGGCAGGACCTTGCGCCAGAACACCGGGTCGTGGTCGCCGGGCTCGATGTCGCCCACGGACGGCTTCGCGCGGGTGATGAGCTGGCGGGTGGCGTCGACGAAGGGGTCGGCCTCGCCGCACCAGACGCCCATCGGGACGCCGGCGAACGACTGCGGGTGCTGCAGGGGGTCCGTGTCGCGCCAGTGCCGCTCGTCGGCGAACGCGTCGCGCGCGGAGGCCTCCGGCCAGCTCAGGAACAGCGCCGGGCTGATGGCCGCCACCGCCGGGTCGCTGGGGTTCTTCGCGTAGTTCAGGGCGCCGTAGCCACCCATCGAGATGCCGAGCACGGCGAACGGGTTGCTCGCGAGCCCCCGCTCCCCCAGCCACTTCGGGATCTCGTCCGACAGCATCAGCTGCGGGTCGTCCTCCTCGTTGCGCGCGACCCAGTACGAGTCGCCGCCGTCGACGGCCACCACGGCGAACGGCGGCGTGCCCTGGTAGTTGACCAGGGACGACAGCGTCTCCGGCACGCCGAGGTCGAGGAACTGGCGCGCCGACGCGCCACGGCCGTGCAAGGCCAGGCACACCGGCAGGTTGGGCTCGGCCTCCTCGGGCCGGATGACGACGAGCTCCACCTCGGTACGCCGGGACATCGAGCGGATCCGCTCCGTGACGACGGGCTTCACCTTCGGAGCCAACGTCGCCGGGGATAACGTCCCGGGAGCGGACTGGGTTCTCGCGGTTCTGACGGGAGCGTCCGTGGGCTTCGATGCACAGCCGGCGGCCGTGAGGCCTAGGCCAATAGCACCAAGCAGGACGTCTCGCCGCGAACGGCGAATATCGCCTGCAGCCACGTCTCACTCCAAGCATGGCGGGTAGTCGGTCGGGGGCACCGAGAGTACCTAATCGTTACCTCCCATGGGAGTCCGCCCGAAACTTTCTGCGTTTTGACAGGTCCCTGTCAACGTGACAAGGTGTCCGGTATGACCCCGTTGACCGATCGAGGGCTCGAGTTCTCCGAGCTGTTGGTCGAGGTTTTCCGGGTGAACGGCCTGCTCCTGGCGGCGGGCGACGAGCTGGCCCGTCCGGCGGGGCTCACCAGCGCCAGATGGCAGATCCTCGGCGTGGTCGACCACGAACCGGCCACCGTCGCCGCGGTCGCGCGGGTCATGGGGCTCACCCGGCAAACAGTCCGGCAGACCGCCAACGCGCTCGCCGAGGCCGGCATGCTCACCTTCCACGACAACCCCCGCGACCGCCGCGCCCGGCTGCTCGCGCTCACCCCCCGGGGCCGCCACGCGCTGCGCCAGGTCGAGCGCCGCCAGGCCGCGTGGGCCAACGCCGTCGCCGCCCGCCTGGACACCGCCGAGCTCAAAGCGACCGCCGGGATGCTCCGCGATCTCGGCGACCTCCTGGAGGGCTGATGGTCATCCCGCTGCTGCCGTGCGCGTCCATCGACGACATGCACGCGTTCTACACCGCGCTCGGCTTCACCAGGACCTACCGGCAGACCCGGCCCAACCCCTACCTCGGGATGCGCCGCGGCGACGTCGAGCTGCACTTCTTCGGCATCCCGGACTTCGCCCCGGCCGACTCCTACGGCAGCTGCATCGTCCAGGTCCCCGACACCGGCGCGCTGCACCAGGCGTTCGCGGCCGGACTGCGCGCCGCGTACGGGAAGGTGCCGCTGGCCGGCATCCCGCGGATGACCCGGCCGCGGCCACGCAAGAACGTGGGCGGCCACGCCGGCTTCACGGTCATCGACCCGGGCGGCAACTGGATCCGCATCTTCCCCGAGGCCGGTGCGGCGGCCGCGCCGGCCACCGGGAAGCTCGCGCAGGCGACGGACAACCCCGTCGTGCTGTCCGACAGTGACGGCGACCCGGCCCAGGCCGCCAAGATCCTCGACGGCGCCCTCGCCCGGGTGCCGGACGTGCCTGCCGTGGAGCGGGTCGAGGCGCTGGCCTACCGGGCCGAGCTCGCGGTCACGCTGGCCGACCCGGCGCGGGCGTCATCGGCACTCGCGGCGCTGGACGCGATCGAGCTGAGCGGTGCCGAGCGCGAGCGGTTGGCCGGCACGCTCGCGGCCGTCGAGGAGCTGCGCCGGTAGCGACGGGTCAGCGAGGCCCCTGGAACGCCCCGGACTTCACGCGCACGACGAAGGCGGCCACGCGGGCCCGGTCGAACACCAAGGTCGGTTCGGTGTTCTTGGAGTCCCGCATGGCCGCCTCGCCGTCAGGCCACGCCAGCTCTACACAGTCGTGCGTGTCAGTGAAAGTGCTCTTCCTCCACGTCAGGATCCCCGAGCGGGGCGTGCTCATCTTGCTCCTCTCGCGGCTCACCAAGGGTGGTTGCCACGGTGGCAAGCCAGGCGCGGGAACGTCCCTCATCCAGCGCAACCCTATCGAGGTCGGCCACGATACGCCGGTAGCTTTCCAGGGCGTCCTTTCGCTCCAAGAAGAGCGTGGAGGTCAGGTTCTCGAGGAACACCACCGAGTTGATCTCCAAGAAATCCATGAGCTTGAAGGGCATCTGCCCGCCGTGGATGCCGACGGCATCGGGGATGACCCGAATGGCCACATGTGGCCGGACCGCCATCCGCAAGAGGTGATGCACCTGGTCGGACATGATCTGTCGGCCGAAGCCGGTGCGGGTCACCATGTACTCGTCGAGGAAGAACTGGAACTTGGCTGGCTTCTTGCGATCGAGGATGTCCTGTCGCATCGTGCGCATCTCGACTCGCTGGTCGATCTCACCATCGGGAATCGTTGGCAGGACGCGCATGAGCGCCCTCATGTACGCCTCAGTCTGGAGCAGGCCGGGCACATACCCGTCCTGGTATTCGATGATCGCCGTCGACAAATCTTCGTGGGCGGCCAGGGTCAGATGCCTCTCCGGCAGCCGGTCGCCGAACTGCTGCCACCAGCCGAGGTCATAGGCGTCCTTGGCCAGCTCCAGCAGTTCCTCACGCCTCGTGCCGGTGACATCGACCAGCGCGAGGAACGCGGCGATGTCCACCAACCGCGCGCCACGCTTGCCGCTGTAGAGCCGGCTTATCCGGCTGGGCGACCATTTCAACAGGAACGCGATCTGCCGGCCGTTGAGGCCCTTGGCCGCCGCCGCCCGCGCCAGGGCCCGCCCCAGCTCTCGCGACTTGACGGTCGGCTCCAGGTCGAACATTGCGCACACCCCTCGTCACTCGTGGTCAGGTGAGACCAAAGTAGAACGAGTCGTTGCCGATGCGGGCATCCGCGCCGACGGTTTCACTCAGACGGATAGCAGGTGCGCGAGGGCCAACTACTCGACGTCGTCAGCGTCGTGAACAGCCTCGTCGTCATCGTCGCGCGGGGCGCGGTACGGGTCGGGGTCGCCGGCGGGCTTGGCGCCGTTGGCGATCCGGGCGACCTCGGCGTCGGCCGCGCGGGCGCGGGCGAGCAGGTCGTCGATGCGCTTGGCGTCCTCGGGCACGGTGTCGGTGACGAACGTGAGCGTGGGCGTGAACCGGACGCCCGTGCCCTGCCCGACCATGGTGCGCAGCACGCCCTTGGCCGACTCGAGCGCCGCCGCCACACCCTGCAGATCCGGTGCGGCGTCGAGCTTGTCGCCGAGCACGGTGTAGTACACAGTGGCGTCGTGCAGGTCACCGGTGACCTTGACGTCGGTGATCGTCACCCTTGCCAGGCGCGGGTCCTTCACCTCGTGCTCCAGCGCGGACGCGACGATCTGCCCGATGCGCTTGGAGAGCTTGCGGGCTCGCGGTGCGTCAGCCACGACGTTCCTTCCTCTGTCAGCTATGAGAATCAGTCAGCTAAGAGACTCGGTCGGCTATGAGACTCAGTCGTCCGGGCCGAGCCACCGGCGGCGTGCCGAGATGAGCTCCAGCTCGGGCCGGCCGGCGACCAGGCGCTCGCACGAGTCGAGCAGGTCGCGGACGTGCTCGGCGTCGGCCGCCACGGCGGCCACGCCGATGAGCGAGCGCCGGTGCTTGTCGAGGTGCCCCGCCTCGGCGGCGGCAACCTCGAAACGCCGGCGCAGCTCGGCGATGACCGGCCGCACGGCCGAGCGCTTCTCCTTCAAGGACCGGATGTCACCGAGCAGGACATCCAGCTCGAGCGCCCCCACGTACACCGAACATCACTCCGATGAGAAGGCTGCCGCGCCCACCTTCCGTGAGCGCGGCAGCCGGGTGACCTAGTCGCGCGGCTTCTCGCGGAGCTCGTACGTCTCGATGATGTCGTCGACCTTGAGGTCGCCGTACGAACCGAGCGTGAGACCGCACTCGAAGCCCTCGCGGACCTCGACCGCGTCGTCCTTGAACCGCCGCAGCGAGCTGACCGGCAGGCTCTCCTGGACGACGACGCCGTCACGCATGAGCCGCGCCTTGGCGTTGCGCCGGATCTCTCCGGACAGCACCATGCAGCCCGCGATCGTGCCGACCTTGGAGGACTTGAACACCTCGCGCACCTCGGCGCGACCGAGCTCGACCTCTTCGTAGATCGGCTTGAGCATGCCCTTGAGGGCCTGCTCGATCTCGTCGATCGCCTGGTAGATGACCGAGTAGTAGCGGATGTCGATGCCCTCGCGGTTGGCCTGCTCGGACACCTTGGCCTCGGCGCGAACGTTGAACCCGAGGATGATCGCGTCGGACGCGATCGCCAGGTCGACGTTGGCCTTGGTGATGCCACCGACACCGCGGTCGATGACCCGCAGCTCGACCTCGTCGCCCACCTCGATCTTGGTGAGCGCGTCCTCGAGTGCCTCGACGGTACCCGAGTTGTCGCCCTTGATGATCAGGTTGAGCTGGCTGGTCTCCTTGAGCGCGGAGTCCAGGTCCTCGAGGCTGATCCGCTTGCGCCGCTGGGCGTTTGCCGCGTTGCGCATGCGGGCCGCCCGCCGCTCGGCGATCTGCCGGCCGGTCCGGTCGTCCTCGACCACCAGGAACGTGTCGCCCGCACCGGGCACCGACGTGAACCCGATGACCTGCACCGGCCGCGACGGGGTCGCCTCGGTGAGGTCCTCGTTGAACTCGTCGACCATCCGGCGCACGCGGCCGTAGGCGTCGCCGGCGACGATGGAGTCGCCGACCCGCAGCGTGCCGCGCTGGACCAGCACCGTGGCGACCGGGCCGCGACCGCGGTCCAGGTGTGCCTCGATGGCCACGCCCTGCGCCTCCATCTCGGGGTTGGCCCGGAGGTCGAGCGCCGCGTCCGCGGTGAGCACGATGGCCTCGAGCAGCCCGTCGATGTTGATGTTCTGGCGCGCGGAGATGTCGACGAACATGGTGTCGCCGCCGTACTCCTCGGCCACCAGCCCGTACTCGGTGAGCTGCTGGCGCACCTTGGCGGGGTTGGCGCCTTCCTTGTCGATCTTGTTGACCGCGACCACGATGGGCAGGTCGGCTGCCTGGGCGTGGTTGATGGCCTCCACCGTCTGCGGCATCACACCGTCGTCGGCGGCGACCACGATGACCGCGATGTCCGTCGAGTTGGCACCACGGGCACGCATGGCGGTGAACGCCTCGTGGCCAGGGGTGTCGATGAAGGTGATGAGCCGCGGGTTGCTGTCGACCTCGACCGCGACCTGGTAGGCACCGATGTGCTGGGTGATGCCGCCGGCCTCGCCCTCGTGCACCGTCGTCTTGCGGATGGTGTCGAGCAGGCGGGTCTTACCGTGGTCGACGTGACCCATGACGGTGACGACCGGGGGTCGCGCCTGCAGGTCGTCCTCTCCGCCGGCGTTCTCGCCGTAGGAGATGTCGAAGGAGTCGAGCAGCTCGCGGTCCTCCTCCTCGGGGCTCACGACCTGCACCTTGTAGTTCATCTCGGTGCCGAGGAGCTCGAGGACGTCGTCGGAGACCGACTGGGTGGCCGTGACCATCTCACCGAGGTGGAACAGCACCTGCACCAGCGAGGCCGGGTTGGCGTTGATCTTCTCGGCGAAGTCGGTGAGCGAGGCACCACGCGGCAGCCGGATCGACTCGCCGTTGCCCTTGGGCAGGCGAACGCCGCCGACGCTGGGCGCCTGCATGTTCTCCATGTACTCCTGGCGCTTCTGCCGCTTGGACTTGCGACCACGCCGGGACGGCCCACCGGGCCGGCCGAAGGCACCCGCGGCACCGCCGCGACCGCCACCGGAACCGGGACGGCCACCGCCGCCCCCACGGAAACCACCGCCACCGCCGGCCGGGGCACCGCCACCGCCGCCGCCACCGGGGCCGCCGCGGTAGCCACCGCCACCGCCACCAGCGCCGCCGCCGCCACCACCGGGACCGCCACGGAAACCTCCGCCGCCGCCACCGGGACCGCCACGCGCGCCGCCGCCGGGACCGCCACCAGGGCCGCCACGGGCGCCGCCGCCAGGACCACCACGGGCGCCGCCGCCGGGACCACCACGGCCGGCACCAGCCGGACGGGCAGGCCGCGGGGGCATCATGCCCGGGTTGGGCCGGGGCGGCATCGAGCCGGGCGACGGCCGCGGGCCTGCGGGGGCGTTGCCGCCACCACGGGGACCAGCCGCCGGACGACCCTCACCGGGCCGGGCCGCACGCTCGCCACCGGGGGAACCGCCCCCCGGACGCGGCGCGCCGGGACGCTGCGCCGGAGCGCCCGCGCCGACACCGAACGGGTTGTTGCCCACGCGCGGGGCGCGCGGACCGGGCTTGGGGCCCTGCTGGCGCGGCGGCACGACGGCACCGCTCTGCTGCTGGCCACCGCCCTGGCCGCCACCGGAACGGCCGCCGGCCTGGCCACCGCTCGGGCGAGCGCCGGCCTGGGGCTGTTGCTGCTGCTGGGTCTGCTGCGGCGCGGGCGCCGCTGCCGCAGCCGCCGCGGCCGCCGGCTCGGGAGCCGGGGTCTCGACCTTGGCCGCGGCCGGCTCGGGCACCGCCGGAGCGACGGGCGCGGGTGCGCTCGGCGCCGGGGTGCTCGGTGCGGGACCGGGCCGGACGGCCGGACGCGGGGCCGGCCTGGGGCCGTCCTGCCGCGCCGGGTCCTGCTGGGCCGGTGCCTGCTGCGGAGCCGGGGCCTGCTGGGCGGGGGCCTGCTGAGGGGCCGACTGAGCGGCGGGCGCTGCCGCCGGGGCTGCTGGCTCCGGCTGCGGGCGCGCGGGCGGCCGGGGCCCCGGGCGACCCTTCGAGCCCTTGGCTCCGTCTGTCTTGGAGGGGTACGCGTCCCGCAACCGGCGGGCCACTGGGGCCTCCACCGTGGAGGACGCTGACTTGACGAACTCGCCCTGCTCCTTCAGCTTGGCGAGAACTTCTTTGCTGGTGACTCCGAGCTCCTTCGCGAGCTCGTGTACTCGGGCCTTGCCTGCCACTGCTCTCCTCGTCCGAGTGAGGCCGGCGGCATTGACCCGCGCGACCTCGTCTTATTGTCTGACGTTCATGGCTTCAGCTTCACGGCTGACTCATGACGGGTCGACCTGCTTTCGCTAATCCAGCCCGGCCCGGGAAGGTCCCGGTCCGGTACTGCGGTGAACCAGCTGCTCCAGATCCCTCCGGAGCGTGTCGGTGTCGAGCGGATCCGGCACACGCAGCGCTCTCGCGAACGCACGCCGCCGCTCGGCCTTGTCCAGGCAACTCGGCTCGGGATGAAGCCATGCCCCCCGACCGCCGGCTTGGCGCCGCAGGTCAAGAGCCAGGTCTCCATCCACGAGCGCGACCCGGAGCAACTCACCGGCCTCCGCCCTGCGCCGGCAGCCGACACAGGTACGTACCGGGCTGTTACGCCGGGGACGTGCGGACGCCGGTCCAGAACGGTGAACCACTGATGAGTCTATCCCGTCGGTCCTACTCGACCGAACCCGCAGTCGATGATCCGGTTGGTGTGACGTTCGGCTCGTCCGCCAGGCTGGAGTCGGCGGCGTCGCTGCGGATGTCGATGCGCCACCCGGTCAGCCTGGCCGCCAGCCGGGCGTTCTGGCCTTCCTTGCCGATGGCCAGGGACAGCTGGAAGTCCGGCACGACGACTCGAGCGGTCTTCGCCCGTTCGTCGACCACGCGGACCGAGATGACCTTGGCGGGCGACAGCGCGTTGCCCACGAACGTGGCCGGGTCCTCGGAGTAGTCGATGATGTCGATCTTCTCCCCGAGCAGCTCGCTCATCACGTTGCGCACCCGCGCGCCCATGGGCCCGATGCAGGCGCCCTTGGCGTTGACCCCCGGGATGGTGGACCGGACCGCGATCTTGGACCGGTGACCCGCCTCGCGGGCGACCGCGGGAATCTCCACGGTGCCGTCGGCGATCTCGGGAACCTCGAGCGCGAACAAGCGGCGCACGAGATTGGGGTGCGTACGCGACAACGTGATCTGTGGCCCACGTGTTCCCCGGCTGACGCCCAGGACGTAGCACTTGATGCGGGTGCCGTGCTCGTAGCGCTCGCCCGGGACCTGCTCGACCGAGGGCAGCACGCCCTCGGTCTCGCCGACCTGGACCACGACCATGCCACGCGAGTTGGCCCGCGTGTCCCGCTGGACCACACCGGCGACGAGCTCGCCCTCCTTGGCGGAGAACTCGCCGAAGGTCTTCTCGTTCTCCGCGTCCCGCAGGCGTTGCAGGATGACCTGGCGCGCGGTGGTGGCGGCGATCCGGCCGAAGCCCTCGGGCGTGTCGTCCCACTCCTCGGCCGGCTCGCCGTCGGTGCCGACCTCGTACGCGATGACCCGGACGAGGCCGGTGCGCCGGTCGATGTCGATCTTGGCGTGCGGCTGGTGGCCGTCGGTGTGCTTGTACGCGGTGAGCAGCGCGGTCTCGATGGCCTCGATCACCGTGTCGAAGGGGATGTCCTTGTCCCGCTCGATCGCGCGCAGCGCGGCGATGTCGACATTCACCTCGACTCCTCCTCTTGTTCCAGCATGGCGATCTCGGCCGCGGGCGGCTCGCGGAACTCGATCTCGATCACGGCGTGCTCGATGTCCTGGTAGCTCACGTGTCTCTTCCGGCCGTCGACCAGCAGGTGGACGCCCTCGTCGTCGGCGTCGCCCACGCGGGCGGTGTAGCTGTCCTCGCCCTGTCCCTCGGCCCGGACGGCTCGCACGGCCACCTTGCGCAGCCTGGCGCGGCGCCAGTGGCGGGGCTTGGTCAGCGGGCGGTCGAGGCCCGGGCTGGTGACCTCGAGGGTGTAGGAGCCGCCGAGGACGCTGCCCGCCGTGCGGTCGTCCTCGAGCGCGTCGAGCGCCTCGGCGACGGCCCGGCTGACCTCGGCGACCTGGTCGAGGCCGATGCCACCGGCCACATTGTCCGAATCCACGACGACCTTGACCAGCTGGCGCCGGCCGGCCTGCTGGACGTGCAGCAGCTCCAGGTCGAAGCCGGCCCGCGCGACGGCGTCGGCGACTACCGGCTCCAGCGTCTCGCCGGCGCCGTTGGTGCGTTGTCGCTGACCTGGCACGTGGGCACTCCCTGCTCTCTCTCACTGACCGTGGTTGCCAAGCGTATCTCGTCGTGGCGCGCGAGTTGGGCCCGAGCAGGCATGGTGCGTCCGACCGGGTGTCGTGTTCGCCTGGCAGTATGACCGCCCGTGATGAGCTTCGGGCGTCGACACGTGTTGCGGGCGGGTGCGCTGGTGCTTTTGGTGCCGGCCGCGTGCACCCCTGCGCCGGCGCCCCCTCCGCCGCCTGACCCGCTCGCCGCGCTGGCCGCCCGGGCCCGGGCGGACGCGTCCCTGGCGGCCGCGGTCGCCGGCCTCCCCGCCGCCGCCGAGGTGGCCGCCGCGCGGGGCGCGCACGCGGAGGCGCTCCAGACGGAGGTCGACCGGGCGCGGCCGCCGGTGTCGTCCTCCGCCGCCGCGCCGTCGACGTCCTCTCCGGCGCCGCCACCGGACCCCGCGGCGGCGCGGACCGCGTTGGTCGAGGCGCTGACGGCGGCCGAGCAGGAGGCCGGGAAGCTGGTGGCGTCGCTGCCGCGCTACCGGGCGGGCCTGGTCGGCTCGGTGGCGGCCGGGTGCGCGTCGCTGCGGGAGGTGCTGGCATGAGGCTGCCCGCCGACTCGCTGGCGGCCGTGCAGGCCGCGCTGGGTGCCGAGCATGCGGCGCTGTGGGTGTACGGCCTGGTGAGCGCGTTCCTGCCGGACAGCTTCAACGCGCCGGTCGCGGAGGGCACCACGGCCCACCGGGCCCGCCGCGACGCGACCGAACGCCTGCTGGCCGACGCGGGCGCCACCCCGTCGCCCGCGGAGCCCGCGTACGTCCCCCCGAAGCCGGTGACCGACCAGGCGTCGGCGCTGGCCGTCCTGATCCTGGCGGAGACGGACACGACGGTGGCCTGGCGGGCGGTGCTGGAGCGGACCGACGACAAGGCGGTCCGGACGGCGGCGCTGGAGGCCCTGACGATCGCCGCGGTGCGGGCCACCCGGTGGCGCCGCGCCGCCGGCCAGACGCCCGCGACACCCGCACTGCCCGGCCAGCCCGCGACCTAGGCCGGCGAGTACCGCAGGTCCAGAACCTGGGCCAGGTCGCCGTCGTGGATCAGGTTCCAGCGGATCGGGGCCGTGCCGGGGCTGTCGAACAGGCGGATGCCGTCGCCCAGCATGACCGGGGCCAGGTGGACGTAGAACTCGTCGATCAGGCCGCGCAGGACGCACTGGCGGGCGATGTCGGAGCCGAAGATCTCCAGGTTCCTGCCACCCGCGGCGGCCAGGCCGGTCTCGACGGCCTCGGCGATGTCGCAGTTGAGGAACGTGATGGCCGGGTCGGGGACCGTGTCCTCGGGGTGGTGGGTCAGCACGAAGATCGGGCCGTCCCACGCGCCGCCGTAGGCCTGCCCGGATGCCTTGCCGTACTGCTCGATGCCCGCGTCGTAGCCGCGCCGGCCGGCCAGGATCGCGCCCGTGGACGCGACGCTCTCGGCCACGAGCCCCGGGCGGAACCGCAGCCCGGACATCCAGTCCATCTCGTGGTTCGGGCCGGCCACGAAGCCATCCAGCGACATGGTGAGGTGCCACAGGACCTTGCTCATCAGATGCTCCCCTCGACGGTTCCTGACATGGAGACCGCCGCGGGGGCCGAAACTCATCGGCGGGTCAGCCGCCGGAGTTGGCCAGCATGTCGTTGCCGAGGCGGATGGCGTCGGTGCAGACCTCGTCCAGCTCGGACTCCTTGCCGCCCTTCGACGCCTTCGGGTCGTAGTCGGCCTCGACGATGACCACCTGCTTGCCCTGCTGCGCGGAGTCGTAGCCGCCGCCCCCGCTGAGCTCGGTGAGGCCGTCGACCTTCACGACCTTCTCGCGCACCAGATCGCTCACGTTGCCCGAGCCGTCCTTGTCGGTGAGCTTGCGCAGCTCGTCCGCGGTGCCCTCGTCGGCCATCTGCACCACCGACACCGACACGTAGATCGTGCGGCCCTGGACCTTCGTCGTGAACACCGACCGGGTCAGCTGCTGGCACTGCTTCTGGTTGAGGAAGGCCTTGGTCTCCCCGTACGCGTGCTCACCGCAGGACTGGTCCTCCCGCGGCTTGTCCAGCTTGGCCGTGAAGTCGTACGCGCCCTGGCTCTGCTGGCCGGTCGGGCCGCCGTAGCCGGTCGCCGCGTTCTGCGAGCCCTCGTTCTGGATGTACCACCAGACGACGCCGGAGATCACCGCGACCGCGATCAGCCCGAGGATCCGCAGCGTCCACGCCAGCCAGGGGCTGCCCAGCGGCGGCTGGCCCTCCGGCCGGAACTGGATGGGCGCCGGGCGCTGCGGTTGGTTGTCGGGCCAAGGTGATTGCCCGGGGCGATAGGGAGCCGACACGGCCGACACGGTAACCGGACATACCACGGTTAACCAGGGTGAGGTACCGGATGCCCTGCCGTCAGCGCGTGCTACCGAGGAGCAGCTCGACGTCCTCCATCGTGTTGTAGAGGTGGAAGGCGAGCCTGGTCCGGCCTGCCCGCCGGCTGCTCACCACCCCCGCCGCGCTCGCGCGTCCGGCCTGGTCAGGGGTCAGATCGACGGCGATGACGGCCGAGTCCCCGGGTTCCTGGCCGAGGCCCTTGCGGGTGGCGTTGGCGAGGTCGACGCAGTGGTCGCGGACCTTGGCCAGATCCGTCTTCGCGAGCCAGGGCAGCGTGTGCGCGGCGCCGAGCTGGGCCAGCCAGACCGGGGACAGGTCGAGCCGGCGCGCGGTGTCGGCCAGGCGCAGCGGGAGGCCGTAGATGCCGTCCCAGCTGTCGGCGGCGGCGTACCAGTTCGCCGCGTGCGGGCGGGTTTCGGCGAGCCTGTCCGGCCGGACGGCGAGCCAGGCGGCGCCGCGCGGGGCGAGCAGCCACTTGTAGCCGGCGCCGACGACCCAGTCCGCCCAGTCCAGCCGCAGCGGCAGCCAGCCGGCGGCCTGGGTGGTGTCGAGGAGGACGGGCTTTCCGGCCCGGCGCAAGGCATCGAGGTCGACGACCGTGCCGTCGGCGGACTGGACCGCGCTGACCGCGACGAGATCGTGACCGTCCACATGGGACAGCAGCTGGTCCGGCGGCACCTCGGTGACCGGCATTCCCTGCGCGGCGAAGGGAAAGGTGACGCTCGTGAACTCGTTGCGCACGGTGAGTACGCGGGTGCTGGCCGGCAGGCTGGCCGCGACGAGCCCGACGAGCTGCGAGGCACTGGCCCCGATCGCGACGTCCTCCACCCGCACGCCGACGAGCTCGGCCCACGCACCGCGGGCGAGCTCGACGTACTGGTCGTAGTCCGGCGGCCGCGCCTCGCCCCGCCGCCACCGCTCGACGGCCTCGCTCACCGCGTCGGCCGCGGCGACGGGCGGGATCCCGATGCTGGCGGTGTCGAGGTAGCCGGCCGGCAGGTCGAACTGCTGTCCAAAGGCGGTACGCACTCCTCAACTAATACCGTGTCCGGCATGCACACCACGGAGATCGAGGTGGAGACCGGCGCCCGCGAGGTCGTCCACGACCTCACCGACGCGTGCCACTGGTTCCTCGCCGACGCGGGCGCGCGCGACGGCCTGCTGCACGTGTTCGTGCCGCACGCGACGGCCGGCCTGGCGATCATGGAGACGAAGGCGGGCAGCGAGGACGACCTGCTGCGCGCCCTGCGCGACCTGCTACCGGCCGACGACCGCTGGCGGCACCGGCACGGCTCGCCGGGGCACGGGCGCGACCACGTGCTGCCGGCGTTCCTGCCGCCCTACGCGAGCGTGCCGGTGCTGGCCGGCGACCTGGTGCTGGGCACCTGGCAGTCGATCTGCCTGGTGGACACCAACGTCGACAACCCCGTGCGGAAGGTCCGGCTCAGCTTCCTCGCGGGCTGAGCCGGACCTCACGCCTCGACGAGCTCCGGTGAGCGCGTGTCGCTGGTGACCGGCGCCTCGAGCGTCGCGCGCCCCGGCCACAGCATGATCACGAGCCCGACCACGGCCATGCCGGAGAGGACGAGGAGCCCCGTCCGCACGTCCGGCGCGCCGGACGTGCCCTGCAGGAGGCTGCGCAGGCCCTCGGTGGAGAAGCGGAACGGCGTCCACGACCACAGCAGCGCGCGGTAGGTCGGGTTCAGCATCTCCGGCACCTGGCCGGCCACGGCGGGCGCGATCAGGTAGAGCGGGCCGAGGATCGCCGCCGCGCGCAGGCGGAGCAGGCGCAGCAGCGCGCCCTGCACGGAGGCGAACGCGACCGCGGTGAGCAGCAGGAAGCCGAGCACGTCCGCGGTCAGCGGGAGCGAGGAGTCCCAGAGCTTGAAGAACCCGGCGACGACGGCCGTCGCGACGACGCTCACGGTCGCGAGCAGGGTGAGGCGGGACAGCGGGCCGGGGCGCATGCCCTGGCGCACGACCAGCAGGCCCCAGGCCATCGCGGCCACGAGACCGCCGATCCAGAGCAGCGCGCTCGCCGCGAGCGGGGCGGTGCGGCCGGCGACGCTGACCGGGTTGACCAGCTCGACCTTCGGCGGCGCGACCGCGACACCTTGCTGGGACAGCGCGCCGGCGAGGCCCTGCGCCGCGCCGGTGAGGATCTGCTGGGCGGTCTGCGTGCCCTGCGGGTTCACCGCGCCGGAGACCACGACCGTCGGCGTGACGCCCTGCGGGCCGCCGGCGAGCTCGAGGATGCCGTAGACCTCCTTGTCCTGCAGGAGGTTCCGGGCCGTGGCCGGGTCGGTGACCCGCCACTCGACGGCGTCGCCGCCCTGCCCGGCGATCTGCTCGGCACCGGTGCGGAGTGGCCCGGGCGGGGTCGCGACGGCGAGCGGGAGGTGGTCCGGCGCGGCCGTGGCCTGGGCGCCGAAGGTGAGAAAGCCGAGCACCGTGGCGACCACGGCGCCGGCCACGCCGAGCAGGACGGCGACGAGCACCGGCCGGCGACGGGCTGAGGCGGCCATCGATCTCCTCCTGAGTTCATCAGTCGTTGAATTCGGTCCCAGTGTCGCGGGACCGGCCGGGGAAGTCAACCGATGTTGAAATACGGGAGCGTGTCGGTGCGCCGTGTCACGATGGCGGGGTGCACACGCTCGTTCTCTGGGACATCGATCTGACGCTCGTCGACTACAGCGGCACCGGCCGGAGGTGGTACGCGCAGGCGCTGGCCAACGTGGTCGGCAAGCCGCTCGACCACCTGCCCACGTTCCCCGGCCGCACGGAACGCTCGCTGGCCAAGGAGTTGCTGGCCGCGCACGGCGCGGCTGCCGGGGACGCGGAGATCGAGCGCATCTTCGCCGAGCTGGAGTCCATCGTCCTGGCCGCGCGCGAGACGCTGCCCACGCTGGGGCGCGCGCTGCCGGGGGCCGCCCAGATCCTCACCACGCTCAACGCCCGCGACGACGTGGTGCAGTCGCTGGTCACGGGCAACCTGCCCACGCTCGCCGGCTACAAGCTCGAGGCGTTCGGCCTGCACCACCACGTCGACTTCGAGATCGGCGGCTTCGGCTCGCTGTCCGAGCACCGCCACGACCTGGTCGAGGCCGCCATGACCCAGGCGTCGGCCAAGCACGGCGTGTCGTTCGACCCGTCGTCGGTGGTGGTCATCGGCGACACGCCGGCCGACGTCGCGGCGGGCCGCCACCACGGCACGGTCACCGTGGGCGTGGCCACGGGCCGGCACAGCGTTGCCCAGCTGGCGGACTCGGGCGCCGACGTGGTCCTCCCCGACCTCGCCGACACCCCGGCCGTCCTGAAGGCCCTACTCCCCTGTCCGCCTCCCCGGGATTAAAAGTGTGCGTTGCGTCCCGGCGAATAGTGCGGGTATCGAGGTGAATGGTGGCTGGGTGCCGTCACTAGTCCGCCTCCCCGGGATTCAAAGTGTGCGTTGCGTCCCGGCGAATGGTGCGGGTATCGAGGTGGGTGGTGGCTGGGTGCCGTCACGGTCCCCTGAGGTTCTGGTGGTCGGCGTGGTCGGCG
>NZ_DASWSJ010000345.1:0-1852 GCF_036402745.1 Actinophytocola sp. | reverse complement strand
CCTTGGACGAGGCCGGCCCAGGTCGGCGGATGGCGATGGTCGGGGGTGCGGTCGAGTTGGCCGCGACGGAAGCGATGCTGCGGCGGATCGGCCTGCATGCTGAGGTCTACCAGAAGGGCCGTCCTGGAGTGTTGCTCAAGGTAGCCCGGGCTCTGACAGCGGTCGGCGTGGCGCTCACTCCGTTCGGCCGGCGGTCGCGGCTCATTTCCAGCGTGGCCGGTGCTTCCTACCTCGGCGGGTCCGTGCTGACCCGCTTCGGAGTGTTCCAGGCAGGGCTGGCCTCGGCCCGCGACCCGAAGTACGTCGTCGTACCGCAGAAGGAACGAATGGCGCGCAAGGAGAGCAGTTCGTGACGGGTGTGGAAGCCGCGGTCCGCCTCACGCAGTACGCGGCCGGTGGCGGATGCGCGTGCAAGATCCCGCCTGGTGAGCTGGAGCGGATCGTCGGCGGCTTGCCCGCGGGCCGTGCCACCGGGGATCTGCTGGTCGGCGTCGAGCACGGCGACGACGCGGCTGTCGTGCGGATCGATGGTGATCGTGCGGTGGTCGCGACTGCCGACTTCTTCACTCCCGTTGTGGACGACGCCTACGACTGGGGGCGGATCGCCGCGACCAATGCGCTGTCCGACGTCTACGCGATGGGCGGCGATCCGCTGGTGGCGGTCAATCTGCTCTCCTGGCCGCGAGACAGGATCCCGTTCGAGCTGGCCGGCGAAGTACTTCGCGGCGGCGCCGACGTCTGCGCCGCGGCTGCGACCCACCTGGCCGGCGGCCACAGCATCGACGACCCGGAGCCGAAGTACGGCCTGGCGGTGACCGGGCTGGTAAACCCTGACCGGCTGCTGCGCAACGACAGCGGCCGCGCCGGTATGCCGCTCACGCTCACCAAGCCGCTCGGGCTCGGCGTCCTCAACAACAGGCACAAGGCGACCGGCGAGGTGTTCGAGCAGGCGGTCGCGACGATGACCACCTTGAACCGTGACGCCTCCCGCGCGGCGGTCGCCGCCGGTGCGGTCTGTGCGACCGACATCACCGGGTTCGGACTGCTCGGTCACCTGCTCAAGCTGGTCCGCGCCAGCGGCGTCGGCGCTGTCATCGACGCTTCCGCGGTTCCCTATCTGGACGGCGCGCGGCAGGCACTGGCCGCGGGCTTCGTCCCCGGCGGTAGCCGCCGCAATCTCGACTGGGTCCGGGACTCGCTGACCGCCTCGGTGTCCGAGGACGAACTGCTCCTGCTCGCTGACGCCCAGACCTCTGGCGGCCTGCTCGTCGCCGGCGAACTCCCCGGCCACCCGGTCATCGGCGAACTGGTCGCCGGCCCGCCGGGGATTGTCGTCCGCTGATCAGTTGGGGGACATCTCGGACCAGGGGAGGTCCGTGGCGGGGAGGGACGGAAGTGCCGCGATGGCGGCCAGTTCGCTGTCGAGGAGGCCGACCAGGATGGCCAGGCGGGTGGTGGTGTCGCTCGCCTCGAGGAGCTTCTGGCGATCCGGCGTCATCAGGGTCATGGCGGCCGAGATCAGGTAGGACAGTGTGCCCGGTTCGTCCGGGAGGCCGGCGATGTGCAGGCCCGGCTGGCTGATCTCGGAGATGGCGGCCGCGTAACGACGAAAGCGCTGGACCGCCACGGTCGCAGTACCGAGCGGGTCGTCGCCGGGCTCCTCGGTCAGCCATTCGACGTCGGCGATCAGGTAGTCGCCGCCGCTGTCGAGCTCGGCGACCTTGAAGCGGCGATTGCCGGTCAGCGTGACCTCGACCGGGCCGTCGTCGCCTGCCTCCAGGGTGATCTCGGAGATCGTCGCCGCGCAGCCGGTGCCGTAGAGGGAGCGGAACACCCGGTCACCGAGTTCATA
>NZ_DASWSJ010000344.1:0-15097 GCF_036402745.1 Actinophytocola sp. | reverse complement strand
TGCGGCTCGGGCAGGCCCACGCGTCGCTGCGGCGGCCGCCCTCGTCGGCGGAGGTGGCACACACGCTCGGAGGCCGGACGCTCGGCGACGGCCGGGTCCTCGAGATCGACCGGCACGGTCCGGCGTCGACCTTCGGCCGGGGCAGCGTCACGGTCATCGGGCAGAGCGGCGAGGTGCTGCGCCTGGAGACCGAGAACGAGTACCTCCTGGCGATGATCGACGGCGAGGTCGTGGCCACCACCCCGGACCTGCTGTGCGTGCTGGACCGCCAGACCGCGCGACCGCTGTCGGTCGAACGGCTGCGGGTCGGGGACGAGGTGTTCGTGGTCGTGCTCCCCGGGCCCTCGTGGTGGCGCCGCGAGGATCGGCTGGCCGCGGTCGGGCCCGCCGCGTTCGGGCTGGACTGCCCGCCCGTGTTGCTGGAGCCGGCGTGACCGTGCGCGGTGTCCCGCTCGCGGCGATGCTCGACCATCCGGAGTGGACGGGCACCGTCTCTCTCCTGGCGGCCGGCGCGGCGAACGAACACCCGGTGACCGGCATCGCGGTCGTGCCGGACCTGACCGGCCGGCCCACCGGCCTCGACGGGCGGCTGCTCGCGGTCGTGCTGTCCGCCGGCCGAACCGACTGGCGGCTGGACACCCTGCTGCATCGGGCCGAGGCCGCGGGCGCCGGCGCGGTGCTGCTGCCGGGGGTCGAGCCGTTGTTGCAGGGCAGCGTGGCCCTGGCGCAGCGGCTGGACCTGCCGGTGCTGGGCAGCGCGTCGCCGCTGGACGCTGCGTTGTCGCTGCGTTCGTTCATCGCGGAGGGAGACAGCCTCAAAGCGGACCTCGTGTTGCGCACCGCCGAGGTCTGCCGCCGCGCGGGGCCGCTCGTCGACGACCTGTTGGGCGCGCTGCGTGCCCTGTTCCGCCGCCCGACCGCGCTGCTGGACGCGAGCGGCGGCGTCGTCGCCGGCGACGAGGTGGCCGCGTCCGCCGAGCTGGTCACCGAGCGGGTGACGACGGAGCAGGGCTCCCCGATCCGGCTGGCGGTGCTGCTGCCCCACCGGCTGCCCGCCGAAGCCGAGGCGCTGGCCGGTGCGCTGCTCGTCGCCACCGCCGGGGTGGCGCAGCGGCTCGCCGCGCGGCGCCTCTCGGTCGAGCGCGATGCGCGTGCCCGCGCCTCGCTGCTCGGGGAGCTCCTGCACCCGGCGGGCGAGCTGTCCACGGGGACCCGACGGCGTTCGCTGGACGCAGGATGGCGGCTCGACGGCTGGCACATCGGTATCCGCCTCGACGCCGGCAGCGATGTCGACACGGCGGCGCTGCGCGCCGAGGTCGTCGCCGCGCTGGCGGAACAGGGGCTCTCCCCGGCGGTCGTGGAGCACGGCGAGGGGTGGTCCGCCTGGACCACCTCGGCCGAGGAGCCTGCGCCCGCGGACGTGGAAGCGCATGCCGCCGCGGTGCGCCGGGCGCAGCGCGAACTGTCGGCGACCGTCCGCCTCGCCGTCGGCGTGGGCCGGGCGCACGACGGCCCGTCCGGCATCTCTCGCACCCTCGGTGAGGCGACCGACGCCGCACGCCTCGCCGTGACCCGCAGCGCCAGCGGGTACTTCGTGCACATCGACCGGCTGGGACTGGCCCAACTGCTGCTCGCCTGGACCCGCACCGACACGTTCCAGCCCGCCGCGCGCTCACTGCTGGTGCCCCTGGACGGGCAGCCGGGTGACCTCCTGCGGACCCTGTCGGCCTACCTCGACGCCGAGTCGTCGCTGGCGGAGACGGCCGCGGTCCTGGGCGTGCACCGCAACACGGTCGCCGCGCGGATGACGCGCATCCAGGAACTGTTGCATGTGAATCTCACCGAGCCGGACGAGCGTCTGGCTCTGCATCTGGCGTGCAGGACCACGCTGACCGCGAACCACAAGAACCACTAGCAGCGACCGGCATCGGCTCAGCCGAGAAGAGCATCGGGCCCGGCCGCGGGCGCCGTCCCGCCTCGGCTCGACCTGGACGACCTCGCGGCCACGGCCGCCGGCCGTTTCGTCACGGCTCGTCGCTACCCGCCCCGGCCGCTAGAAGGCGAAGAACGGCCATTCCGGCGTGAGCCCGAGCATGAGCTGACCGACGGATTGGTACCGACCTGCCGAGCTGAAGGCGTGCTGGGTGACGGTGTGAACGTTGCGGAAGTGGGCGGCGAACGGCTGAGAGTTGCGGATCGCCGAGGATCCCGCCACCTCGTGGACCAGCCGCACCGCGGTCGCGGCGGCCTGGACGGCGTGGCAGGACGCGAGCTGGAGGTCGCGGCGCTGGTCGGCGGTGAGGATGCGCCCGGTCTCGCAGGTCGCGTAGGCCGCGGCGAGCGTCTCCCGCAGGTAGGCCCACGCCGCGGCCCGGTGCCCTTCGGCCTGGGCGATCTGCGACTGGGCGGCCGGGCGCTCCCGTAGCGGGATGCCGGTGTAGGCCGGGGTCTTCACCCTCGCCAGCTGCACGACGTCTTCGATGGCGGCCCGGGCGATCCCCAGGGCGATCGAGGCCAGGCCCGACGTGGCCTCCCAGAAGACCATCCGGTAGAGCGGACCCTGGAACGCCGATCCCGGCGGGTCGTCGGCGAACGGTGCGAAGACCGGGGCTCGGTTCTCGGGGACGAACAGGTCGGTGACCTCGACGTCGTGGCTGCCGGTCCCGCGCATGCCCAGCGTGTCCCAGTTGTCGATGATCCCCGCGTCGGCGTGCGGGACGAAGGCGAGCAGGGAGACGGGAACGCCGTCCGCCGTGCGCTTCGGTTCGCCGTCCTCGATCACGACGGCGGCGAGGATCAACCAGGTGGCGGCGTGGCAGCCGCTGACGAACGGGACGCGCCCGCTGACGCGGTACCCGCCCTCGGCCGGGACGGCAGACGCGGGCGGGAAGAGGGCCCCGGCCAGCGTCGGCTCGCCCGCGAACACCTCGCGGGCGCCGTCGTCGGACAGCCACATCCCGAACACCGACGGCGTCACCGACATGTAGAGGTTCCACCCGGCGGCGGCATCGATGCGGGCGATCTTCTCGAAGAGGTCGACGCCGCTCACCGGGTCGATCTCGAGCCCGCCGAGGTCCTTCGGGGTCCACATCCGGTAGAGCCCGGCTTCGCGCATCGCGTTCACCGAGGCGTCCGGGAGCCGGCGGATCTGCTCGGCCACCAGCCCGTTCTCCCGCAGGACGGGCTCGATCTTCTCGACGCCCCGGTGCAGGGTCTCGACGTCCGTGGCGGTGTCCATGGCGGCAACTCCCCGCGATCTCGGTGCGGCCCGGGGCGGTGGCTCCACTCGCGCCGAGCACGAGCGGCGAACGCGCTGCAGCGAACACGAGCCGGCCAGCCAGCCGGGATGAGACGTGCCAGGGTCCAGCTCCTCGCATCGCCCGTCAACGCGCTCTGCGTAGATGTGCGTATCGGTGTTCTGCCGATAGAAGCGAACTGGGGCCGCCGACCTCACCGCCGTCTCCGGGGCTGTCGTGAGGACCGGCGCGAGACCCGGCGCGGGGTGGACCTCGGTCGGTGGCACCCGGATCGTGCAGTGCGCCGTCAAGGTCGTGCGGTGGTCTCCAGCAGCCGGGCCGGGTTGTCCAGCAGCATCTTCTCGATCTGCTTCTCGGTGACCCCGTGCTCGAGCAGCAGGGTGCTGAACGATGCACCCAGGTAGCTGTAGCCCCACTGGCCGTGGGTGGTGGGGTTCATCCAGACCTCGGCGCCGGTGAGGTCCTGCGCGAGCAGGATCTGGTCCTCGAATCCCTCGGCGACCAGGGCGGCGAGTCGCGTCGCGCGCGTGATGTCGGACCGGTGGTAGGCCTGCTTCATGGTCTCGCCGTCCGGCCGGTCGTGCGGCTCCGGCTCGAGGACGAAGTCCCAGTTCTGCTTGCCGACGGTGTCGAAGGCGATGTGCACGCCGGTGCGGGCCACCTGCCGGACGTAGTCCAGGTCGGCGTGGGTGTCCATGTGGCCGATCACGACATGGTCGAGGTCCGCGCCCTCCTGGCGAAGGATCTCCAGCTGTTCCAACGCCATCGTCCCGTGCGTCGTGTGTGTCGTCAGGCCCAGGCCGGTCTCTCGTTGGGCCCGAGCCGCGGCCCGCAGGCATTTCTCCTCGTGCGCGGTGATCCGGTTCAGGCTGGTGGCCTGTTCCCCGAAGACGCCGGCCCGCACCCCGCTCGTGCCGATGCCCTGCGCAGCGTCGGCGACGAAGCGCTCGGTCATCTGCCGCAGGTCGGCTTCGACCGTCCAACGAGGGCTGTACGCCTCCAGGTACACGGAGGTACCGGCCACGACGTGCACACCGGACTCGCGCGAGATGCGCTGCAGCAGGCCGGCATTCGCGCCGACCGCGTCGCGCCCGACCACGCCGTACGGGCTGAGGTCGACGACCGTTCCGATGCCCAGTGCGGCGAGCCCGCAAAGCGCCGTCACCGCGTGCCGTACCTGGTCGTCGGCGTACCGCACCTCGTTCGGGTCCGGCTTCAGGCCGGTGACCGGCACTCGCGCGTCCGGCCGGCCACCGGAGAGCCACGGTCCCGGGACCAGCGACAGCAGGTGCTCGTGATGCATGATCCGGCCGAGCTCCTCGGTCGGGACCGGACCGAGCACGGTCTGCACGACGCTCATGTGGTGGTGTCTCCTCGGTGGTGGCCCGGTGGCGGAAGCGCGGGGTCAGGCGGCGGGGGTGGCGCCCTCGGGTCGGGCCGAGGCGGGTGCGGCGGAGTCCTCGAACGCCTTCCCCATGGCTCCGATCAGCGCGGGACGGCGGCGGTGCAGGTACCCCAGGTACACAGCGCCGACCACCATCCACCCGACGAGCAACCAGATCGCCAGGTTGTTCGGGTAGGCCGGCGCCGGGTTCAGCTGGCCGTAGACGGGGAGCAGCATGATCAGGGCGGTGAGCACGGGCAGGACGCCGTGGCGCATCACGGAGAACTCGGCCCGGTGACGGCGCCAGTAGAAGCGGATCACGCCGATGCTGATGACGATGTAGATGAACACCATGCCGAGGCCGAGCACGGTCCCCGCGAAGGCGTACACGCCGTACGGGCCGTACTTCAGCCCGACCAGCAACGCGAACAACACCGAGAACGCCATGTAGGCACCGAGCGCGACGGCCGGCGTGTTCCGGGAGCCGGTGCGGCCGAGCGCGCGCGGCAGGATCCCCTCCCGGCCCATGGCGAAGATCACGCGCACGATGGCGTTCGAACCCGAGATCACGTTCGCGAACTGGCTCGCCATCACGGTCAACGTGAGCACGGCCGTGCCGCCCCAGAACTTCTGCGCGAGAGCGGTCCACGGGCTCGGGTCCGCCGCGAACTGCGTTCCGTTCGCGAAACCGCTGGACGAGGCGAACGCGGTGTAGACGTAGAACAGCCCGATGACGATGACCGCGCTGAACAACGCCAGCGGCACGGTGCGCCGGGCGTTCTTCGCCTCCTCGCCCAGGGTGGCCACCGACTCGAAGCCGATGAACATCAGCACGCCCCAGAGCATCCCCGTGCCGAGGCCGGAGATGCCGTGGAGCGAGTGCACGGGGTTGAAGGCCGCCAGGGTGACGCCGTCGGCACCACCCTTGCCGAGGATCGTCGATGCCAGTCCGAGCACGACCCCCAGCTCGATGACCAGGAAGATCAACGCCGCCTTCGCCGAGTGCGAGACGCCGGAGGCGTTGATCGCCCACACGATCGCGACGAACACGAGCGTGATGACCTGCCACGCGACGTGCCAGCCGAACTGCGCCGCGAGGAAGTCCGAGCCGAAGGCGCCGATGGCCGAGAACAACATCGGACCGACCATGCCGTAGGAGATCAGCAGCAACCAGCCGGACAGGAAGCCGCCGCTGGGCCCGAACCCGTGGGTGTTGTAGGTGTAGGCGAAGCCCGCGGTCGGCAGCTTGCGGGCGAAGCCCGCGATCGTGTTGGCCACCAGCAGGCAGGCGACCAGCGCGAGCAGCAGCGCGAACGGAAGTGCCTGGCCCGCTCCACCGGCCGCCGGGGCCGTGTTGAAGGCGACGCTGGTCGCCGGCCCCATGAACGCCATGCACATGACCACCGACGTGCCCACCGAGAGCGTGTCCCGCTTGAGCGACGAGGTCGCGGAACCGGCCATCGTGTCCTCCTACCGTCCTGGTGCTGCGGGCCGTCGGTGGTTCAGGCGTCCGCGGTCTGCAGACCGGTGATCATCGAGACGATCACGTTCTTGTCCGTGCTCGCGGTGGTCCGCGTGCCGATCTGGACGCCGCGGCGCAGCACCGTGACCCGATCCGACAACCGCATCACCTGGTCGAGGTTGTGGCTGACCAACAGGACGGCGAGATTGCGCTCCCGCAGGCGCAGGATCAGCTCCTCGACCTTCGCGGTCTCGGCGACACCGAGCGCGGCCGTCGGCTCGTCCATCAGGACGAGGTTCTTCGCCCAGTGCGTGGCGCGGCTGATCGCCACGCCCTGGCGCTGGCCGCCGGACAGGTCGCGGATGGTCGAACGCGCGGAGGGGATGCGCACGTCGAGCTCGTCGACCAGCGCCTGCGTCTCGCGCGCCATGCGCTTCTTGTCCAACCGGCGGAACGGCCCGGTGACCAGCTCGCGGCCCAGGAACATGTTCATGAAAACCGGCTGGTGATCGGCGATCGCGAGGTCCTGGTGCACGACCTCGACACCGAGGCGGCGGGCCACGCTGGGGTCGGACAGCTTCACCGGTTCGCCGTCGAGCGCGACCTCTCCCGACGTCGGCTGGTGGATGCCGGACACGATCTTGATCAGCGTGGACTTGCCCGCTCCGTTGTCGCCGACCAGCGCCACGACCTCGCCACGTCGTACGGTCAGGCTGAACTCGTCGATCGCCACCACGCCGCCGAACTCCTTGCGTATGCGGGTGAGCGCGAGAGCGGGAACGGTGTCGGTCATCGGGCTGTCCTTCCGGACGAGGTGGGCGGAGCCGCGGGGCTCAGGCGGGCCACGACGTCTTCGAGCCGTCGGCGGAGTAGATGCCGGCCACGCGGGGCCGGCCCGAAGCGATGCCGGCGATGCCGGCGGTGTAGGCGCGGGTGACGAAGGCCTGCGCCCGGAAACCGAACACCACGCTGTCCCCGACCGAGACGGTCGGAGCGTCGGCGAGGTCGAGCTGGCCGTAGTAGTCGATCGCGGTCGGCGGCGGCAGCGTGGCCGGCAGCAGGGCCGTCGCGCCCGGCTCCCGCCCGACCACCGCCCGGACCTGGTAGGGCGGGAACACCGGGTCGACGTACATGCCGCCGCCGAAGCAGTACGCCCGGCCGTCGTGCAGGTGGCTCACCTCGCTGACGTAGCACGCCGCCGGCAGCTCCGGCAGGTCCTCGACCGCGTGCCAGGGTGTGGTGCCGGTCAGGGCGTGCCCCGGCTCGACCTGGGTGACGCCTGCCCCGGCCAGCGCGACGAGCGCAGCCGAGGACGTGGTGCCGGGCCCGTTGATCTGCACCCCCGTCCGGCCGGAGTCGGTCAGCCGCTTCGCGGCCGCCTCCAGGGTGGCGAGGTTGCGGGTGGCCCGGACCGCACGCGTCTGCGGGTCGAACAGCAGCGCGGGGAACGTGGTGATGCCGGCGAAGCGTGCCGAGTCGAGGGCGTCGAGTCCGTCGGCGAGGGCGAGCACGTCGTCGGCGTCGAACCCGCCCTCGTGGCCGGAGTAGAACTCGTCACCCGACGCCTTGATCCGGGCCAGCAGCGGCTGCTCCCGGCCGGATGCCGCCGACGCCTCGGCGGCCTCACGCGCCTTCTCCTCGTTGAACACCGTCCAGTTCGCAGGCCGCATGTCCGCGGCGGCGCGTGCCTCGGCACGGGGCACCTGCACCAGGTGGCCGATGTGCCCCAGCTGCATACCCGCCCGGACGGTGGCGCGCGCGCACTCCGTGTCGACGGCCACGCTCGCCGCGATCCCGCCGGCCATGATCGCGCGGCAGTAGTCGGGATTGCGGCCCATCTGCTTGGTCATGGCCAAGGGCGTGAGGCCGAGCCGAGCCGCCTCGGCGGAGATGGCCGCGGCGTTCGCGGTCACCGCGTCGAGGTCGATGGCGAACGTGTTGGCCGGGAGCTCACCGCTCTGGTGCGCCGCGATCGCGGCGTCGACGAGAGCCGGGTTCCGGCGCCTCAGGAGGTCGAGAAACATGCGTCTGTTCCGTTCCGGGTCAGGACTTGTCTTCACGCAACGTGAGAGCCACGGCGACGAGGATGATCAGACCGCGCGCGACCTGCTGCTCCGAGTCGGAGAGTCCGGCCAGGATCAGCCCGTTGTTGAGCATCCCCAGGATCAGCGAGCCGATCAACGCTCCGACGACCGTGCCTCGACCACCGAACAACCGCGTCCCGCCGATCACCACCGCGGCGATGACGGTGAGCAGGTCGGAGCTGCCCAGGGTGTAGGTCGCCCCGTGCAGGCGCCCGGTGTACAGGAGTCCGGCCACCGCGGCGGACAACCCGCTGACCGCCAGCACGCCGATCTTGATCCGGTCGACCTTGATGCCGCTCACCCGGGCGGCCCGGACGTTGTCTCCGGCGGCGAGCACGTGCGCGCCGAGCCGGGTGTGGCGGTAGACGAAGTGACCGAGCAGCACGAACACCGCCGACCAGAGGATCAGCGTCGAGATCCCGGCCAGGCTGCCCGAGCCGAACAGCCCGTTGAAGGCCACATCGGTGGAAGGGACCGCCTGCAGCCGGGTGATGCGCTGGCTCAGCCCGGCGCACAGGCCCATCATCCCGAGCGTCACCAGGAACGACGGCAGCCGCAGCTTGGTCACCAGCAGCCCGTTCACCACACCGACGACCAGACCCGTGGCCAGACCGGCAACGATGCCGGCCACCAGTCCGTGGTCGCGCAGCTGCACCGCAGCCATGATCGCCGACAGCGCGACCACCGCCCCGATGGACAGGTCGATCTCCCCGAGGCTCAGCACGAACACCGTGCCCACCGCCATGACGGTGATGGGCGCGGTCTGCAACAGGATGTTGATCAGGTTCTGCCGGGTCAGGAACCCGTCGTCGTGCAACACGATGCTCATGACGACCGCGATGAGCACGAAGCCGACGTAGACGATGTAGCTGCTGGGTTCGGCGCGACGCAGACGGGCGAGCGGCCCGGACGACGGGGCGATCGTCCTCGCGCTGGTCGTGGTGGTCACGGTGTCCTCTCTGCTGAGCAACCCGGGCGGGGCCTGCGGCCTACTTCAGGACCTGGCGGACCGCGGTGGGGACGTCGGAGTGCAGCGACTGCTGGTAGCCCTCGACGATGTTGTCCTTGGTGATCGTGAGCGCTCCGGCCACGGCGAACGCCGGAGCCTGCTTGCCCAGCAGCGAGTAGGCGGCCGCGTCGGCCATCCCCTTGCCGAGATTCCAGGCCTCGTCCGCGATGACGGCGACGGTGGACCCGCCGGTGGCCATGTCGACCATGATCGGGTCGTCCAGGTCGAGGGTCACCACCTTCGCCGTGGTGTTGCCGACCGTCCGCAGGGCCGAGAGCACGCCCTCGGCCGGCTGCGCCCAACTGGCATAGATGCCGGCGAGATCGGGGTGCTGGGTCAACATGGCGCTCGCGATGCCCGTCGCGTTGTTCGGATCCGAGAATCCCTGCTCCGCCACGATCTTGATGTCCGGGAACTCCTTCATCAGGGTCGTCCGGAACGCCGCGTCGCGCTGGTTGGTGACGTAGTACTGGGCGTCGTAGTAGAGGATGCCGACCTCACCCTTGCCGCCGACGGCGGTGCCGAGCGCCTCGGCAGCCCGCTTGCCCATGGCGTAGAGGTCGTCGGTGACGATCGACGAGTACTGCTTGCCGTAGGCATAGCCCGCCGGCACGTTGGACATGAACACCAACCGCGTGCCGGCGTCCACCGCGGGCTGGAACGCCGCCGCTGACGAAGTGGGGTCGACCGGCAGGCCGAGGATGACGTCCGGCTTCTTCGTCATGGCGGTCTGCACCTGGTTGGCCTGGGTGCCGGCATCCATGTTCGCGTTGGCGGTGGCGACGACGTCGATACCGAGACGGGCGAACTCGGCCTCGGCCCCGTTCTGCACCGCGGTGACCAGCTGCGAGGACGTGTGCCACAGCTGGGCGGCGGTGTAGCGGCCGGTCTTGAGCTTCGCGAGGTCGTCCTCGCTGAACGTCAGGTCGGTGAGCGGCGTCGGGGTCTCCCCGTTCGGGCCGGTGGTACCGGTGAGCATCTTGTCGATGACCGAGCTGCCTGCCGGGGCGGAGGCGACGCCGTTCGACGAGGAGCTGCCGCCGGAGCCGGCGCCGGTGCTGCAGGCCGTGAGCGCGAGTCCGAGGCCTACCGCGGCCACCGCGCAACGCACGAGTGTCGACTTCATGATCGTCCTTCCGTTCGTCGGTGGGGTCGGCGGGCCGGGCCTGCCGGGACGTCGCGGTTCAGCGGGTGAGGGTGACCTTGTTCAGCCCGGCGGGCTGGTCGGGGTCGATGCCGCGTCGACGGCAGACAGCGAGAGCGAGCTGTTGCCCGCGGACGACGGCGAGAAGGCAGTCGCTCGCGCCGTCGGCGGCCGGCCATGGGACGTCGTCGCCCGCGGCCGACCCGGCCAGCACGCTCGGCGCTCCCCGCTGGTCCAGCTCGGACCGCAGCCGGCGGGTGTCGCTGTCGGCGGGACCGGTGCCGCCCATCAGCAGCGCCGGGGCGTCCGGTCCGCAGACCGCGATCGGCCCGTGCCGGAAGTCTGCGGTCGAGAAGCCCTGCGCCATGGCCCCGGTGGTCTCCTGCAGCTTGAGGGCGGTCTCCAGGGCCGCCGGGTAGCACAGCCCGCGCGCCACGACGGCCAACCGCCGGTGCGGGGCGAGCCGTTCCGCCGCCGCCTCCACCGCGGCGGCGTCGCCGAGTACGCCCGCCACCCGGGCCGGCAACTCGGCCAGGTGCGGGACGAGCGGTGTGCCACCGAGGCCGGCGGTCACGGCGAGCGTGGCCAGCATCTGGGCGGTGACCGTCTTGGTGGCGGGAACCGCGACCTCACGCCCGGCCCGCAGGCCCACGGTCAGCCGGGCCACCCCTGCCAGGTCGGAGTGCTCGTCGTTGGTGATCGCCACCACGGTGGCGCCCACGGCACTGAACCGGTTGGCCAGGTCGACGATCTCCGGCGTGCGCCCGGACTGCGACAGCGCCACCACGACCCACCCGGCGAAGCCTTGCGGGGTGCGGTCGTAGGCGGTCATCACGCTGGGCGCGACCAGGCAGGTCGGCAGCCCCGAGGACAACTCCACGGCGTAGCGACCGAGCAGTGCCGCGTTGTCCGAGGACCCGCGGGCCAGGAAGGCCACGCCGGCCACCGGCCCGGAGACCAGGGCCGCGACCTGTCCTGCGATGTCGTCGAATCGGTCCGCCAGAGCGGCCAGCACGGCGGGTTGTTCGGCCATCTCCGCCGCCATCCGGATCCCGAGCTCGCTCATCGGGTGGCCCCTTCCGTACACAGGTCGAGCAACGGCCCACCGTCCGGCGGACCGAGCGTGTCGAGCGCCAGGGCGATCGCCCCGTGCAGCGAGGCATCCCGGTCGAAGTCCCCCACGACCACCTCGGGAGGGAACGGGACGCCGGTGCGCAGGTACGCGTCGAGTACCGGCAGGACGACGTCGGCCGACGCGGTGAACCCTCCGCCGATGACGACCCGATCGGGATCGGCGAAGACCGCGAGGTTCACCAGAGCCGTGCCGAGCGCGCCCAGGGCCTGGTGGACGAGGTGGGCGGACACCGGATCGGCGCGCCCGAACAGCTGCGCCGTGCTCAGCGACTCACCCAGGACGTTCGCGGCCCGCTCGGCGAGCGCGTTGCCCCCCACGGCGGACTCCAGGTGTGGGTACCCGGTCACGGCCCAGGCCCCGAGCGCGCCGGACGGCCGGACGTAGCCGATCTCGCCCGCCGCGTGGTGGGCGCCCTCCGCGACGCGGCCGTCCACGACCAGAGCCGCGGCGATCCCGGTGCCGAGATTGACGTAGAGGCCGGAACGGCACCCCCGGAGCGCGCCGAGGCGGACCTCGGCCAACGCGCCGGCCCGCACGTCGTTCGTGACGGCGACGGTGGCGACGCCGGTCGCCGATCGCAGCTGCGCGGCGAGGTCGGTCTCCTCCCACCCCGGCAGGTTCGGCGCGAGCAGGATGCGGTCCGGCTGCACCACCCCCGGGCAGACGGCGCCGAGCGCAACGATCCGGCGGTCGGCGCCGTGGCGTCGGTGCAGCGCGACGACCATGCCGGCCACCCGCTCCAGCGCAGGCCCGGGACCTTCCTGTGCGCGGGTCTCCAGGCGGGCCCGGCCGAGGATCTCGCCGTCCGGTGCGGCCAGGGCGACCTCGATCTTGGTGCCACCGATGTCGATCCCCATGACGGCCGCGCCGTCCGACGGCTCGATGCGAACCCGTTCCCCGCACATAGTTGGGAGTCTTTAATAAAGGTTACTTACGCGTCAAGGGCCTCCCCGCCACTTTTTCAACAGTCCTTAGGATGGGTGGATGGCACGGTCCTCGAGCGAGTTCGAGCAGGACGGGCCCGTCGCCCCGCTGACGGCCGGGGCGGCACCGTCGCTGCTGCGGGAGATGAACCAGCGACTCCTCCTCGACCGGTTGTTCACCGCCGGCCCGGCCACCCGGCCCCAGTTGGCGCGCGCCGCCGGCCTGTCCCAGCCCACGGTGATCGCTGCCCTCGACGACCTGGAGCGGGCCGGGCTCGTCACGGCCGGCGCCGGTGGAGGTCGGCAGCTCGGGCGCCCTGCCAAGCTGTACTCGGCCAACCCGGCCGCCGGCAGTGTCGCCGGCATCGACATCGGCCGTGGCTGGCTGCACCTGTGTGTGGCCGATCTGCTCGGCGACACCCTTTCCCAGCTGTCCGTGCGCAACACCGCGAAGAGCGCCGCCGCGTTGGTCGAGCTCACCGCCCGGTCACTCGAGGAGGCGACCGAGAGGGCCGGTCTCGCGGCGGGATCGGTCACCCACACCGCCATCGGGTCGCCCGGTGTCCTCGACCCGCGCCGCGGCGGTGTGCGCTACGCGGCGAACCTGCCCGGCTGGCACCAGGCCGGTCTCGCGCAGGCGCTGGCGGACCGCATCGGCCCGGCCATGTCCGTCGACAACGACGCGAACCTCGCCGCGCTGGCGGAGTTGAGCTACGGCGCCGCGCGCGGGCTGAGGGACTTCGCGTATCTGACGATCGGCAGCGGCGTCGGCGTGGGTCTCGTGCTCAACGGCCGGGTCTATCGCGGCTTCACGGGCGCGGCGGGCGAGGTCGGGTACCTGCCGATAGGAGAGCGGTCGTCCACCGCCCGGGCCGGGCGGGCCGCGCGGGGCATGCTGGAGGAGGCCGTGGCCGCCGACGCCGTGGTCCGGTACGCCGAGCAGGCCGGACTCACCGGTCGCCTCACCGCCGAGCGGGTGTTCGAGCTCGCCCACCACGGGGATCCGAGGGCCCTCGAGGCGGTCGCGGAGGAAGGCCGGCAGCTGGCGCTCGCCGTAGCCGGAATCGCCGCCCTTCTCGACCCGGAGCTGATCGTGCTCGGTGGCCGCGTGGGCCAGAACCTCGATCTGCTCGAGCCCGCGATCACTGCGGCTCTGCCCGAGGTCACCCCGATGCGGCCGACCCTGGTCGGCGGTGAACTCGGCGAGGAGGCGGTCGTGCGGGGTGCGATCGCCCGAGGCACGATCCTCGCGCGGGAGACCGTCTTCGCCGAACGCGGCGCGGCGTCCGGCTGAACCGCCTGATTGCAGCAGGTTGAGCCGAGCTGCGGTTCTTCGCCCGGGGCAGATCGGCAGAAGCCCGGACGACGCCGACGCCTCCTGCGAGCGGATTACAGCGGGCTGTCAACCTGGCCTTGACCTCGGACGAACCTCGCCTCCCGGGTTCGACGTCGGGGGGCGGCAGGTCCACCTGGAGTGCAACGGCCGCTCGCCCCCGGCCGGCCGACGGTGTTGTTGACCTCCGGCTACCACGACGCCGGGGACGCCTGGGACATCAGTGAACTGATCACCCCGCCGGCGATCGGCCCGCCGGTGCCCCAGGCCCTGGCCACCGGCCACCGGGTGTGCACCTTCGACCGCCCCGGCACGGTGCTCTACACCCTCGGCAGCGCCGTCCTGATCGACCGCAGCACCCCGGTCGCGCAGCCGCGCACCGCCGCCGACGTGGTCGCCGAGCTGCATGCGCTGCTGGCCGCGGCCGATGTGCCGGCCCGTACGTGCTGACCGCGCACTCGCTCGGCGGGTTGTTCGCCCGCCTCTACGCCCGGACCTACCCCGACGAGGTGCGCGGCATCGTGTTCGTCGACGCCATCAGCGCCACCCTCCCGGACGTGTTCGGCGCGAAATGGCCGCCCTACCGGGAGTTCCTGCAGGCGGCGCCGGGCACGCCGCTCGACCGTCCCGAGGCCGAGAAGATCGATGCAGCGTCGCGCAGGTCGATGCAGCGTCGCGCAGGTCGATGCCGCCGCTCCGCTGCGCCCGATGCCGGCCGTTGTGCTCACCAGGACCGAGCCGTTCCAGACCGCCCTGCCACCGCCGCCCGGGGCGTCCCGGGAGGAGATCAACCGGCTGTACGAGTCAGCCGAAACCGCCCTGGTACGGCTACAGCCGAACACCCCGCAGATCGTCGCCACCGGCAGTGACCACTACGTCCAGTGGCACGAGCCCGACCTGGTCACCGATGCAACCCGGCTCGTCATCCACCGCGTAGCCCGATAGGAGCAGGAACACGCCGCTGCCTTGATCCCCCACTCGCACCCCGTTTGATCCCACGAGGCCGGTCCATGACGGCTTCAGAGACGTCTGCGCTGGTCAAGCCTGGTGGGCCCCCGGGGGATCGAACCCCGAACCCGCGGATTAAAAGGCGGCCGCGACCCGCAGGAAACAGCCTCTACCAGCGCTCTTGTTCACACCGTGGGTCACATGAGTAGCCCAGACCGCACCATACGACCGAGTTTCGCCCCATGAAAGGACCCACGCGTCGTTCACGACCTGAGGAGTTGGAGCCGCCATCCTTACCCGTTCAGCCCGCGGCCTCCTCCACTACCTCGGTTGCGCGTTTCGTTGCACCGTCACTTTGCCGGACACGCTCGTCTCGACCCGCAGGCCGACGCGCCGGTGCTCTCCTACCTGCCGCTGA
>NZ_DASWSJ010000343.1:0-6736 GCF_036402745.1 Actinophytocola sp. | reverse complement strand
CACCGGCCGGGACTACCTGAGCCGCTGAGTCAGAGGTCGCGGTCACGCTCGTCGAGTCGGCGGCGTACCGCGATCACGATCCCGAGCACCACGAACGGCGTGATCGCCAGCACCAGCGTGAGCACCTGCTCGAGCGCGTGCACCGGGCCGACATGCCAGGCGGTCACGTGTGGCCCCACGCGTCAGCCCATGTAGGGATAGCGGTAGTCGGTCGGCGGCACCAGCGTCTCCTTGATCGAGCGCGGTGACGTCCACCGTTGCAGGTTGATCGCGGCCCCCGCCTTGTCGTTGGTCCCGCTCGCCCGGCCACCGCCGAACGGCTGCTGGCCGACGACGGCACCGGTGGGCTTGTCGTTGACGTAGAAGTTGCCGGCCGCGAAGCGCAGGCCGCGGTGGGCCTCCTCGATGGCCGCGCGGTCGGTGGCGAAGACGGCGCCGGTGAGCGCGTAGGGCGTGGAGCTGTCGACCAGCTCGAGCACCTTGGCGTAGTCGCCGTCGTCGAACACGTGGACCGCGAGGATCGGGCCGAACCACTCGGTGGTGAACACCTCGTTGGCCGGGTCGCTGCCCAGCACGATGGTGGGCTCGACGAAGTAGCCGGTCGAGTCGTCGCAGCCGCCGCCGGTGAGGACCTCCAGCGACGCGGTGGCCGCGGCCATCAGCAGGACGCCCTTGTGCTTGGCGAACGCGCGGCTGTCGATGACCGCGCCGCCGAAGTTCGAGAAGTCCGTGACGTCGCCGAAGGTGAGCGACGCGGTGGTGTCGACGAGCTGCTCACGCACGCCGGACTCCCACAGCGACCGGGAGATGTAGGCCCGCGAGGCGGCCGAGCACTTCTGGCCCTGGTACTCGAACGCGCCGCGGACGAGCCCGGTGACGACCGCGCCGGGGTCGGCCGAGCGGTGCGCGACGACGAAGTCCTTGCCACCGGTCTCGCCGACGATCCGCGGGTAGGCCCGGTAGGTGTCGAGCCGCTCGGCCATCGTGCGCCACAGGTGCTTGAAGGTCTTGGTGGAGCCGGTGAAGTGCAGGCCGGCGAAATCCGGGTCGGCCAGCGCGACCTCGCTGACCGCGGCGCCGTCGCCGGTGACCATGTTGATCACGCCCGGCGGCAGGCCGGCGGCCTCGAGCAGGCGCATCGTGTGGTGCGCGGCGAGCTGCTGGGTGGGCGAGGGCTTCCAGACGACGGTGTTGCCCATCAGCGCGGGCGCGGTGGGCAGGTTGCCGGCGATGGCGGTGAAGTTGAACGGGGTGATCGCGGTGACGAAGCCGTCCAGCGGCCGGTGGTCGAACCGGTTCCAGACGCCGGCGCCCGAGTTCGGCTGCTCGGCGAGGATCCGCCGCGCGTAGCTCACGTTGAACCGCCAGAAGTCGATGAGCTCGCAGGCGGCGTCGATCTCCGCCTGCTGCACGGACTTGGACTGGCCGAGCATGGTGGCCGCGTTCAGCGTGTCCCGCCACGGCCCGGCCGCGAGGTCGGCCGCACGCAGCAGCACCGCGGCCCGCTCGTCGAAGGGCAGCTCCCGCCACGCCGGCGCGGCGAGCTTGGCGGCGCCGACCGCGTCGGCCACGTCCTTCGCCGTCGCCTGCGCGGACACCCCGAGGACGTGCTTGTGGTCGTGCGGCTGGACCACGTCGATGGCCTCGCCGCCGGCCATGCGCTGCTCGCCGCCGATGGTCATGGTCAGCTCGTGCTGCTCGCCCTCCAGCTCGGCGAGCCGGCGCTGCAGCGACTCGCGCTCCGCGCTGCCCGGCGCGTAGGTCCGCACGGTCTCGTTGACCGGCTCGGGCACGGACGAAACGGCGTCCATGATGTGGCTCGCCTCCCTTGTACTGGAACGGCTTGTGACCGTTTTCTGCGGGGTTACCGTCATCCTGTCATGAGTCGGGCGCCCACCAGGCAACGAGCGCCTCGACCTCGGCCTTGTAGAGCAGCTCGGCGTCGATGCCGGAGAGCGCGAACTGGTCGGCGACCTCGAGGCTGAGGACGCCGTGCAGCCGGGTCCAGACCGTGAGGCCCCAGTGCTGCTGGCGCGGGGTGAGCGCGCCGTGGCCCATCCGCTCGCCCCAGGCGGCGACCTGCTTGTGGAGGGTCGACCTGGTCGGCTTGCCCGCGTCCTCGCCCACGGCCGCGAGCAGGGCGGTCATCGCGCGGTTGGCGGCGGCCAGCGTGTGCTCGGGCGCCTCGTAGCCGGGGACCGGGGTGCCGAAGAGCAGCAGGTAGCGGTGGGGTTCCGCGACCGCCCAGGCGCGCATCGCCGTGGCGGCCGCCCTGAGCCGGGCCGCGGGGGTCTTCGCGCCGGCCACCGCGGTCTCGAGGGTGTCGGCCAGGTCGTGGTAGCCGTCGGAGATCAGCTCGGTGAGCAGCGCGTCGCGGTTGGCGAAGTAGCGGTAGAGCGCGGGGCCGGTGATGCCCATGCGCTTGCCGATGGCGTTGACCGAGATGCCGGCGATGCCGTCCCCGGCCAGCTGTTCCAGCGCGATGCGCTTGGCCTCGTGGCGGGTCTGCTCGCGGTACTGCTGCCTGCGGTCCATGTTCCTCCCTTGACACACCGAGCCTAACACCCTCTAATTGTGGTTAGAACTTCTAACTCCAGTGACTAGCTCTAAGGAGATCGACATGGAGATCGTGCTGACCGGTGCGGGTGGGCCCGAGAAGCTGCGGGTGTCCTCCGGCGACGCGCCGATGCCCGGCAAGGGGCGGGTCCGGGTGCGGGTGGAGGCGAGCGGCGTGAGCTTCGCCGAGGTGCAGATGCTGCGCCGGCGATACCCGATGCAGCCGCGCTTCCCGTTCGTCCCCGGCTACGACCTGGTCGGGACCGTCACCGAGCTGGGCCCTGGCGTCTCCGGGCTCCGGGTCGGGCAGCGGGTGGCCGCGCTCACCCGGACCGGCGCGTGGCGCACGCACGTCGTCGTGCCCGCGGCCACGGTCGTGCCGGTGCCCGCGTCGTTGGACCCGGGCGTGGCCGCGGCGGTGGTGATGAACGGGGTGACGGCGTGGCAGATGGTGCACCAGGTGGCGCGCGTGCGGCCGGGCCAGACCGTGCTCGTCCACGGCGCCGCGGGTGGGGTGGGCACGCTGCTGGTCCAGCTGGCGCGGCGGGCGGGGGCTCGCGTGCTCGGCACGGCCTCCGCGTCGAAGCACGACCTGCTGCGTTCCCTGGGCGTCGAGCCGGTCGACTACCGGTCGGGTTCGGTTCCCGCGGCCGTCCGGGCCCTCGCCCCGGCCGGCGTGTCGGCGGTGTTCGACCACGTGGGCGGCCGCAACTTGGCCGACTCGTACGCCCTGCTGGCCGACGGCGGTGTCCTCATCAGCTACGGCTCAGCCGCCACCCTCCGCGACGAGGGCCACTGGCTGACCCCGTACCTGGGGACGGTCCGCCGGTTCGCGGGGTGGCAGCTGGCGCGTCTGCTGGGCCGCGGCCGGGGCCGCCGGGTGGCGTTCTACTACGTGAAGCCGGGCCCCCGCTTCACCGAGGCCCTGACGGAGGTCTTCGCGCTGACCGAGGCGGGCGAGCTGAACCCACCCATCGCGAAGCGCCTCCCGCTGGAGAACGCGGCGGAGGCCCTGCAACTGCTCCTGGACGGCACAACAACCGGCAAGATCGTCCTCGAAGCCTGACCGTTGTCCACAGGCCCCGGCCGGCCGCCCCGAAACTGTCGGTGCTCGTCGTTAGCCTGGATTCCGGGGGGCCGAGGCCGCCTCCGGCCAGTTGTCCACAGCTCCGGCGCCGCGCCCGCCGAAACTGTCGGTGGCCGCGGATAGGCGGATTCGGGGGCCGGAGGCCATGCCCGGCCCGGTTTGGTCGACCTGTCCACAGCCCTCGCGGGCGGCGCCCAAAACTGTCGGTGCTCGCCATTAGGCTGGATTAGGGGGCCGGAGGCCGCGTCCAGCTCGATCCGGCCGACCTGTCCACAGCCCTCACCGGCGGCACCCGAAACTGTCGGTGGCCGTCGGTAGGATCTCGGGCCGGTGGCCACGGCGCGGCCGTGCATCACAGGCCTTAGAGCAGGCGGAACACCGCGCAGTGCCACGTTTCATCCACCCTCTCCAGGCGAGCGGCGGCCGCGCACACCCGCCGTGGCGTGCCGCCGATGTCGATCACCGCCGCGATCTCCACCGCCGTCGGCGACGGGTAACAGGCGCGGAGGCGGCGCAGCCGGTGCGCGCGGCCCGGCGGCGTGGTGCGCAGCCGGGTGAGCAGGGCCTCGTACGCGGCGTCGGACAGCAGCGTGCGCAGCTGGCCCACCGCGCGCCGGCCCTCCAGCACCTCGAGCACCCTGACCAGCAGCCGCCACAGGGACTCCGGCGTGACGGCCGCCTCCGGCAGGCGCGGCGGGGCGACCAGGGTGAGCTGCGGACCGGCGGCCGGCCGCAGGCTCGACCAGCGCTGCGGCTCCTCCTCGCCGGGCTCGTGCGACGGCTCGTACTCCGGCAGCGCGCGCAGCACGAGACCGGGCTCGGGCGAGTACAGGTACCGAACAGGTGCGGACATGCCTTACCGAGGGCGCTCGGCGTCCACTTGGGACAACGATCACCCCACCGTGTACTCGTGGACACGGAGCGTCAGCGGCGGCGGACCAGCTCGAAGCAGAGGACGGCCGCCGCGCTGGCGACGTTCAGCGACTGGACGCCGCCGCTCATCGGGATCGACAGGAACCCGGTGACCTCGGCGCGGACCTCCGGGCTGACCCCGCCGGTCTCGCCGCCCAGGACATACGCCGCGCGTTTCGGCAGGTCGGCGGTGAACAGGCCGGTCCGGGCGGACCCGTCGAGCGCGAACAGCGGGTACCCGGCCGCGCGCAGCTCGGCGGCGGCCTCGGCGGCGGTGTAGCAGCGCAGGATCGGCGCGTGGAACGCCACGCCGGCCGACGCCTTCACCACCAACGGGTCGAGCGAGGCGACCCCGCGGCGCGGCACGACGATCCCCTCGATGCCGGCGGCGGTGGCGGTGCGCAGGATCATGCCGACGTTGGCCGGCGTGGTGATCCCGTCCAGCAGCAGCACGGAGGCCGGCCGGCCGGCGAGGGCGTCGGCGAGGCGGCGCATCCGCGGGGCGATGACGTCGGCGAGGACGCCCTGGTCCTGCTTTCCGTTGCCGGCCAACACCTTCACCCGATGCGCGCTGGCCCGCTCGACCCGCACGGACCGCGCCGACGCGGCGTCGATGATCTCGCGGGCGGCCGGGCCGCGGGCGTTGTCGGCGAGCACGACCTTGTCCACCCGCAGGTCCACGTCGGCCAGCGCCTCGAGCACGGGCTTGCGCCCGAACACGGTCACGAACCTGTCCTTGGGAGATGGGCCATCCACGCGTGGAGCATTCCACGTCAACGGGCGCGGCGTGTGTCAGGATCTAACCCTGCGCGGTGCCACAGGGAATGGGAGTGCGGTGAGGGTCTACATTCCAGCCACGGTCAGCATGTTGCGTGCGTTGAACGCCAAGGGTGAGGTGGCCGCGGTCGGCGACACCGCGTTCGCGCTGACGCCGGCGTTGCGCGAGTCGTATGCCACGGGGAGCGCCGAGGAGCTCGAGTACGCCGCGATGATCGAGGCGGCGCGCGCGTCGCTGCGCCTGCTGGCGGGCGAGCTGGCCGAGGATCCGGAGGGGGTGCTGCCGCGCCGCGCCGTGATCTCCACGGACGTCGAGGGGGCCACCTTGCGGCCGGACCTCGACTTCGGCGTGGTGCGGTTGGCGGGCTCGGTGCCGTTGAGCCAGGTGGCGGCCGTGCATCTGGACACGGAGGACGCCGAGCCTGCCGTGCGGGCCGCCGCCGAGGTGATCGACGCGGCCGACCTGGGTGACCCGGACGCGGAGTTCACGCTGGGTGACGCTGAGGATCACGAGCTGGCTTGGTATGCGACGGAGGAGCTGCCGTTCCTGCTGGAGCTGCTCTAGGTCCCCGGCATTCCGGGTTCGAGTCCGGCCCCCCGACATCCGGCGTAACGACGGGCACCGACAGTTTCGGGCGCCGCCGGTGAGGGCTGTGGACAGGTCGGCCGGATCGAGCTGGGCGCGGCCTCCGGCCCCCCGACATCCAGCCTAATGACGAGCACCGACAGGTTCGGGCGCCGCCCGCGAGGGCTGTGGACAGGTCGACCAAACCGGGCTGGGCATGGCCTCCGGCCCCCGAATCCAGCCTATCCGCGGCCACCGACAGTTCGGCTCGCGCGGACCGGGGCTGTGGACAACTGGTCGAGATCGGGGCTCGGGCGGCCTCCGGCCCCCCGGATCCAGCGTAACGACAGGGACCGACAGGTTCGGGGCGCTCGGGTGCGGCCTGTGGACAAACCCATCCGGGCCGGACACCGCGGAGCACGGCGCCCAGATTCGGGTGCCGTGCTCCGCGGTTGGTCGAGCCTTCAGGTCAGCGGCGGGGGCCCGTCTTGCCCTTCTTCTGGGCGTCGCGGGCCGCGGCGCGGCGTTCGCGGCGGCTGCTGCCGCCCTGGGCGCCCGGCTTCTGGCCGTTGCCGTTCTGGCCGCCGCGGGACTGGACGCCGCCGCCTTCGGACGGGCCCGAGTACGTGAACTGCTGGTCGCCCTCGGCGGGGCGGCCGCCGCGGAGCGCGGGCGGGATCTGGTCCTGCGCGGGGGGCGGCGGGGTCGGCTGCTGAACCTGAACAGCCTGCGCCGCCCTGGCCGCGGCCTGGGCCACGCGTGCCGCCGGCGCGCCCTGCGGCGCAGGCGGTGCGGCCTCCGGCTCCGCGACCTGGGCGCGGAACAGCAGCATGATGCAG